>DATNKD010000078.1:0-29084 GCA_035603575.1 Chthoniobacterales bacterium
ATCGTGCGCGAGCTTCCCTCGAGCGAAATCCAAATCGATGTCGATGGAAAAAACGCCGCTTCCATTCGGAGCGGGCAAAGCTTCTTCAAAATCCTTGGATTGCCGGAAGAAGAATTTCCGCCGCTTCCGAAATTTGAAGACGCCAAGGTGGTCACGATCCGTCAGAAAGATTTGCGCGACGGTTTGCGCAGAACTTCCTACGCGATCTCGACCGATGAAACCCGCTACGTCCTTAACGGTCTCCTGTTTAGTTTGAAGGAGAACAAACTCACACTCGTGGCCACTGATGGGCGGCGCCTGGCGATGGTCGATATCGAGCTGGAAATTCCGAGGAGCCAGGAAGCCGACATCATTGTTCCGACCAAGGCCGTCACCGAACTGCAGCGATTACTGACTGATGATGGTGACGTGAAAGTGAGCGTGGCCACCGGCCAGATCGCTTTCGATTTAAACCAGACGCTGCTCGTCTCGAAACTGATCGAAGGCAATTATCCAAATTACAAACAGGTTATTCCAGGGGAAGCCAAGGAGCGCGTAACCCTCGAGCGCGAGACGTTTCTCAATTCGCTGCGTCGGGTGTCGCTTTTGGCGAGCGAAAAATCGAATTCGATCAAGCTCAACTTCGCTAAAAACAACATCGACATCACCGCCAACACTCCGGAAGTCGGCGAAGCAAAGGAATCGCTCCCCGTGCAATACAAAGGCCGCGATTTTTCTATCGCGTTCAATCCGGAGTTTCTGATGGCGCCATTGCGTAATCTAACCGAGGACGAAGTGTTTCTCGATCTGATCGACGAGATGAGCCCAGGCGTTTTGAAAATTCAGACGCCGTTTCTTTACGTGCTGATGCCGATGCGCATCAGCTCTTGATCGAGCGCGCCTCGGACAAGATCGACGTCGAGACGGCGTAAGTTTCCATTCGGTGCGCGAATGACGAGCACGTCTTCATTCGGCGGCGCCCAAACTGCGGGATCAGTCGGGCCGAAAAGCAAAATGCAGTTTGCGCCCGCAGCCGCGGCCAAATGGGAGATGCCGCTGTCGTGTCCAACGAAGATCGTATTTTCCAGCGCCGCCGCCAGATCTGGCAACAGCAAATGTTTTGCGAATCGAACCCGTGGATTTTGCCAGATCGATTCGACCTGCCGGATTTGATCTTCGTCCGCTTCACCGGAAACGATCACGAGCGAAGCGGCGAAATTTCCGAGGACATGATTTCCAAGTTCAATCCAGTTTTGCAGCGGCCAGTTCTTCCTGTCGCTGCCGCTTCCGGGATGAAACGCAATAATCGGAGCCGCCAATTCGGCAAGGAATTCCCGCGCACGATGTCGGTCTTCGCTCGACGGGTAAAGTCTTGGTGCAAAATCCGAAATTGAGAGACCGAGCTCGTTGATTGGCTGCGCCAACTGGCGCGATGCGTGTGAAGAATTTTCGATCTTCGCCGGGCCGCGGACAATCTTCTGCGCGCCGCTTCGCCGGAGATTCGTTTCGAAAATCAAATCGGGATCGAAGAGATAGGTGATGATGAGATCGAACTCAGCGAAATATTTCGAGAGTTCGGCCGGGAGGTCTGCATCTTTGGCAAAAAATCTCGACAACAACGCCGATTCAATCGAGCGGACGCGCCGCGCATAAAAGCCGTTCTCGGCGAGCACTGCGATGTGTTTGTAGCCGAGAATTTCGATATGCCCGTCTGGATACGCTTCGCGCAACGCTTTGAGCGCCGGGAGAGTGAGAACGAAATCGCCGATCGCGCCGCCGCGGATAACGAGAATGCGCTTCAATGCGCGAGACTAATATTGCGTGAACGCGCAGGCGAGAATCGCGATCCCGTAACCCGCCGCGATACTGTGCACGGTTCGCCAGCGCGTGTTGCTGTGCGCGCTCCAATTGATTTGGTCGCGTAGCAAGTACGGCATCGTCACCCAAAAAAGACCAGTCACGATGAGCAAATAGGCGAGCACGGTCACAAACAAGCGGCTGGTTTCGTAACGGAAGAATGCCGCCTCCAATAAAGGCTCGGCCGCGAGCAAGCAAAGAATACCGAGCGCGCGAACAGCGAGAAATTCTTCCACGAATCGCAGCACGAGCACATAACCGATCGGGAGCACGATCATCAGCGGACGGCGAAAACTGGAGAACTCACCCATCTCCATCGTGGCCAATAACCAGAAAGACCAAACCAAAATCAGAGTCAGAAGACTAATTCCCGCGATGCCTGAGCGCGGGAACCGTTTCAGCCAATTTTGGATAAGGGCCGGTTTGAAGAAGCCAGGCAGGGTAAGAAGCACGAGAAACGAGCCCGCCACCATTCCTGCGGTTTGCAAATTTAAATCGTAAATCATGTGGCCATCGTCGCGACACGCTCTTCGGTTGGCACCGGCGTTCCGTAGAGACTAAATCCAGTCGCGCGTTCGATTTGAACATCGACAAGGGTGCCGACGAGATCATCGGCGCCTTCGAATAATACGATTTTGTTTGTGCGAGTGCGTCCCATCAGCCGCCACGGGTTGGTTTTACTCGGCCCTTCGCACAGCACTTCCAAGGTTCGGCCGACCAGACGTTCGTTAATGCGGCGCGCGGATTCGTTTACGACCTCGAGCAACTCGTGATTGCGGTGCTCCTTGATGCTTTCGTCGACTTGATCCGCCATTTCCGCCGCCGGCGTATCGCGCCGGGGCGAATAACGAAACAAGAAGGCATTATCGAATTCGATTTCTTCGACCAAAGCGCGTGTCTGTTTGTAATCATCTTCCGTTTCACCCGGAAATCCGACGATGATGTCGGTCGTGATCGCAGTTCCCTTTCGCGCATCGCGGACCTGCCGGACAAGATCGACATATTTCTCGGCGGTGTAAGTGCGGTGCATCGCTTTCAAAATTCTGTTCGAGCCCGATTGCACCGGCAGATGGAGGTGATCGGCCAGTTTTGGCAAACGCCGGTAGGCGTCGATCAAATCTGCGCGGAATCCGATCGGGTGCGGCGAGGTGAAACGAAGGCGCTGCAAGCCGTCGATTTCGTGGACTGCATCGAGCAATTGCACAAACGGACTCTTGTTGTCGATCTTCGGAAATTCGTGGCGGCCGTAGAGGTTTACGATTTGACCGAGCAACGTCACTTCTTTCACACCGCGTGAAACAAGCTCGCGGCCTTCGGCGACAATTTCCTCAATCGAACGGCTACGCTCAGCGCCGCGGGTCTGGGGCACGATGCAAAATGTGCAGTGCATGTTGCAGCCTTGCATGATCGAGGCAAAGGCGGTCGCCTGTTTCGGCGCGAGTTGTTGATGCCGAATGGTGGATTGCGATCCCGGTTCCTCGTCGACGTCGACGATCGAGAAGCGCGGATCGTCCATTGCGCGATAACGTTTTGTTTCGAGCGCGTGATCGACGTAATCGGCGACGCGATGAAACTTTTGCGTTCCAACGACAAGATCGACATGCGGCAGATTTTTGAGAAGCGACGCGCCCCGCGCTTGTGCCATGCAGCCAAGAAAACCAAAAACAACGTGCGGCCGCTCCTTGGCCATGCGACCGAGCATTCCCATTTTACCGAGCGCCTTTTGGTCGGCCATATCGCGAACGCTGCAGGTGTTCAGGAGCACGACGTCCGCTTCCAACTCGCTCTCGGCGCGTTCATAGCCACGAACGATGAGCGAATGCGCGACTTGTTCCGAATCGCGTTCGTTCATCTGACAGCCGTAGGTCTTAATGAAAAACTTGGGCATCGGGCGGGCGAAATAATACACGAGCGCGCGCGCCGCGCTACGGCTTTACTACGATGTCGATCTTACGGTGGCGTGGCGAAGCGTCCGGGGAATGGATTTGCGTTCAACCGTTTTCGCACTTCTTCGCCGGTCCACGGATTCGTCCCGAATTCATTGAACACAGCTACGCCGACGACTCCGACGTTTTGGGTGTTGCGATATTTCTCGGCGGCGTAGGATTCGCGAACCGGACCGAACCGAAAGGCCGCAACCGCCTCAGTGCTTTGACGAAAGCCTTCAACTTTCAATTGCGACTTTGGCGCCATAACATAGCCGGGTTTTCGCAACGAGGCTTTGCGTCCGTCCAGGACATCGAGTCCATCGACAGACAAAACAATTTCAAGGCGCAGATTCGTTTTGTTCCGGACTATGATTGAGTAACGACGACCTTCCTCCCCAACAACAAACCAGCGGTCGTCCACGATCAGGCCGGGAAGAAAACGCCCGCTCTGGTCTTTGAGACCAACTGAAATCAAGGTTTCTGTCGGCACCGGCAACAAAGGCCAGCGCCGCTGCCGCGCCACCGCGCCGGCCATCGCTCGAATCCCGGCGTCGTCATTGTAGTAAATCGCGGCTGTCGCCAGCGGATGAGTCGAGTCCGCGCGACGGAAACTGGCGTAGCCAACACGCGATGTGCGCCTTTCGCCCCATTTTGTGCCGAGACCAGGCCGATCCGTCGGGGCTTGGGCGAATCGGGCGGCACCGGCGCTGCCGGTGGACACGTAGGATTCGCAAGATCCGAAAAATAGGAAACCTAATAGCGCGAAAATTTTGAGCAGTCGGCGAATTTGTTTCATTCCGATTATACGCTTTCCAACTCGTCAATCTTTCAGATTTAATCGCAGCGCAAAATGAAAGACGGGACTCCGGCGATCGGCATCATTGGCGGGAGCGGTTTGTACCAGATGGAGCAGTTACGCGATGCCACCGAGCGAAAGATTGAGACACCGTTTGGTTCACCGTCCGACGCGCTGATCGGCGGCAACATCAGCGGCCGACAGGTTTATTTTTTGTCGCGGCACGGTCGGGGCCATCGGATTCTCCCACACGAGCTGAATCACCGCGCCAATATTTATGCCCTCCGTTCGCTGAACGTCCGCTGGATCATCGCGGTCACCGCCGTAGGCAGTTTGCAGGAGAAATATAAACCGCGCGATATTTTACTCCCGTCGCAATTTTACGACCGCACGAGTTTGCGCGCCTGCCACACTTTTTTTGGGGAAGGAATTGTCGCGCACATTTCTTTTGCGGAACCAATAAGCCTCCAGTTGCGTAATCTGCTGGCCGAATCAGCAAAAAAGGTCCGCGTCACCGTTCACAACGGGGGCACGTATGTGAACATGGACGGCCCGGCTTTTTCGACGCGGGCTGAGTCCGAATTAAATCGGCGTAACGGCTTTGACGTGATCGGAATGACCAATTTGGCGGAAGCAAAATTGGCGCGGGAAGCGGAAATCGCCCTGGCCACGATGGCAATGATCACCGATTACGATTGTTGGAAGGCGGAAGAGGAGCCGGTATCGGCGCAGACGGTATTTGGCCATCTGACCGCGAATGCCGAGGCCGCCAAGAAAGTTTTGGTCGAAGCGATCCCGCGAATTCCGGTTAAGCCGGACTGGGCCGATCATCGGTCGCTCGACAACGCATTGGTGACGGAACAGAAGCTGTGGCCGAAGGCGACGGCAGAGAGGCTTCGGCCGATTTTAGGCCGGTTTTTGAGGTAAAAAAGTTCTTGCCATCCGCGAGCTGATTATAGTAATTATAAACGCGTCGCCTGTAATCACTTTCATTACAGCCCAATGAAAATCGAAATCGCATTCTGCCTGCTCAGCCTCGCATTACTCCCAGCTTGTTCGACCACTTCTCAGACGACGGCCACCAACCAAACGCTCGAGCAGCGTCTCATGGCCAAGTACGCCAGCAATGCGACCGAGCCAGGCGCGATCGGTGAAGAGCCGGCGCCTCCGGCCGAAGGTCCAGAAGATGTTCCGGCCGATGCTCCCGCCACGGTCGATCAGAATCCGGCGCTAATGCCGAGTCCGTTGCTCCGCTACTGGGCATCCTCGCGCACGCCGTAAGCGCGAAGCAGGGTTTTACCGTAGTCTCTTCTTCGCGATCCGCTTTATCGCAGCCGCCAGGGATTGCAGTTGCTCATCTTCGTGTGCCGCTGAAACGGTGATCCGGAATCGCGCCGCGCCTTTAGGCACCGTCGGATAACGGATCGCCGGGACAAGAAATCCGTTGTCTTGAAGGTTTCGCGCCGCGGTCAGGGCCGCCTTCTCGTCACCAATAATCCATGGAACAATCGCGCTGGCTGGTTGAATCGAAAGCTCTTCCGCCAGGATGTCGATGTTACGCCAGAGCCGTTGCCGCCGTTTCTTTCCTTCGGTCGATGAAAGAAAATCGACCCCCGCCTTCGCTGCTGCAGCCAACGCCGCCGGCGGTGCGGTCGAAAAAATAAACGAGCGGGCCCGGTTAATGAGCCACTCCGTCATGTTTCGCGATCCGCAAATATAACCGCCGCTCACGCCGAGCGCTTTGCTGAGTGTTCCCATGTGAACATCGACCTCCGGGCTCAAGTTTTCCTCGACTGCCAGGCCTCGCCCATCCGGCCCAATCACGCCAACAGCGTGCGCTTCATCGAGAAATAATTGGGCGCCGAACTCTTTTTTAAGTTTAACAATTTCCGGCAACGGCGCGCGATCGCCATCCATTGAAAAAACGGATTCAGTGATAATCAGAATGCGTGCGTCGGAATTTTTTTGGCGTGCCCATTCAAGATGGCTCTTTAGTTTGCCAAGATGATTGTGGGGAAAAACACGCAGGGTCGCACCGCTGAGCTTCGCACCGTCGATGAGCGATGCGTGACACAATTTGTCGAGAATGATGACGTCGTTTTTGTCGACGAGCGCCGGAATTGTTCCGAGCGCAGCTGCGTAACCGCTGCTGAAACAGAGCGCCGCTTCCGTTCCCTTCCATTTCGCGAGTGCGGTTTCGAGACGAACATGTGGCGACTGCGTTCCGCTAATCAATCGAGACGCGCCCGCGCCTACACCAAATTCCGCAATCGCTTTCGTTGCTGGCTCGCGCAACTGCGGATCATTCGCCAATCCGAGATAGTCGTTCGAGGAAAAGTTGATCAGCCGTTTGCCGTCAAGATCGACAGTCGTTCCCTGCGGGCTGGATATTTCGCGTAGATGTCGATCTAACGATCCCGCGCGCAGAGCTTCAAGTTGCCGCGCGTAGATGTCGCTCATCCGGCCGATGGATTCCAAAGAGCCCAAGCGAGGAGCGCGCCTGCGTCGCGCCAGACTCCGGAGTGGCTATCACCGAGCACGACCACAATGATGTCTTTGCCTGGCCGCGAACCGCTCGCGATCAAACATTTCCCAGCGGCCTCGGTATAACCCGTCTTCATCCCGTTGCAGTAGGGCAATCGCTTCAAAAGTTGGTTGGTGTTTTCCAATTCACGCGTTCGGCCGTTGGCAAAGCGGAATACCAGCTGCCGCAGGCAGACGATCGAACGAATCGTCGGGTTCGCGTAGGCCACCCGCGCGATCGTCGACAAGTCGCGGGCGGTTGAATATTGCCTCGCGTCCGGCAATCCATTCGGGTTTACGAAATGTGAATGCGTCGCCCCGAGCGCGAACGCGCGCTGGTTCATTTTTTCGGCAAACGCTTCGATGCCGCCGGCGTTGTCCCGCGCCAAACAACGCGCAACGTCATTGGGGCTTTTTACGAGCAACGCGCGCAGGAGATCGATCCGCTGATAAATATCCCCGGGTTTAATATTTAGTTTTACCGGTTCCGCGAAAGTGTCGACCTGCGCCACCGTCACCGGCCGATCCAAGTAGCCGTTCTCAGCCACGATCAGTCCAGTTAGTAACTTGGTCGTACTCGCAGGCGCTCGGACTTGGTCCGGATTTTTTTCGTAGAGCACTTGGCCATTACTGACATTGATCACAATGACCGAACTCGCGCTGGTCTTCGGAATAGAGCCCGGCACGGTTTGGGTGACCGCCTCCTCATCTTCGCGATGTTTTTTTGCCGTCGCGCGATGGGTCCGTTTCGGCCGCGGAGTTGTGCTCGGGTTTTCGTCTGAATCCGAATCCGCGGTCGCCGACGATTTCGCCTTCGAGTGGTGCCTGTGTGGCACGCCGGTGGGCCGAACCTCGTTAGGATTCTCATCCGGCGAAATCGTCGTCGGCGCGGCGGCAAGGCAGAGAAGGGCAAGCCCAACTACACAAAAGAACCCGGCACGAGACCAGCGCTTCATGGGCGGCAAATTAGCGATAAAGATTCAACCCGCGCAAGCGGGGGTTACAAATCCTTGCCGCGCTGGATTAGTTCAATTTCGTACCCTTCCGGCGCATCGATAAAGGCGATCGCGCTGCCGCCGGAAGTTTTGTGCGGACCATCGGAGAGCGGATAACCTTTCGCCGCGGCTTCGCGCGCGAATTTTTCCAGATCGTCCACTTCAAATGCGAGATGAGTCAGATCCGGACCGACGATCACCGGGCCGCTCTCGTCGAATTTGCAGAGCTCGATTTCTTCTTCACTTTCGGGCGCCTTGAAAAAAACCAGCTGCGATCCGCGGCCGGATGTATGACGCCGGGTTTCTTGCAGCCCGAGAACGTCTTTGTAAAACGCCACCGTCTTCTCCAGATCCTTCACCCGGTAGCGCGTGTGTAACAGTTTCTTAACCATCGTGTATCTTATTGCCCCCTTAACCGATTAAATTCAAACTCTTCGCCGATGAAACTTGTCATCGCCGCCACTGGCGCCAGCGGTTCGATCTATTTGCAACGACTACTAGAGCAGATCGATACGGCCGCGCACGAGATTCATCTCGTCCTGAGCGGTCACGCCAAACAAGTCGCGAAACAGGAGCTTGGCTCTTTCAAAATTCCAAAATCGATCACGCAACACGGCGAGAACGATCTCAATGTTCCGTTCGTCAGCGGCTCGGCGCGATTTGATGCCATGGTGATCGTTCCGTGCTCGATGGCAACGCTCGGTCGGATCGCGGCCGGCTCGAGCGACACTGCACTTTTGCGCGCGGCCGATGTTTTTTTGAAGGAGCGACGCAAATTCATCGTTGTGCCGCGCGAAACGCCTTGGAATTTGATTCACGCGCGCAACATCGTCACGCTGCTGGAAGCGGGCGCGATCGTACTACCGGCGATTCCTTCATTTTACAGCCGCCCAACTTCACTTGTCGATCTGGTCGACACCGTCGTCTGGCGGATTCTCGATCAAATCGGCTTGCCCAGCTCGCGCGCATTTCGCTGGGCCGATCAAACTCCGCACCGCGGCGCACGTAAGAAACCTTGAAGATCGAGGGCTGGCGCGCGCGATGGCTGATCGCGTTTGGATTTTATTTGCTCCAGGTTTGGGCGCGCACGCTCCGTTACGAAATCGACGACCGCGCGAGCGTTTTAGGAAAACCAGTGGCGGGAAACTACATTGCCGCGCTCTGGCATAATCGGCTCCTGCTGATTTCATTTGTCCTTAAGAAATTTTTTCCGGATCGACCGGGCGCCGGACTAATCAGTGCGAGTCGTGACGGAGATCTCATCGCGGACGTGACTCAACGTTTCGGATTTGACGTGGTGCGCGGGTCGAGCTCACGAATGGGCGCCACCGCGCTTCTCGAGTTGAGCGAAATCCTTGCGTCCGGTCGCGACGTTCTCCTGACGCCGGATGGTCCGCGCGGTCCCGTTTATGAGCTCGGACCGGGCATTATCTTTCTCGCGCAAAGAACCGGAGCCCCGGTCGTTCCGGTCAACATGGAATATTCGAGTTGCTGGCGGGTGAAAAGTTGGGACCGGTTCATCATTCCGCGACCATTTGCTAAAGTGCGCGTCATCATTGGCGAGCGCCAGCAGATAGGATCGACGTCGACGCCTGAACAATTCGAAAACGAGCGGCTCCGTCTCCAAAATGCGATGATGTCGCTGGTTGAGCGCCGCTGACTCATCTAAGTTCGCCCCCATGGGAAATCTGATCGACGGCCGCGCAATCGCCGGAAAAGTTTATATCGATCTTCGCGTTCAGATTGCCGAACTGAAATCAAAGGGCATTACGCCGGGACTTGCGGTTGTTCTCGTTGGAGATAATCCAGCGTCGCGAGCCTACGTGCGTTCAAAAGACAAAATGAGCCGCGAGCTTGCTTTGCATTCGGTCAAGCTCGAGCTCCCGGCTTCGACCACGCAGAGCGAATTACTCGCGCGAGTCGAAGAATTGAATCTCGATCCCAAGATCCATGGAATTCTTGTTCAATCGCCGCCGCCGAAACAGATCGATGAAGCTGTGATCGTGCGCTCGATCGATCCGCGCAAAGATGTGGACGGTTTTCATCCACTCAATGTGGCCAAGCTGGCGATGGGCGATCGAACCGGCTTCGTTCCGTGCACGCCGCTTGGGGTGCAACGACTCCTGATCGAAAGCAAGATCGACATCGACGGCGCGCACGTCGTGGTTCTGGGTCGCAGCATGATCGTTGGAAAGCCGGTTGCCCTTTTGCTCATGCAAAAAGCCAAAGGCGGCGATGCGACCGTGACCGTTGCACATTCGCGGAGCAAAAATCTCGACCGGGTCACGCGTTCGGCCGACATCCTGATTGCCGCAATCGGTCGCGCGCACTTCGTCAAAGCCGACCACGTTCGCGACGGCGCCGTCGTAGTCGATGTTGGAATCAATCGCGTGGAAGACAAAACCAACGAACGCGGATATCGACTGGTCGGCGACGTCGCGTTTGACGAAGTTGCGCCGAAAGTGAAAGCGATCACGCCAGTGCCAGGCGGAGTCGGGCCGATGACAATCGCAATGTTGATGTCGAACACCGTCAAAGCAGCGCGGATGCTTAATTCGGCCTGACGATTTTTGTCGTTAGCAATTGCAGGATCGCTGGGCTGAATCGCGCGACGCGCAGAAATGACGATGCAAATTTCGGCGACAACACCGCGCTCCGGGCGAGTCGATTGATCCAAAGTCGCCCGCGATACATCGCGCGATGGGCGCGGACAAATTGGCGGAGCGCAGATTGTCGATCTTCGTCACGGAGGATTTTTATGATCGCCTGGGCAGCGAGTTCGCCCGATCGCAGCGCGTAATAAATTCCTTCGCCGGTGAACGGTTCGACCACACGCGCGGCATCGCCGATGAAGAACAAATTTTCGTGTGCGGCTGAGACCGGCGCGCGCGTCAGCGGTGTGATCGTGCGCCACGGTTGATCGGCCGGGAGATTGAATTGTTGTTCGGCCCACGTTCGCAACGACGAAATCGTTGGCGGTGTTCCGACCAGGCAGAGATTCAGTTCGCGATCGTTCACCGGCGCCTGGCCGGAATAACCTTCCGGCAGAAATTGCAGCACGATTCGGTTTCCAAAACCTTTCGGTAGCGGAATGTGCGCTTGTAACGCAACGCGTTCGCGCTCGGGACGCGGCAGGAGGTTGCGCAACCGCGCCACGGTCGAATTGCGTCCGTCAGCTCCGACTACAATTTGGGCGGCGAATGTTTCTCGAACGATGTCGATCTTCCAATTTTTGGCGGCGGTCCGATCGAGCGCGATCAGGGTTGCTTCCTCGCGAATTTCCGCGCCGTGTGTGCGCGCGCGGTTAAGAAGAAGATGATCGAACAGACTACGCTTGATCGAAATCATGTCGCGGTCGCGGTGCGCAAGCTCCACCCGCAGTTTTTCGCCGCCAATGGCAATAAACTCCACGGCATCGAGGCGCGCGGTCGGGCAATTCCGGACCTGTTCGGCTAGTTCGAGCCGTTCCAGGACCGGCCAGCAGGCCGGGTTGAGGCAATCGCCGCAAACTTTTTCGCGCGGGAACTTTTCGCGCTCCAGAACTAAGGTTCGTAATCCCGCGGCCGCGCAAAACGCCGCGCAGGTCGAACCAGCCGGCCCGCCGCCGACAATCGCCACATCGACAACTTCCATTTCATCTGAGTCTTAATAATTACGGCGGCGTCTTCAACACCGCTGGCGTGCGATTTAAAACGGAACGAGATTCAATTCATGAGCTGGTCACTTCCCATAATTCGCATCGCCGGCATCCAATTGCGCATCCACATCACGTTTCTGCTGCTGATTGGCTGGATCGCCCTTGGTTCTGCCAGCGCCGTGGTTTTTGTGCTGCTCTTGTTCTTGTGCGTGGTGCTGCACGAATTCGGACATGCTCTTGCGGCCAAAGGTTATGGGATCAACACGCCAGACATCACACTGCTACCAATCGGCGGTGTCGCGCGGCTCGAACGAATCCCGGAAGAACCAAAACAAGAGCTGGTCATTGCTGCGGCTGGCCCCGCGGTGACCGCTATTATCGCTCTCTCTCTTTTTGTGGTCATCGCATCGCGGGGCGGGGCCGAATTAGGTGGTTCCCTTCAAAGCGGCGATTTGGTCGTGAATCTCTTCAAGCTCAACGTTTGGCTGCTCTTGTTTAACTTGATTCCAGCCTTTCCGATGGACGGCGGCCGTGTCTTGCGTGCGTTGCTCGCGACGCGCTTGAGCTATGCGCGAGCGACCCAAGTCGCGGCGACAGTTGGGCAGGCGTTTGCTTTCTTTTTTGGAATTATCGGCCTCTTCGGCATTCCGGGCATTTTCAATCCCAATCCGTTCTTAATTTTTATCGCGTTCTTCGTTTACATCGGCGCGTCGCAGGAAGCTGCGCTTGCCCAAATGCGCGACGTTTCGCGGCGGTTTCCAGTTTCGAGCGCAATGGTGCGCGAATTTCGTTCGCTTCCGGAGAGCGCGACCTTGGAGGAAGCGGTCGACGCATTGCTCGCCACTTCGCAACACGATTTTCCGGTGCTCGATGAAGCCGGCAACGTCGCGGGAATTCTAACCCGTCACGATTTGATCGCTGCGTTGCGCAAAAATAATCCAGCCATTCGGGTAGGCGATGTCATGCGCCGCGACATTCCGACTGTGACGACGGGGACGCGGTTCGAAGAAGCATTTCGAATCATGCAAGAATGCAATTGTCCCGCGGTGCCGGTCCTTGACAGCATGAAACGATTGGTCGGTTTGCTCACGCCGGAAAACGTGAGCGAACTGATGATGGTTCAGTCCGCGCTCCCGCGGCGTCGGCCAGCGTAAAATTTTCCCTGCGGCTAATTGTCCATCTTAACTACGGCACGTACATTGCCGGCCGACTTGATGGCTGTTTCAACTAAAGAAAAACCAGATCTGCAAAAGAAGGTGCACGAAGTGCCGCATAAGCCGGGTGTATACCTGATGCGTGACCGTTTTAATCGTGTCATTTACGTCGGCAAAGCGCGCGACCTGCGGAAGCGGGTCAGCTCGTATTTTCTTCCGTCGAAGCTGGCGCAGGCCGATTTGAAAACGCGCGCCATGCTGGAGGCGACCTGGGATTTCGAAACGCATATCGTCCGCAGCGAAGCCGAGTCGGTTTTGCTCGAGGGCAAGCTGATCAAGGAATACCGGCCCCGTTACAACATTTCGTTTCGTGACGACAAACGATTTTTGCTGGTCAAGATCGACATGTCGGAGCAATGGCCGCGTTTTCGATTGACGCGTTTCAAGAAAAACGACACCGCGCGTTACTTCGGACCCTACGCGGACGCCGGCGCGTTGCGGCAAACCTTGAATTTGATGCGGAAAAAATTTGGCGTGCTCACGTTTGGCCGCGGCGCGCCGACGGAACGCGAACTAAAATCTTCGACTTATCAGGTGCCGGTGCGACTGAGCGAAATTACGGCCGAGCAATATCGGGAGCGCGCCGCACAGGCCTGCGAATTTCTGGAAGGGCACTCGCGCGAAATGATCGACGTTTTGGACGAGCAGATGCGCAAAGCGGCTGGGAAAATGGAATTCGAGAAAGCGGCCGAGCTGCGGAATATGATCGACGATGTGCGGCAAACGACCAGGCAGCTGCGGCGCTTCACCCGCGGGACGCTCCCAAGCGCGATCGATCCGTTAGCCGATGTTCAGGCCCTCGGTGACGCGTTGCAGCTTCCGCGATTGCCGCAGGTGATGGAGTGTTTCGACATCTCGAACATTTCCACGACACACGTGGTCGCCTCGATGGTCTGTTTTCGCGGCGGCGTACCGGACAAGGATTGTTACCGGCGATATCGCGTCCGGACTGTCGAAGGTCAGGATGATTTCGCGAGCATGGCCGAAGTCGTCAGGAGGCGTTATTCGCGCGTGCTTCTCGAAGCGTGCGAAAAAAATCCGGACGTCGCGGAGTTTTCACAGGAAAATCCGGCAGACGCACTAGATCGCGCATCGGATAAAAACGAGCGCGAGTTTGTGGCGGTTCGTTTGCCGGACTTGATTATTGTCGATGGTGGCAAAGGACAACTCTCGTCAGCGTGTCGGGAGTTGCAGAGGCTGGGACTGCACGATTTGCCGATCATCGGTTTGGCGAAAGAGCATGAGGAGATTTACCGGCCGGGCCGCGCAATGCCGTTGCAACTGCCGGCAGATTCGGGCGCCTTGCATTTGCTTCAGCGAATCCGCGACGAAGCGCATCGCTTCGCGAATGCTTACCATCAACTCCTGCTCAAGAAACGAATCGACGAAAGCATTCTGGACGATTGTCCCGGCGTGAGTCAGAACCGGAAGAACCTGCTCCTGCGAAAATTTGGTTCGGTCAATCGTTTGCGCAAAGCGAGCGTCGATCAAATCGCGGCCACTGAAGGCATCGGACCAAAACTGGCCGAAGAAGTGCATCGCTTTCTGGAGCGGCATTGACGCAAGCCTTTGGCAAAGGAAGATGTCGATCTTGCCATGAAGTCTGCGCACGTGGTTTTCATCGCCACTTTTTTGCCGGCTTTGGTTTTTGCCCAGAGCTTGCAACCGACTGCTACGCCGAGTGCGTCGGTGACAAGCGACGAGGAAACCATCATTCCGACATTTGAAACGCAGAAGCTCGCTCGCACTTACGTGCTCGATATTCCTGCGCCGCGCGGGCAAATCACGGACCGCACCGGCCTGCCGCTCGCCCAAAACAAGCTTAGCTACAATCTTGCGATCGGTTTTCCGACGCCGCTCGATTTTACGGATGCGAAAGCGCTCGGCTTTGCCCGGGAACAGATCGACAAGGCGGCGAAGTTAATCGGTCGCTCGATCAAAATCTCCGACGACGCGATCCTTCGTCATTATCACAACCGCGGAATTCTTCCGTTGGAAATCGCGCAAAATCTCACCAAATCAGAATACGAAGCGGTGAAAGACCGAGCGAAGGATTCTCTGGTCGCGCGTCCGATTTATGTGCGGACTTATCTAAACGGAAAAGTCGCCGGCCAAATCATCGGTTACACGGGAAAGACAGGCCGCAATCTCGACGGCATCATCGACAATCATGAAACGCTTTGGCCGGAAACGGAGGGGCGCGACGGGCTCGAACAAACGTTCAACGAAATGCTCACCGGCAAGCACGGCGAATACAAGCTGACGTTCGATAAAGACGGCCGCAAAACATCCGAGAAGCTGATCAAAGCGGCGGTGCCCGGAAACAACGTCATTACGACTTTGGATTTGCGGCTGCAGCAACTCGCTGAAAAAGCGCTCGAGTCCAAAGCCAAGCGCGGTGCGATCGTGATTGTCGATCCAACTGACGGCGACATTCTCGCGATGGCGTCGTGGCCGACTTACGATCCGAATCTTTTTGTTCCGTCCATCTCGGCAGAAAAATTCAAACAATTACAGGACGATCCGGATATTCCACTTTTGGCGCGTGCTTTTCGTTCGGCTTATCCGCCGGGCTCGACTTTCAAGGTCGCAGTTGGAATTGCCGCGCTTGAGACCGCCGCAGTTCGTCCGAACGATCTCTATCAATGCGTCCCCGGAATTCAGATTGGCAACCTCACCTTTCACAATTGGAAAAAGGGCGATCAAGGCGCGCTCAATTTTGTGCAGGCGCTTACTCAGTCATGCGACACGTGGTTTTATCAGGTCGGCATTAAGACCGGCGCGGAACCGATCATTGAATGGGCGCTCAAGCTCGGTTTCGGCGCGAAGTGCGGGATTCCGTTGCGCGGCGAAGCGGAGGGACGCATTCCGAACGACGAATACATGAAAGCAACCCACGGCCGGAAATTGCTCAATGGCGACATTGCGAATTTGTCGATCGGTCAGGGCGATACGCAGGTGACGCCGCTGCAAATGGCGCAAGCGATGGCGATTGTCGGGAACGGCGGCCGGTTTTATCAAACGCGACTCGTGCGTCAGGTGCAGTCGGTCGATCACGAAATCGTAACTGCTTATCAGTTGCGTGAAAAACGTTCGCTCGACGTTTCCGCGGCAACGATGGAGGAAGTTCGTACTGGGATGATCGAAGTGGTCAACGGACCGAATGGCACCGGCCACGAAGCGCAGTTGGACGGCGTCGAAGTTGCTGGGAAAACCGGGACCGCGCAGTGGGGGCCGAAAAACAAAGAACGCACCGCGGCCTGGTTCGCCGGATTTTTGCCGGCGGAAGAACCGAAGTACGCCTTCGCCGCGGTTTACGAAGGCGACGTTGGCAGCAAAGTCCACGGCGGCACGACCGCCGCCCCGATGATCGCCGACGTCTTTCAGGAAATTTACAAAGGCTCGGCCGCGAATAAGCGCGGCACGCGCGAATCAACTCAACAGGTTCGCCGCGCTCAACCGGTCGAAGAAGATGCCTCGGACTAAGCCGCCGCCGTTTCTTTCGGCAGCTCCATCGTTCCTTTGAATTTCGGCGGTTCTTCTTCGACACCGAAGTTTTGCGAATGGAGATTGTCGAGCTTGGCCAGGTCGTCTGAAGTCAGCGGCGGGCATTCGGGCGCTTTCGCGAATTCGATCAGCTGTTCTTCGTTGTAAATGTTCGGCAACGTCGAAGCCACGCGATTGTCCGCCAGCAACCAAAGCAACGCCGCCTGACCAAGAGTGCGGTTAGAATTTTCAAGAAAACGCAGCTTGTCGATCTTCTTGATGCCGTTGAGCAGCCAGCTCCGCGGACGATGGCTGCGATGATCGGTCGGGGAAAAAACCGTGTCGGCAGTGTATTTACCCTCGAGCATTCCGGACGAATGCGTCACGCGAATTAGAAACATTGTGTCTTTGCCGGCCTCAGTCGCGGCCTCATGGAGCGCGTGACCGGGATGTTGTTCCAGCATGTTGTAGATGTGCTGCAAGCTGGTGATGTCGCGTTCGCGAATGCAATTCATCCCTTCGTAAAGCCAACCGATCGCCGGCCCGAGCGCGATGCCGTAGTAACGAACTTTTCCGGACGACTTTAGTTTTTCGAGCGTTTTCCAGAGCGCGTCGTCGTAAACCTGTTCCATGCGGATGTTGTGAAGCTGGAGAAGATCGACATGATCGGTCTTCAACCGTTTCAAAGCCGCGTCCGTCGCTCGTTCGATCGCTTCTGGCGAAAAATCCTGCGGGATCTCGCGCTGACCGCGGCCGCGCGCTTCGCCGTGATGGACGAAATCGTAGCCAACCTTGGTCGCGATCGTAATTTCATCGCGCTTTTTTGGGAACGCCTTAGCGATCAGCTCCTCGCTTAATCCGTTGCCATAAGTGTCCGCCGCGTCAAAAAGAGTAATTCCGAGATCGAACGCCTTGTGCATGAGCGCGATCGCTTCGCCCCCCGTAAAATTTCCCCACCAGCCGGTGGAGATTGTCCAGAGACCGAAACCGACTTCGCTGACGGTCAGATCGGTGTTCTTGTAGGTGCGAAACCGCATCGATTTGAAAAGTAAACTTTCAACGTTGAACGTTCAATGTGATTTCGGGATCCGATAGCGGACTTCTGATCGTCGGTCATGGCTCGACGGTGAATCCGGATTCGAGCGCGCCGACGCTGGCACATGCGGCCGAAATCCGGCGCCGAAATATTTTCGGTGATGTGGCGTGCGCGTTTTGGAAAGAAGAACCGAGCTTGCGCGATGCGATCTTTCTTTTTGATCCTGACATAATCAAAAACGTTTACGTCGTCCCGAACTTCATCAGTGAAGGTTATTTCACGCAGACGGTAATTCCGCGCGAACTCGAGTTGAACGGACGAATTACGAAACGCGCGAATGGACAAACCTGGAACTATGGCAAGCCGGTCGGGAACCATCCGCTGATGACCGAATTGTTGGTGCAGCGAGCGCGTGACATTGCACCAGGCATTCCGGAAGACAAAACCAGCTTTTTGATCGTGGCGCACGGGACGGACTTGAACGAAAACAGCGCGGTCGCAGCGAAACGGGAAGCGGAAAGAATCCGAGCGCTTGGGCGATACGCGAATGTGCTCAACGTTTACATGGAGGAATTCCCTCTCGTTTCCGATTGGAAAGTGCTGACAAGCACTCCGAACGTGGTGGTGGTACCGTTCTTTATTTCGGACGGCCTCCACAGTTACGAGGACATTCCGGTTTTGCTCGGAATCGCCGCAGCTGGCCACGGCGAGTCCGTCGATCAGCGGAAAAGATCGACATCTAGGCCGCAACGAAAAGGGGATGAAGTCTTCGGTCGCGGCCCGTACCAGATCGACAACCGCTCGCTGTTTTATGCGAGCTCGATCGGCACCGATCCGCGGGTGGCCGATATTATCGTCGAACAAGCGGCCGCGTTCGATTCGATTGGCTCGCGGAATTGATTCAAGAAAAGTTGCACACGGCCCCGGCCTCGCAATCTTTCCTGACCTAGCAACGTGACGTTGCATCCATCTATGCACGCTGAGACGCTGAAAAAACTCCAAGACATCGGTGGTTTTGTTCTCGCGAGTGGCTGCACCAAAAAAAGTCTAAAACAGGTCGCGGAAATGATTCGGGCGGCGCGCGACTATCGATTCATCGCCGTCTACAAAATCGTGAACAGCGAGTTCGTGATCCTGGCCGGCACCGGGAAAGAGCCGCCGGCCTATCCGCGCTTTCCCATTACCCAGGGTTTATGCGGCGCGGCGCTGGAATCGGGCAAACCGATCGTAGTTGGCGACGTTCGGAAAGATAAACGCTACCTGCCGACATTTCACACCACGCGGTCCGAAATCATTGTCCCGATGAGGAACGAGCACCGTCACATTGTCGGCATGCTCGACGCCGAAAGTGACAAAGCGAAGGCGTTCGGAGACGAAGATAAACAATTTCTCGAGCGCGCGGCCGGCTTGATTGCGCATTGTCTGGCCTGACTGGCGCAATGCCACTTGAAAAAGCGCTCGCCGCGGTATTGAGCGAGAACGGGCGGATCGGTCAACTTCTCATTCAACGAACGAGCACCGGCGGCTTCGTTCTTTGTCATCGCGAGGATGAACCGAGCACTCGCCTGGAAATTTTTCGGCAGTCAGGTGACGCACTCGAGATCGCGCGATACGACGATGCCGGAAATTATCGGCCGCTGAAAACCGCGCCGAATCTGCGCCACGGCTGGCGACTCGAACTTGTCGATCTTGGAGAACTGCGTCGCGCGCTGGATTATTTTTATCCCGGCAGATTGGCAATGCTCGCGGCATGGACAGAAAATCGCCTGAACGCGACCTCTCTGCGCGAAACCTTGGATCGACAATCAGGGATGTATCGAGTCGCCGCGAAAATTTCGGACGAACAGATCGATGATGTCGTTGGAAATTTCTGTAAATCGGACGGTGGCTGTTTGCGAACAATTTTGTGGAAGCGGGATAGCCGCGGCACGATTCCGTCGGCAAAATTACCGCCGGCGAAATTTGAACCATCACACGATCAAACCGGCCGCGGCGAAAGCGCGATCCCGTTGCTTTGCCAGGAAGCGTGCAATTTGTTGGTGGCGCAGTGCCGCAAAATCGTCAAAGGCGAAACTGACGAATGATTATTCGCGCGCGAGTCGTCGTGACAATGGACGGTCCACCGATTGATAACGGCGCGGTCGCGGTTTCGGGCGATCGGATTACCGAGGTTGAAAAATTTCCTGAGATCTCGGCGCGGCATTCGGCTCAGGAAATTGTCGATCTTGGCGAGCAGGCGTTGCTGCCAGGATTGATCAACGCGCATTCTCATCTCGATTACACGTGTTTGCGCGGGAAAATCCCACGGCAGAAATCGTTCACCGATTGGATCCGCGCCATCAACGCCGAGAAAGCAAAACTTTCGCCGGACGATTACGTCCGCTCGATTGGCGAAGGATTTGCCGAAGCGAAGCGATTCGGCACGACCACGATTGCGAACCTGACTGCTTTTCCGGAATTGATTTTGCGAATCGAATCTCCGATCCGAACCTGCTGGTTCGCCGAATTGATCGACGTGCGCGATCCGAGCCGTGCCCGGGAGATTGTCGATCTTGCGGTCGCGCAATTGAAAGGAGCGGAATATTGGGGCCTCGCGCCGCACGCGCTGTTTACGGCCTCGGCGAATTTGTATCGGCACTGCGAAGAAATTGCGCGGCGCGAAGATGTTCTATTGACGACGCATCTGGCGGAATCGCGCGAGGAGATGTCGATGTTTCGCGACGCTTCCGGTCCGCTCTTCCAATTCATGCAAGAGATCGGGCGACCGATGGACGATTGCCGCAATGAGACACCACTCCATCGTTTTTCGGCGATATTAAGAGATTGCACTCGTTCGTCTCCCGACTCTCTCGCCGCTACCTCGCGGCTACGCCGTCCATGTCGCTCGTCCCACTCGCTCCATTCCTCTACTTCAGTCGGAATGACAAAAGGTCGGATGGTCGTTCATCTAAACGAGTTGACTGAAAGCGACTTCGATCTGTTGAAAAGATCGGCAACAAAATTTCAAATCGTTCATTGTCCCCGAAGTCACGAATACTTTGGCCATTCGTCTTTTCAGTTCGGGAAACTTCACGAATTAGGATTCACCACTTGTCTCGGAACTGACAGCTTGGCGAGCAACGAAGATTTGAGTTTGTTTGCGGAAATGCGGGCATTTCAGACAGAATTTCCGGATGTTTCGCCGGAAGAAATTTTGAAGATGGTAACGACCAATGGCGCGCGCGCGTTACGGCAGGAAAATTTGCTCGGCAAAATTCGGTCAGGATTCGCCGCTGATTTGATCGCGATCCCGGTTGCAAGATCGACATCGATGTTCGACGAGATCACCGCTTTCGATCGGCCTGTAAGTTGGGCGATGATTGGCGGCCAAACACAAGCCAATCCCTCACCTTAGATTCTCTCCCTTTGGCAAAGGGAGAGGTGAACAGAAAATCGGCAAAGCCACGGGAATTCTCAAAACCGCTTTCTTTTTCTCAAAACTGAAATATTCTCCGCGCTGAGATTTACCATGGCTAAAATCGTAATTATCGATGACGAACCCGCGATGGTGGAAGTCATCGTCACTCTCTGTCGGGAAAAGGGCCACCAGGTTTTCCCGTTCAATTCCGCGCCGAAAGCGGTCGAGCAACTGGACAGCATCGCGCCGCAAGTGGTGATCGCCGACATCAAGATGGAGACGATGACAGGGTTCGACGTGCTCCGGCACGTGCGCGAGCATCATCGGCAAACGGCGGTGATTTTGATTACCGCCTACGGAACGGTCGAGACCGCGGTCGAAGCGATGAAGATGGGCGCGTACGATTACGTGACCAAGCCGTTTAAGATCGACGAGCTGCAGCTAACGGTGCAGCGGGCGCTCGATTACCAGGCGGCGCTGCGCGAGAACGTTTATCTGCGCAAAGAGCTGAAGAACCGTTACAAATTCGAAAACATCATCGGCACGAGCGGAAAGATGCAGAGCGTTTACAACTTAATCAGCAAAGTCGCCGACACCGACAGCACCGTTCTGATCATGGGCGAAAGCGGGACGGGAAAGGAATTAGTTGCGCGCGGTCTTCATTTCAACAGCAATCGGCAGCATCATCCTTTCGTCGCGATCAATTGCAGCGCGCTGCCGGAAAATTTGCTCGAGTCGGAATTGTTCGGTCACAAGAAAGGGTCTTTTACCGGAGCGGTGGTGGACAAGCGCGGTCTGTTTGAAGAAGCGAATCTGGGAACAATCTTTCTCGACGAAGTGAATTCGATGGCGCCGGCGTTGCAGACGAAACTTCTGCGCGTTTTACAGGAACGCGAGGTCCGTCGGGTCGGAGACAACAAAAGTTCGCCCGTTAATGTGCGCGTAGTCGGCGCGACGAACGAGGCGCTGCAGCCCAAGCTCAAAGACGGCACATTTCGAGAGGATTTGTATTATCGCCTGGCGGTGATTCCAATTGAGCTGCCGGCATTGCGCGAGCGTTTAGAAGATGTGCCGCTGCTGGTGAATCATTTTCTGCAAAAGCAAGCGAGCGCGACCGGCGGCGAGCCGAAGAAGATCGACGCCGAGGCGGTCGATATTTTGTGTCACTACAATTATCCCGGGAACGTGCGCGAATTGGAGAACGCGATCGAGCGCGCGTGTGCGTTGTGCGAGAATGATTTGATTTTAGCGAGTGATTTGCCGCCGCACATTGTCAGTCACGCCAAGGGCGATAAAGCCGATCAGGTATTGTCGAGCATGCCGGTCGGCCAACCGTTGGATGATTTTGTGCAGCAGCAAGAGCGCAATTACATTGAAGCAACGCTGCAACATTGCGACGATTCACGCGAAAAAGCGGCTGCCATGCTAGGGATCAGCATGGCGACGCTGTATCGCAAGATCGAGCCGAAGAAAAAATAGTTCCGAGCGCGGCTGATGTGCGCTACTGGCAAAGGAAGGCGCTCTCTTCAGGCGGGCTCAGAGGCTGCGGCGCTTTCTTGAATCAGTAAATCGAGCTTCGTCAAGTCGATCGGCTTCACCAGATGATGTTTGAATCCGGCTTCGCGAGTTTTGCGGATATCGTCTTCCATTCCAAAACCGGTGAGAGCAATCCCGAAAACCGGCCGTTCCGAATTGAGCTTTTGCATCAGATCGATTCCGCTGCCGTCCGGCAGTCCGATATCGCTGATGAGAACATCGAATTGATGCTTCTCGCTCAGCTCCAGGGCGGACTTGAGATTCACGGCTGATTGCACATCGTAACCGCGACGCTGGAGTAATCTCGTGAGGGAGCGATTGGTATCTTCATGATCCTCCACCAGTAGGATTCGCAGGGCGTGACGATGCGGAGTCCTGGGTAAAATGGCTGGCGCCGCAGCGGCATCGGGTTTTTCGCAGGTGGGGAAGGTCAGAACAAATTTTGTTCCCTGATTTCGCCCAGCGCTTTCGGCGGTGATGACTCCTTTATGCGCCTCAACCAAGGTCTTGCTGATGGCGAGGCCGAGACCGAGTCCTCCCAGCTGTGTGCGAGTGGCTTGCTCGAATGCGTCGAAAATTTTCGGTAACGACTCGGGCTCAATCCCCAGTCCAGTGTCCGCGATTTCAACCCGCAGTTGGTCGGTCGCATCGTTAGTGGTTGAAATCGAGATTTGTCCACCGCTCGGGGTGAATTTCACGGCGTTATTGATCAGGTTCCAGAAAATCTGCTGGAGCCGGGCCGGATCGGCGCGGAGATGCACTTCTTTGGCATCCAAGTCGAGGCGGAGCGCCAGATGTTTCCGATCGATCTCGGTCTGGTAAATAGCGAGGGCGTTTTGCAAGAGCGTGTGAGCATCAACCACCTCGAAATTGAGCTGCACCTTGCCCTTGCTGATGCGAGTGAGGTCGAGCAAGTCGTCGATGAGGCGCGCTTCCAGCTCCACATTGCGACGAATCATTTGGAGTGATTCCTGGATATTCTGGGGCAAACCCGGTTCGCCCTCTAGCTCTAAGGCGGAGGCGATAACCGGCGTAAGCGGTGTGCGCAGTTCGTGACTGAGCATGGCGAGGAATTGATCCTTCGCGAGGTTGGAACGCGCTTTTTCCTGAAGTTCTTGGTTGGTTTTCTGAAGTTCGGACGCGAGCGATTGGGATTGAGCAAGTAAGTTTTCCGTTCTGGTGTTTGCTTCGATCGTGTTCAGAACAATACCGATGCTTTCGGTCAGCTGGTCGAGAAAGGCCTGATGGGTCGAATTAAAACGATCAAGCGAGGAAAGTTCCATAATCGCCTTCACTTCGCCTTCGAACAGAATCGGCAGAACAACGATATTAACCGGCCGTGATTCGCCGAGACCGGAGCTGATCGGGGTATAATCCGCCGGCACATCGTTCAAGAGAATCCGCTGTTTTTGCAAAGCGGCCTGTCCGACCAAGCTTTCGCCTAGTTTGAAACTAATTTTGTTCTCAGTGCCATTGCGACCGGCGTAGCTGGCGAGGAGTTGAAGTTCAGGTTCTTCCTGCGAGCCATTCATAATGTAAAACACACCGCGTTGCGCCGAGACGAGAGGTGCAAGCTCGGACAAGATCAACTTTCCAACGGTTAACAGGTCGCGCTGGCCCTGGAGCATTCGGGTGAATTTTGCGAGATTGGTTTTGAGCCAGTCCTGCTCTTCGTTGCGCGACGTGGTGTCTTTCAAATTCCGAATCATCTCGTTGATGTTGTCTTTAACCACGGCGACCTCGCCCTGCGCCTCGACCTGGATCGACCGAGTCAGATCGCCTTCAGTGACCGCCGTTGCTACATCAGCAATCGCGCGAAGTTGCGTGGTCAAATTGGCCGCGAGTCGATTCACGTTGTCGGTTAGATCGCGCCACGTTCCGGATGCACCGGGCACGTTTGCTTGTCCGCCAAGTTTTCCTTCCACTCCTACCTCGCGCGCAACCGTCGTGACCTGTTCGGCGAAAATGGCCAACGTGTCAGTCATGCTGTTGATCGTGTCAGCGAGCTCGGCGATTTCGCCTTTCGCTTCTACCAAAAGTTTTTGCTTGAGATTGCCGTTCGCGACGGCGGTCACGACGCGAGCGATGCCGCGCACCTGATTGGTCAGGTTACCGGCCATGAAATTCACGCTGTCAGTCAGATCTTTCCATGTTCCGCCGACGCCTTTAACGATGGCTTGTCCGCCCAGTTTTCCTTCCGTGCCCACCTCGCGGGCCATGCGCGTCACTTCGGATGCAAACGAATTGAGCTGGTCCACCATCGTGTTGACGGTGTTCTTTAATTCGAGGATCTCACCTTTGACATCGACGGTGATCTTTTTCGACAAGTCGCCACTAGCCACAGCGGTGGTGACGGCGGCGATGTTACGCACCTGTGTGGTCAGGTTCGACGCCATGAAATTCACTGAGTCGGTCAAGTCTTTCCATGTTCCCGAAACGCCTTCGACCCGCGCCTGACCGCCGAGCGATCCTTCCGAGCCCACTTCCCGCGCCACGCGAGTAACCTCGGACGCAAACGATCGCAGTTGGTCCACCATCGTATTAATCGTGTCTTTCAGTTGGAGAATTTCACCGCGCACATCGACAGTGATCTTTTTCGACAAGTCACCATTGGCGACTGCGGTCGTCACATCGGCGATGTTGCGGACCTGACCGGTGAGGTTTCGGGCCATCGAATTGACGGAATCGGTCAAATCTTTCCAAGTGCCGGCAACGCCGCGGACGTCGGCTTGCCCGCCAAGCTGTCCCTCGGAGCCCACTTCGCGAGCGACACGCGTTACTTCAGCGGCGAATGAACTGAGCTGATCCACCATGGTGTTGATCGTGTTCTTCAGCTCAAGAATTTCGCCTTTGACATCGACCGTGATTTTTTTGGACAAATCGCCGCGCGCGACGGCGGTTGTCACTTCGGCGATATTGCGCACCTGTCCGGTCAGGTTGCCGGCCATCGAGTTCACCGAGTCGGTCAAATCTTTCCAAGTGCCGGCGACGCCGCGAACGTCCGCTTGCCCGCCGAGTTTTCCTTCAGTGCCGACTTCGCGCGCGACGCGCGTGACTTCGGACGCGAAGGAGCGGAGCTGGTCCACCATGGTGTTGATCGTATCTTTGAGCTGCAAAATCTCGCCGCGCACATCGACCGTGATTTTTTTCGACAAGTCGCCGGTCGCGACCGCGGTGGTGACTTCGGCAATGTTTCGGACTTGATCGGTAAGATTGACGGCCATCGAGTTGACCGAATCGGTGAGATCCTTCCAAGTGCCGGCGACGCCATGGACATCGGCCTGGCCGCCGAGTTTTCCTTCGGTGCCCACCTCGCGAGCGACGCGCGTTACTTCCGCGGCGAATGAACTGAGCTGATCCACCATGGTGTTGATCGTGTTCTTCAGCTCAAGAATTTCGCCTTTGACATCGACCGTGATCTTCTTGGACAAGTCGCCGGTCGCGACCGCGGTAGTGACTTCGGCAATGTTTCGCACTTGATCGGTAAGATTGACGGCCATGGAATTCACAGAGTCGGTGAGATCTTTCCAAGTGCCGGCGACGCCGATGACGTCGGCCTGGCCGCCGAGTTTTCCTTCGGTGCCCACTTCGCGCGCGACGCGCGTTACTTCCGCGGCGAATGAACTGAGCTGATCCACCATCGTGTTGATGGTATTTTTCATTTCCAGAATTTCGCCCTGAACGTCCACGGTGATTTTGCGGGATAGATCGCCCTTTGCGATCGCGGTCGTCACTTCGGCGATGTTGCGCACCTGGGCGGTCAGGTTGCCGGCCATCATGTTCACGTTGTCGGTCAAATCCTTCCACGTGCCGGCAACGCCTTGGACCTCAGCCTGACCACCGAGAATTCCTTCGGTGCCCACTTCGCGCGCGACGCGCGTAACCTCCGATGCGAACGACCGCAGCTGGTCCACCATGGTGTTGATGGTGTCTTTCAATTCCAAAATCTCGCCGCGCACATCGACCGTGATCTTCTTCGACAAGTCGCCAGTTGCGACCGCGGTCGTGACGTCGGCAATGTTGCGGACCTGGTCTGTTAGGTTGCCGGCCATCGAGTTCACCGAGTCGGTCAAATCTTTCCAGGTGCCGGCGACGCCGCGGACATCGGCCTGGCCGCCCAGCTTCCCTTCGGTGCCGACCTCGCGCGCGACACGCGTGACTTCCGACGCAAACGAGCTGAGCTGGTCCACCATGGTGTTGATGGTGTCTTTCAGCTCCAGAATCTCGCCTTTAACATCGACGGTGATCTTCTTCGACAAATCGCCGCGTGCGACCGCGGTTGTTACTTCCGCGATGTTGCGGACTTGACCGGTAAGATTCCGAGCCATGAAATTCACCGAATCCGTGAGGTCTTTCCATGTGCCGGAAACGCCTTCGACCCGAGCCTGGCCGCCCAAAATTCCTTCCGAACCGACTTCCCGCGCAACGCGCGTCACTTCCGAAGCAAAGGAGCGGAGTTGATCCACCATCACATTGACCGTGTCCTTCAATTCGAGGAACTCGCCTTTGACATCGACAGTGATTTTCTTGGTCAGATCGCCGTTCGCCACTGCCGTCGTCACCGTGGCGATGTTGCGCACCTGCGCGGTCAGGTTGCCGGCCATCAGGTTTACGTTTTCAGTGAGATCCTTCCATGTGCCCGCAACCCCTTTGACGGTTGCCTGCCCGGCAAGTTTTCCTTCGGTGCCCACTTCACGAGCTACGCGCGTCACCTCTGACGCAAATGCGCCGAGCTGGTCGACCATTCGGTTTACGGTCTTAGCGGTGCGCAAAAACTCTCCCTCCAATTGCCTGCCCTCAATGTCCGTGGCCATCGTCTTGGAGAGATCGCCTTTGGCGACCGCGCCGATCACGCGCGCCATCTCACTCGTCGGGTGAACCAGATCGCCGATTAGACCATTGACCGACGCAACTGCGCCGGCCCAGCAGTTTGAAACGTCGCCGAGCGACGCTCGTTGAGTGATGCGGCCCTCTTTGCCGACGACGCGTCCGATCCGCTCGAGTTCATTCGTCATTCGTTCGTTCTTCGCGATCACGTCGTTGAACGTGTCAGCGATTTTGCCGGCGACTCCGGTCCAGTCCTCCGGCAGGCGCGCAGAAAAATCACCACGTTTGAATGCCAGCAAAGCGGTTAGCAGCTGCTTGCTGTCGAGTTGGCCATTTTCAAAATGCGAACTGCTGGCCGTTCGCGCGCCACGCGGAGTAGAATTGTTTTTTTTCATGGTCGAAAAGAAATCAGCAGTTCCGAATTATCTTCGCGGCGTGAATTCGACGCGTAAGATCGACAACGCATAGTCCTTCCCAGAGCTCGAGAGGAATTGATCATCGCACAGATTTTTAGGCCAGCAACAAGGCACATCCCTCCTCGTGATCGCATTTGTTGTGGTTTCTGCGGGCCACAAACCGCCTGCGCACAAAGCGCTTAACCGCGCTTGGCGAAGATTCTGAGTTGGTCAGCAGCGTCTTGCAATTCATCGAGCCGCTCCAAAGCGGCCTTTTGTTTTGCCAAAACTTCTTCATTCGCGGCTTTGATTTGCTCGAGCAACTTAATCGCCTCTGGAATGGAATGGGCGTCTGTCGGCGTCGGGGCCGATTTGGAAGATGTCGATGTTACGGTCGTAGCGGAAGCGGCCTGAACCACAATTGGCGTAGGCGACTGCGCGCTGACCGCGCCAAGAGCGAGCAACACTGGAAAAAAGAAAAGAATTCTCACGCGCATTATTTTTCCCGTTTCGTATAAATTCGGGCGCTGCGAATGGTTTCGGTGACTGCAGCGAGTTTCTCTTCAATCTTCGCCTGATTTTCGGTGAGCCGCGCTTGCTGGGTCTGGACTTCTTTGATCAGGGCGAGGAGTTTTTGTTCCTGATTCGCATCTGGCGTTTGCGCAGCACTAAATGACATCACGAGCGTCGTGCCGGATAGTAATAGGGCGAGGAGAATCCGTTTCATTCGGGAGTGATCGACTGCCCAACTGGGTAGCAAGTCGTGTTCCCGAAATTGTTCGTCAGTGCGAAATTACTGCGGACACGAGGGGTGCGGCCCGTAACCTGCTTGCCTGTCGCTCGCCCGACAGTAAACTCCACGTATGGCCGGTCCTGGGATGCATCAAACGCAGAATCTTTCTCTGCAACAGGTCCTCGCCCCGCAACTCCAGCAAAGTCTGCTCATTCTGCAGGCGCCACTGTTAGAACTCCGGAATCTCGTTCAGCAGGAAATGGAAACGAATCCGGTGCTGGAAGAGTTGCCGGACGCGCCCAATTCGGATGCACCGCCTGAATCGGAGACGCCGCCCGCTGAGGACAATTTCAAAGAGGAGTTCGATAAGCTGGCGAAGCTCGATGAGGAGTGGCGCGATTACATGGCGCAATCGAGCAGCTACAGCGGTCGCTCGCAGGAAGCGGAAGAAAAGCGACAATTCTTTTTCGATTCGATCCCAACCCAGGAGACGCTGCAGCAGCATTTGATGGGGCAGCTCAACCAAAACGCGCTCGACGGGGACGATCGCAAAACGGCCGAGTTGATCATCGGCAACATCGACGACAACGGATTTTTGCAGACCACACCGGAAGAAATGGCGCTCAATACCGGAATTCCCAAGGAAGATTTCGAGAACATGCTCACGCTGATTCAAAGCTTTCATCCGCCGGGCGTGGGCGCGCGCGATTTGCGCGAGTGTCTGCTCATTCAACTTAAGCGCGAA
>DATNKD010000079.1:0-2742 GCA_035603575.1 Chthoniobacterales bacterium
GGCAAGCCGAGCCTGGCGTTGGCTTCGACCGTGTCGAGTCCTTCCTCTTGCAATTTGTAGGCGTGAATTTTTGCGGCCAACCCAATCCCGCGTCCTTCCTGGCGCATGTAAACTAACACGCCGTTTCCTTCTTCAGCGATCTGGCGCAACGCCGCGTGCAACTGATTCCCGCAATCGCACCGGCGGGACCCAAACACGTCGCCGGTGAGACATTCGCTGTGGACGCGCACCAGTGTCGGCTTGTTCTTGTCGATCTTGCCTTTCACCAGCGCAAGATGATGCATCCCGTCGAGTGTCGCGCGATACAAATGCAAATCGAAATCGCCGTAATCAGTCGGCAATTTTACCACTTGCTCGAGCTCGACCAGCTTTTCGCGTTTTCTTCGATACGCGATCAGACTTTGGATCGTGCAAATGCGCAGGCCGTGCCTTTTGTGGAACTCCATCAGCTCCGGCAACCGCGCCATCGTTCCGTCGTCGTGCAAGATTTCGCAGAGCACGCCGGCCGGCTGCAATCCAGCCATGTGCGCAAGATCAACCGCCGCTTCGGTGTGACCGGCGCGGCGTAAAACTCCACCGTCTTTTGCGCGCAACGGAAACACGTGACCAGGCTGCGTCAGATCGTCTGGCGATGAGTGTGGATTAGCGATCGCCAAAATTGTCGTCGCGCGATCGTAAGCGCTGATTCCTGTTGTAACCCCGCGCGCCGCATCCACCGAAACAGTAAAATCGGTTCGTTGCGCTTCCCGATTTTGCGTCACCATCCGTTGCAATCCAAGCTGCTCGGCGCGCTCGTTCGAGATCGGAACACAAATCAAACCGCGTCCGTATGTCGCCATGAAATTGACCGCTTCGGGCGTAACTTTCTCCGCCGCAATCACCAGGTCGCCTTCGTTCTCGCGGTCGGCATCGTCGGTCACGATCACGATGCGCCCCTTGGCGATGTCGCTGACCACATCGTCAATCGCGTCGAACTGAAACGTCTCCTTTTCCTGCGAAATCATCCAGCCAACAGATTACCGTTCCTCAAGAGTATGAGCAACTGCATGGTTAATCTTCCTCTCACTCTTAATAATGCTCTTACTCCTTGCCGTGCCGTAGGTCCTGCGAAGGCCGGTGATCATAATCGAAGTTTAACCACGAATGGATACGCAAATTCGGCGTTGGACGTTGGGCGTTTTCCGTTTCTGTAGGGGCGATGCTAAATATATGCGGCTTCGCCGCCAAATTTTTGCCATCGAGCAAGGGATTGCTCGATCCACCTATTTTGCGCTGCTCGCCACAATTGCTTCCGGGCGATTGAGGTCCGTTGAGCAAGATCAAACGCGATCTTTTTAAAAGCTTTGCGCGAACTTCAGCTTCTGAAAGTCGTATTCAACGGGTGAGACGCGACCCCATCCCAAAGGAAACCGTTTCGCAGTGAACAAGATTCGTTCCCGCAATCTCATCGCCATTTCGGCGTCCCTTTTCCTGACGGGATGCACTCTCATCGCGCGCTACGACCAGGTCGCCTACGAACACGCGACGAGCGCAAAGGTGGATACGCTGGCTCTGATCAGTAAAGCCACTGCCAGCTACGATGACCATGAAAAAGAAGTAGAAGCGTTGGTCAGACAGTTGGACAAGGCTTACGAGTACGATCGCGGCCGGCAACTTAACAAACTAACGGTTGCTCAATGGGACATTCTTAGGGATCCAAACCGGGATCTCGTCGGTGGCTTTTTGAAAATGTGGAAGGCGAAAGGCAGCCTGAGCGCGACTTTTATCGCCGAGAAGAAAAAGCAGATAGCCGACGCTTTCGATCAGATTATTCAGCTCGAAAGCGGAAAACCAAAGCCGGCGAAAGCAAAGGAGTAGACCGATTATGGCCAACATCGACATCGGCAGCATCTTGAAGAGCGTCGAGGATCAATCCAAAGCTCTCGCCGAAAAACTCTTCAAGCAATACACTCACCGGGCGGTTAGCGACGTCAGAGATTTTTTGGAGAGGTCCAAGGACAATCTCAAGCGCTGGCTCGAAGACCTTGCCCGTGGCGACATCGGCAAGGATGAATTCGAAAGCCTGGTCAAAGGACAAGCCGACGTGGCCGAGATGCGCGCTCTCAAGCAGGCCGGTCTGGCAGCGGTCCAAATCGATACTTTTATCAACGGCGTTCTCGACATCGTTGTCAGTGCCGCTTTCGCCGCAATCCCGTGAACGAAATGCAACAAATAGTATGAGCGCGAAAATCAACACCCGTTCGCCCAAATGGTACGGATGGTTGCCGGACTTGCCCGATCAGCGCGATTTTTCCTACAGCGTGGTTGCGCCGAGGCTCGCGAAGCTGCCGAGCAAAGTGGACCTGCGGTCCAAATGTTCGCCCGTGGAAAATCAGGGAGCGATCGGTGCCTGTACCGCTCATGCATTGGTCGGAGCGCTTGAGTTTCTTGAGTTAAGGGACGGCTGCCCGTTTGTCGATCTAAGCCGGCTGTTTGTTTACTACAACGAACGCGCGATCGAAGGCACCGTGAAGCAGGACAGCGGCGCTTTTCTTCGCGACGGAATCAAGTCGCTCGCCAAACAAGGCGTTTGTCCTGAAAAAGAATGGCCCTATCGAGTTTCTGATTTTACGAAAAAGCCGAGTGCGAAGTGCTATTCCGACGCCAGGAAACATCAGATCACTTCTTATCATCGGATCAGCACGGTTCATGAAATGCGGACCTGTCTTGCCGACGGCTTTCCTTTTGTGTTCGGTTTTACCG
>DATNKD010000080.1:0-2689 GCA_035603575.1 Chthoniobacterales bacterium
CGAGCGCGCCGAGCCGATGCAACGTCGTCGGATTGGTCAATGCTCCCCTCCAGAGTTCGATGCAAAAAACGGCGATGTTGAGCAGGATGAAAATAGCCACGACAGGAGCATTGCGTAATCGCCCATGTCGATCTTGCTGGGCATTCTCGGTCCTGATTTCGTCGCCCGCGCCTCCGCGCAATTCTAATCTTTGAAAAAGTTGAAGCTGATCTCGTAACTGCGCGGTTGGATGCAAGAATTGGAGCGTCGTCGTGAGCCGTCTGGCCGATTCGTAACGGCCCTGGGCGGCGAGTTGCGACGCTTTTCGCAGACCGACCGCCGGCAAAAATAGAAGCGCGAACCAGGCCCCACCACCCACGTAACCGGCATGTTCACGAAAAAACAGCCAGGCAACGCCGGTGATGGCGAGTACGATAATCGCGGCGATTCGCCAGCCACGAAAAATTCCGCCCGGCCGCCACGCACGCGCCAGTACGAGAAGTGGCGAGATGACCGCGATAAATAAGAAGATGTGATTAAAATCCAATGTACCGATTTAGCCGCCGCAGCCGTTGAGCCGTTGAAAGTTGAATGTTAAGCGTTGAGCGTTGAGCGTTGACCTTGATTGGCAGCAAACGTCCAACGTCCAACGCTCAACGTCCAACGCTCAATTCAGAATATGCGAATCACAATGACTGATTATCTCGACGTCGTTTCTTCGTGGTGCTTCTGGTCGGAACCGACCTGGGCGGAACTGAAAAGGCGCTACGACGGCCGCGTTGAGTTTCAATGGAAGATCGCGCTGATGGATCCGAGCGGCTTACCCACTTCCCGTGAGCAGGAGCAGTGGTTCTACCGCCGCAGCGGAATGATGATGCATGCGCCGTTCATGCTCCGAACCGATTGGTACGACCCGACTTTAAAGGAATGGCTTGCCCCAAACGCCGTGGCGGAGGCGGCCAAAGACTTTGGCATCACGGATGATCGCGTCCGGCTTGCGCTCGCCAATGCAGCTTTGCGAGATGGAAAGAAAGTGAGCGATTGGAGCGTCGCGGTCGCGGTCGGCGCCGGTGCAGGCAATCTGGAAAAGAAGAAATTGCTCGAGACGGCGCAATCCTCAGCGGTGGAAAAGCGGATGCGTGCAAGCACCGCCGAATTCCATGCGATGCAAATTACGCAGCGACCTTCTTTTGTTATCGACACTGAAATTGGAGACCGCGCGATATTTTCCGGAGTGGTGAAACTCGAACCGCTGTCGGCAACGCTCGACAGCATGTTGGACGACGCGACGGCTTATATTGCGCATAAGGCGCATTTCGGTGATCCACCGCCAAAGTGAATTCGTTTGTAGGCCCGCACCTTGCTTCTTTTAAATCGCAATAGGGAACGAGATTCATCTTGCCAGCATCGAAATGTTGCCTACAACTTCCCTTCGGCTCGCGAATAATGATGCGGGCACTTCGTCGCGGTCATCGCAGCCGTGGCGAAGCAGAGTGCATCGGCGTTTTGCGAAAGTGAACGTTGATTATGCGATGAAAGAAACACCGGCGAAATGGCGCACTCCCGCTTCGCCGTCCAGGAGATCAGACTAATCTGCAACCACAATTTCGTGTAAACGGCCGCATTCGCGCTCGCGAAGTCCGGGTCATTTTGGGAACGAGCGGCCAACAGCTCGGCGTCATGAAATTGTCGGATGCCTTGCGTGAAGCACAGGGCCGCGGCCTCGATCTGGTCGAAGTCGCGCCGACTGCCAATCCGCCGGTCTGCAAAATCGTTTCGCTCGGAAAATTTCGTTACGATCTTTCCAAGCACGACAAAGACAAAAAAGCCGGTGGTGCAAAGCTGAAGGAAATCAAATTCCGGGTGAATATCGACGAGCACGATTATTTGACCAAGGTCCGCCACGGCGAGGAATTTCTCGAGCGCGGCAATAAAGTTCGGGTGCAGCTTCAATTCCGTGGTCGCGAAATGGCGCACCAGGAATTCGGGATGCAGTTGGTGGAAAAAGTGCGCGATGACCTTTCCGGAATGTCGCAGGTGGAAATGGAACCAAAGATCACCGGGCGCAATATCACTATGACATTGACGCCGTTGCCGGCCAATCGGCGCAAGCGACGTTTTTTACCGCCGCCGAAAGTAGAGGCCGGCGCCGATTCTCAGAACGGCAGCAAATCCTGACCAGTCTCCGCGCAAAACGCGATTTACGGCTTTTTCTTTGGAGGCGCCGCTACCGGAGTAGCGTTCGGCGGAGGAGTCGGCGCTGTCGCCGACTGAATCTTTTGCAAGCGCTGTTTGCGGTCCAGAGCTTCTTTGTTCTTCGAATTGATCTTCAACGCAGCCTCGGTATCGGCCATTGCGTTCTGTAAGTCGCCGCGCAGTTCGTAAATGTAGCCCCGATAAAGATGATATTTGATCTCGTCCGGATTGGCCTTGATCGCCTCCCCGTAATCGGCCAGCGCCTTGTCATAATCGTTGATCTTTATTTCGATCGCCGCGCGTTGCTCGTAAGCCCGCGCATCTCGCGAGTTGATTTTTATCGCTTCGTTCAAATCGTTCAACGCATCCTGGAACCTTTGATCGTTGGCGTAGGAAAATGCGCGCTGTTGATAGGCGATGGCGAGGTTCTGCGTGTATTTTCGATCAATCTCGGCGGCTTTGCGAAAACGCTCGATGGCTTTATTCCAATCCTGATCCTTGGCAGCTTGTGCTC
>DATNKD010000081.1:0-11001 GCA_035603575.1 Chthoniobacterales bacterium
GTTCGACAAAGATTTCGTCGCATACGTTTGGTTCGACGCGCTAAGCAATTACATCAGCTTCGCCGGCTACGATCCGAAGATCGACAACTACCAAAAGCAGCCGCCGGAATTTCGCGATCGCTGGACGAAAGACACCCTCCAGATCATCGGCAAAGACATTCTGGTTCCGGCACATGGCATTTATTGGCTGATCATGCTCCACGCGATCGGATTTCCGGATGACGCGATGCCGCAACTGCTCGTCCACGGTTGGTGGAATCTCGGCGGCGCCAAGATGAGCAAGAGTGCCGGGAACGTCATCGATCCATTCGTGCTCGCTGACAAATACGGCGTCGAAGCGATCCGTTATTACTTGATCAGCGACATCGGCACCGGCGGCGATGCGGATTTCAGCGAGGAACGACTTGTTGATCGATTCAATGCGGACTTAGCGAACTCGCTCGGAAATCTGGTCAATCGCAGCTTGAACATGGCGTATCGGTACATCGACAGTCGAATCTCTGTCTCTTCCTTTAACGCGAAAAACCATGATGAATGTCGATCGCTCGTAATCATTGAACTCGTGGGTTTCAAAGAAGCTTTCGACGGCGGTCCACCGAAAAACCCGAGTCTCATTCCCAACCGGGCGGAAGACGCCGTTCACCATATCCGCGGAATCTGTTTTCACTTGAACCGCCTCATTGATCGCGAGGCGCCTTGGTTGCTCGCGAAAGATCCCGCGAAGATGCAGCAATTAGCAGCACTCCTATACATTCTGATCGAATCGCTTCGTATCGTCGCGATTTTGATTTCGCCGATGTTACCGAAAGCTGCGCATGGAATTTTTGATCAACTCAACTGGAAAATGGAGCTCAGCGGAAAAGAAGAACGATTCTCACTCGCAGACGCGGAGTGGGGAAAGTTGCCTGACGGACATGTCGTGGGCAAACCGGTGCCGTTGTTCCCGCGGATTGAGACCTAATTCACTGCGCGCATTCTTCGAATGCCGCGGGTTTGCCCTGAAGATGCGCGAGCGCTTCGCCGGCGAAATGCAATGAGCCGGTGATGAGAATGGGATCTCTTTGTTCCTGGGCTTTGCCAAATGCGTCGGCAAAACTCGCGCAAATTTCCGATTTGCTTCCAAGATCGATAAATATTTTTTGAAGCTCGATCGGATCAGTGGCGCGCTCGCTTCGAATTTTTGGCAGGAGAACAAGATCAGCGATCGGCGCGAGCGCTTCACAGATTTTCCTCAAGTCTTTGTCGGAGAGAATCGCGAGAATGAGGGTTGCGCGTTCGTCGCCAAAAATTTCCCGCCAGGTTTCGGTGAGAATGCGCGCTGCGGCCGGATTATGCGCCCCATCAATGACGGTGCGTTTGTCCCAGCATTGAAAACGCCCCGGCCACTCGACGGTGGCGAGCCCGCGCGCAATCGCGGCATCGTCGATCTCGACTTTAACGTTCTTGGAACTTGACTGCTTTAAGCAGTCAAGTTTGAGGGCAGCGACGGCGAGGGCCGCGTTGAGCTTTTGATGTTCGCCGCGCAGCGCGATTGGCGATTTGCCGTAAGCTTCGGTTACAAATTGCAAAGGCGCTTCACATTCCGCGGCGCGAGCGCGAATCACTTTCTCGGCCTCTAGAAGCTGCGGCGCAGAAACAACCGGCGTTCGCGCTTTGATGATTCCGGCTTTCTCACTTGCGATCTTTTCCAGTGAATCGCCAAGCCATTTTTCGTGATCGAGAGCAACCGGCGTGATGACGGCAACGGTCGATTGCGCAGCGTTGGTCGCGTCGAGGCGACCGCCCAATCCCGTTTCAAGAATGACGATGTCGATCTTCGCTTCGGCGAAACGTTTCAGCGCGAGCGCAGTCGCGATTTCAAAAAAGGTCGGGTGCGGCTCCCAATCCGCGACGAGCTTCCGAATATTGGCCAGGCCGGTCGCGACTTCTTTTTCAGAAATCATTTCACCATTGACGCGGATTCGTTCGCGAAAAGTGACAAGGTGAGGGGAGATAAAGATCCCGGTCCGATATTTTTGCGCACGGCAGATTGAATCGATCATCGCGCAGACGGACCCCTTGCCGTTGGTGCCGGCGACATGAATGACGCGCGCGTTGCCAAGATCGACACGCAGCTCGGCAATCAATCTCTGGATATTTTCCAGGCCGAGCTTGATCCCGAAGCGCTGGAGGCTATAGAGCCAGGCAAGCGCCTCCTTGTATGAGGACAGTCGCGGCACTGAGGCCCCTCCCACGTTCACGACACGGAAGAGAAATACCCGAGCAAGTGGCTGATCGTTTCGCGCATTTTTTTGCGATGCACGATCAGGTCGATCAAGCCGTGTTCCTCGAGAAATTCCGCGGTCTGAAATCCTTTTGGCAAATCCTGGTGGGTTGTTTCCCTGATCACGCGCGGTCCGGCGAAGCCGATCATGCTCTTCGGCTCGGCAATAATGACGTCGCCTAACGAGGCAAAGCTGGCCATCACGCCGGCAGTGGTCGGATTGGTCAGGACGGAAATGTAAGGAAGTCGTTTGTCCGCGTGACGGGCCAGCGCGCCGCTGGTTTTGGCCATTTGCATTAAGCTGAGCATGCCTTCGTACATGCGGGCACCGCCGGAAGCGGAGACGATGACGACGGCGGCGCCTTCGTCGGTACCGTATTCAATCACGCGAGTGATTCGTTCGCCAACAACGGAACCCATCGTGGCGGCGAGAAACCCAAAATCCATCACCGCGAGCCCGACTTTATAACCGTCGATCATCCCATGACCGCTGATGACAGCGTCGGATAACCCTGTGCGTTCCTGATAACTTTTCAGCCGATCTTTGTAGCTGGCCATTCCTTGAAAACGGAGCGTGTCGACCGATTTCAAATCCGCGTCCATCTCGACGAACGTTTGGGAATCAAGCAGATTGCCGATCCTGTCCTTGGCCGAGAGGGCAAAGTGATAATCGCACCGCGGACAAACCCGCAGATTTTCATTCAGCTCGATTTCGTGGATCACTTCATTGCAGCCCGGGCACTTTTGAAACAGTCCCTGCGGAATGTCGCGCCTCTTGCGCGGCTGGGTTTTGAGTGTCGGTTTTTTGAAAATGGCCATGGCAATCAGGCGCGGGCGGCCGTCGCGGCATAGACCAATCTGGCGCCGGCTTCTTTCAACACCCGCGCGCATTCGCTCAAGGTGGATCCGGTAGTTAAGACATCATCAATCAAGAGCACACGCAAGTTTCGCACGTCTCCGTTTTTTCGTAAACGGAATGCGTCGCGCAAGTTTTGCATGCGCTCGGCCCGGTCAAATGCGGTCTGGGTTGTCGTAAAACGAACGCGTTGAAGAACCGGGCGCAACGGCAGCGCCAGACGCGGGCTCAACCATTCCGCGAGCAGTGCCGCTTGATTAAACCCGCGCTCGCGCTGTTTCGCCGGATGGAGCGGCACGGGAACGATCGCATCGAAACGGCGTTCACGAAGACGTTCGTCGTCGAGCGCGGCCACCAGCCAGCGCGCGACCAGGTGGCGAAGATGGATTTGGCGTCCGTATTTAAAATTGAGAATGACATGGCGAACGATTCCGCGGCTTCGGTAAGCGGAAACTGCGGCGTCGAAATGGAGGACGCGATGGGCGCAGTTGGCGCACGAGAAAGTAGTGGTGATCGCGCCGTCGAACGGCTCCGAGCATTTCGCGCAAAACGGAGGCACGATTCGGGAAACCTTCGCTTCACACTCGTGACAAAGATATTCGCCCAAGTCGACCGACGCCGAGCAGATGGTACACGACGGCGGATAGAGCAACGACGCGATTCCGCGAAAAAAGCTAGGTGTTGCGAGCGTCGACATGTTTCAACCAGCCGCGCATTATTAGCCACGTCAAGCACGCGACTCCAAGCGGCACGATTCCGACCAACAGATTTTTTCCAAGCCACGGCAGCACGATCAGCTGGCGCAACGCGATTTTGTTGAATGCGCCGCTGGCGAAAATCCAGCCGGCGTGCAAACCGATTGGCAACCAGAGCGAGCGAGTCTGCAATCGCGCATCGGCCAAAATCCAACCGATCAGAAATAAAGTGGTGAACCCCGCCGCGACCAGAAACGGATTGGTAAATTGAACAAAGGCATGCGCGATTGAATCGAAGCCGGAGATCCAGGTCACGTGCGCCGATGTTCGTTCGGGCGCTTTCAAAAAATGGACGATTGAATACAAGGCCGACGTTACGAAGATCGACATATACCTGCGTCCGGTTTTGAGAAGAATGCCGAGAACGAGTCCGCGAAAGAATATTTCCTCGATTACAGGGACGGCGATCGAAGCGGCGATCACTTTTGAAAAGCCAGGCCAGTTGATCGCGCCGCGCAGAGAAAAAATTGGCGACACAAGCAAGATCGCGCCGCAGCAGAGGAGGGGAGTGGCCGAGAGGATTACGCCTGCGAACAGATCTCGCCATCGATGCGCATTTCGAGAAAGCTGCAAATCATTCAGGCTGCGGACTTCCAGCGATCGAATGAGTGGCCAAAGCAAGATCACAGCGCCGACGAGCAGCGCGCGATGAAAAAATGTTTCGAAGTCGTATCGGGCGAGAAAAGTAAATGAACCGCGGGATGCAAGCCATTGCCCTGCCCAAAAAAGACACGGCGCCAGCAATGCGCCGACAAGAACCGTCGCGAGCAAATAAACCAGGAGTCTGGCCGCGTCCTTCAAGGCTGCTAATGTAAGATTTCCAGGCAATGCCGAGTCAACACATATGGACCGAGAAAGACGAAGATGGGCGAAAACGAGAAGTCCGCGCGACCAAGTTTGGAGGCGCTTGGCGACTCCAAGCCAAATCGAAAGACGACACCGAGTGGACCTACTACGATGTTCCGCTGCTGGAGGATCTCCTAGCGCTCAAGGACATCGTTTTTCGGAAGTACCAACGACGTCGCGCATCGGCCGAAGACGTGGAAACAGTCGATAAACTAATTAAGGAACAGCAAGCCAATGACTGAGTGGAACACAGAGCGTTTGATCGCCGCAGACCCGCCTTCGCTAATGCTACGGCGTGGCTTGTTTGCTCGACAATCGCTGCGAACTGAAATGCGATGAGCGAATGGAACACAAAGGCGCTGATTAACGCAGACAAGAAGTTTGTCTGGCATCCGTTCACGAATGTGTCCAATTGGTGCGCGCCCGACCACGAACCGCTGGTTCTGGTCGAAGGACACGGCGCGATTCTGCGCGACAGCCGTGGCCGCGAATATATCGACGGCAACTCGTCGATTTGGACAAACATCCACGGCCACAACCATCCGCACATTAACGCCGCGATCCGCGCGCAGCTTGGTCGAGTGGCGCACACTTCGTTTCTCGGCTTTACCAATCCGGCCGCGATCGAACTGGCCGAAGCGATTGTCGATCTTTTTCCGCCGAATTCGTTGACCCGCGTTTTCTATTCAGATGACGGCTCGACCGGAATCGAAGTCGCCCTTCGAATTGCCGATCAATATTGGCGGTTGAGAAATTCGAGAAAACATCAATTCATCTCCTTTCAGCACGGTTATCATGGCGACACCGCAGGCGCAGCGGCACTCGGCGCGGCCGCGATGTTTCAGATCGGCCCGACGCGATGGAATTTTCCCGCACAACAAGTGCCCGATTTAAAAACGCTCGATCGAATTTCTGGGACGGAGACGGCGAAGATTGCCGCAGTTGTAATCGAGCCGCTGATTCAGGGCGCGGCTGGTATGAAGCTTTGGCCGCCGGGAACGTTGCGTGCCGTCCGCGAATGGTGCAATCGAACCGGCGCGCTCTTGATTGTCGACGAAGTAATGACCGGTTTCGGAAGAACGGGGGAAATGTTTGCCATTGAGCACGAACCGGTGCTCGCCGACATCGTGGTGTTGGGAAAAGGACTTAGCGGAGGATATCTCCCGCTGGCAATGACATTGGTGACGGACGAGATTTTTTCGCGCTTCGACGGTTCGGTCGGACAAGGAAAAGCGCTCGCTTACGGACACAGCTACACCGGAAACGCGCTCGGCTGCGCCGCCGCAAAAGCGAGCCTGGAAGTTTTTGAGAAAGAAAGTGTCCTGGAAAAATTGCAGCCGAAAATCGAGCAGTTGACTGCCGGACTTGCTAAACTGCAAGGGTTGCCTGCGGTGAATGACGTTCGCCAGTGCGGCTTCATCGCGGGAATCGAGCTGAAACAAACGGAAGATGTCGATCTTGCGGCAAAGGTTTGCGTCGCCGCGCGCGGCCGCGGGCTGCTGACCCGGCCGATTCGTAATGTGATCGTGTTGATGCCGCCGCTCTGCATTAAGTCGGAGGAGCTCACGGCGGCGATCGGAGCGATTCACGATTCGATTTTGGAAGTTTGCAGCCAATGACAAAGAAGGCGCGAGTCGATCAGGCTTTGGTCGAGCGCGGATTTTTTGAAAGCCGCGAGCGCGCACAGCGCGCGATCATGGCGGGCGAAGTCAGGATGGGGGACCGCGTATTCACGAAGGCGGCCGAGCTAATTGAAGTCGACGCACCGATTTCGATTGTGCAGCCGCCGCAGTTCGCAAGTCGCGGCGCATTCAAACTCAGCGGGGCGCTCGATTTCTTTGGAGTGGATGTTAGCGGTAAGACCGCGCTCGACATCGGCGCTTCGACCGGCGGATTTACCGACTGCTTATTGCAACGCGGCGCGGCGAAAGTATTCGCGATCGATGTTGGTCACGGCCAATTGGCTTGGAAATTAAGGAATGATCCGCGTGTGGTGGTGATGGAAAAAGTGAATGCGCGATTTCTTTTGCGCGAACAGATCCCGCACGTTGTCGATCTTTGCGTGATCGACGTTTCATTTATCTCGCTGACTTTGATCTTGCCTCGGGCTTTCGAGTTGATAACCCAAGACGGTATGATTCTGGCGCTGATCAAACCGCAATTTGAATTGGAGCGCGAAGATGTCGGCCGTGGCGGAATTGTGCGGGAGCCTGCGCTCCACGAAAAAGCGCAGCAAAAAATTGTGAAGTTTGTCGAAGAAGCGAACTATCGTGTGGTCGGCCTCGTTGCATCGACAATCACCGGAGCAGACGGCAACCAGGAATTTTTTATATGCATCCGAAAACGATCGGATTGATCGCGCACACCGGTAAACCTGGAGTGGGGGAGCTGATCAAATCGCTGACGGCGGAGTTTGCCCGCTTCTCGATGTCGGTCTTGCTGGAGAAGGAGACCGCGGCGGTTGCCGGTCAACGTTCCGAGACCACAATCGCCCAACTCGGAAGCAAGGCCGATCTGATCGTGGTAGTCGGTGGCGATGGAACAATTTTGAATGTGACCGGAGGACTCGGCGAGGCGAGCCCGCCCATCTTTGGAATCAATGTCGGCTCGCTCGGTTTTTTAACATGCGTGAGCTCACCGGCATTTCGGGAAGCGGTCGAATGCATCGCCAAAGGCAAAATGACATTTAGCAATCGCGCGTTGCTCGAAGTCGTTTTGCGGGATTCGAAGGAAAAGCACAAACCGATGATTGCGCTGAACGACGCCGTGTTTAGCCGCGGCGAATTGTCGCGATTGATTCGACTGCGCACACGCGTGAACGGCGAAGCGCTGACTGAGTTCAATGCCGACGGTTTGATTATCGCGACACCGACCGGCTCGACGGCCTACTCACTTTCGGCCGGCGGACCGATCTTGGAGCCGGAGTCGGGGGTATTTGTGATCACGCCTATTTGCCCGCACGTGCTGACAAATCGTTCCATCATCGTTTCGGAAAAGTCGGTGATCGAGGTGGAAGCGACCGAGCCTGATTATCCGGTTTATCTGACCGTGGACGGACGCGAGCCGCTCCGGATCGCGAAAGACGCGACCGTTCAAATCCGGAAAGCGAAAAAGACGCTGCAATTGGCGGCGATGCCGGACGTGTCGTTCTTCAGCGTGGTCCGCCAGAAATTGAAATGGAGCGGCAGCAACGTCTAAAGGCGCGCGGCTGTGCGACTACAGGTTCGAGACAGTACCATTTTTCGCCCAGCGCGGAAACCGGATCGACATCATGCTTAAATGTTAGTCAGAGTTCATCGTTACCGTGGAAGAGTTGACCCCGAGCGCGAGTGAAGGATTCGAAGATCTGGCATGGATCTTCACTTGCGATAGTCGTAATCGCGGCCTTATCCGCCAGGGTTTCGATGAGGCGGCGCTGTTATGGAAGGCGGTAAAAGCAACGTCCGGAAACATTCTCGAGATCGGGCGCAACCGAGCCGGTTCCACGGTTCTGCTCGCCGCCGCCGCTGGACCTGATCGCGAAATTTACTCGATCGATAACAGGTCGAACGAAGACCGCGCGTGCAAAGATTATCTGGCGCGTACGGCAAACAAGGTTCGCGTGCGTTTGCTCGTGGCCGATTCGCGCGTGCCGCTGCCGAACTTGAGATTTGGTTTTCTTTTCATTGACGGCGATCACACTTTTGAAGGCGTCCTCGCGGATGTGGTTGCGCACTGGAACGCGTTGCAATCGTCGGGCGAATACCCCGCGCTGGCGGCGTTTCATGACGCCGTGCCAAATGACAATTTCAAATGGCGCGATGCCGATCGGAGACTGAAGCGTCTTTCGATCCGCGTGAAAAATAAATTTCGAAAACGGCAAAAGCCGGAAGTAGCGCCCGATTACGAACCGGGCGTGTTGAAGGTATGTGATGAACTGATTCGTCACGCTTTGGCTACGAAATGGCGATCGGCCGGCTCGATGCTGGTAATGAAAAAGGTGGCTGATCTGCCACCAAATTTTTCGGATGTCGCGCGCAAGGGGCAGCAGATTTAGCCGGCGGCGTTATCCGGTCGCTGTAGTCGACATTCAGCGACGAACTTAGTAGATAATTTCGGAGCTGCTGAATTTCATGGCCTCTAGTTCACGAATGATGTTTTGCGCTTTCGTTCTGACGGGAGCGCTGATCGCTAGTTTCGCTTTATCGCAAACTTCAGAACCTGAAGGCCACGTCACCGCCATTTTTCACGACGTCCAACTTTTGCCAGAACAAACCGACGCACGGCCCGCCGCGATTAACGACAAAGTCGACGACGGCACCGCACTTCGGACTGGAGACGATTCGCGCTCGGAACTGACCTTCGCTGATCTGACAATCACGCGTCTGGGTGCGAACACGATCTTTAGCTTCAACAAAGCTGGTCGCAGCGTCCGGTTGGACAGCGGGGCGATCCTGCTCTATGCGCGAAAGAATTCCGGCCCCGCCCGGATTTCGACAAAAGCGGTGACGGTCGGGATCACGGGCACAACCGTGATCTTCGAATCGAGAGCGGACAGTTACGACAGGCTGATCGTTCTGGAAGGCGATGCGCGTTTCTCGTTGAACGATTTTGCAGATCAATCGACCGAGGTCCGCGCCGGACAACTGCTCAATGTGAAAGCCGGCTCGAAGAAACTTCCGAAGCCGGGGCGAGTCGATCTGAAGCGGATTATGAAGACGCACCCGCTAATCAAGAATTTTCCGCCGCTGCCGAGTCTGGATCTCATTCTCGCAGCAGCAGATGGACGAAAGTCGAATCGTCCGCCGCCGCAACCGCAGCCGGTGATTGGTGGCACCGGTACTCAGGGTGGATCGCCTCCAGTGTACGTGCCCAACCCGACCGGCCCGCCTCCGGGACCGCCGCCGCCACCGCCTCCGCGCTGTTGGTGCTGCATCAACGGAGAGGTCGTCCAGACCACGGAGACGGATTGTCGGGAGAGGGACGGTCAGTGCTACGGTTCCAGAAAAGAAGCGCGCAAGCACTGTCGCGGAGCAGGGCCAACGCCGACTCCGCATCGGCCGAATCCAACATCAACACCCAGACCGACGCCGCGACCAACAGCCGGTCGTCATGGTCACCCGAACAACCAGCCGAACCAGATTCCGACGCCAAAGAAAAGATATCCACCAATTAAACGCGCGACACCGACGCCAAGGCCCGGTCAGGTTATCCGCTGACGCTTTACGGACCATTGGCGGTAGTCTTAGAAGGTAAGGAAAGGCAACGGCCCATTACGTTGATGGATTTTATATGACATATAGCAAACTTTTCTTTGCCAAAGGGCAGGAGCGGTCTGGCGGTCATTTAGGGCGCGGCCCGATCAAACAATAGCGCCTTCATGTTTTGGCGCTTCGCCTGATACAGCTTTGCGTTTCGCCTCGTGATCGCAGGGGAACGGCAAAATATAGCGATTTGCAAGCAGCTGTTCGACCGACTCAGAATAGCACTGCAACTCATTCAAGATTCGCACAACCCTCGGATCGATCGGTTGTTCGAGAATCCGGCGCTCCTCGTCAGATAACGGGATCGGCGGCGGTATACTCAACTCAGGTTGCTCCGATTGGCCGTTATCGTTCAAAAGTGCAAGATTTTGCAGCTTGGGCCGTGCCCGCAATCCCAGATACCTCAGTCAAAAGAAAGGCGCGACACCGAACTTAAAACGATGCCGGCACAGCTCGCCAGATGGGCATCGAGGTCGTCGATTAGGCTCGACAATCAGCTGTAGTGCAGCGGTGTTCAACGGTTTGGGGAACAGAGCGTCTCGCACTGTCCCGAGGGCACCCGTCTTGCTGATCGGCTTGGGATCATGCGCCGGCGACCGCAAGGTTCCTATCCCGCGGAGATCGTCACTCTCGACATTGACGAGGAAGTGGCGCCGCTCAGGGGGCCGGCCCGGAGAGTTTTGCTCCTCGAAGATCGTGATGATTTCCGGGAGGTTCTCCACGACCACCTGGTCTTCCGCTCTTATGAGGTGACCTCCGTCCGGAGCGGTGTCGAGGGCCTGCGCGAGATCATGAAGGGCGCCTTTGATCTCATCATTTGCGACATGGTGATGCCGCAAGTCGGGGGCGAGATGTTCTACTGGGCCGTGACGCGGGTCCGGCCGGCTACTGCTCGGCGGTTCATTTTTTTTACCGGCCACCGGAACAATCCGGCGATCGAGTTTTTCTTCCGGCGAGTGAACGCGACAGTGCTCTTCAAGCCCTTCAAGCTGGCGGCGCTCGACTCATTGTTGGACGATGTCCTTCTCAAACTGGGCT
>DATNKD010000082.1:0-2971 GCA_035603575.1 Chthoniobacterales bacterium
GCCGTTGTACATATTTTCCCAACGATGATTTGTGATCCCGCCGGGATATTGAGAATCGCCCACCCACGAACTGTTGTCCTGGAGTCCGCCGTAAACGCGATACGGATCTTCGTCGTCGAGACTGACATGATAAAATTGCGAGACCGGAAGATTTTCGCCTTTCCACCATTTGCTCCCGCCGTTGTACGAGTACCACATCCCGCCATCGTCCCCGCAAAACACCGTTTGCGGATTTACTGGATCAATCCAGACATCGTGGTCGTCGCCGTGGCTTCCTTGAAAACCACCGACCACGGCGAAACTTTTGCCGCCGTCTTCGCTTAAAATCAGCGCGCCATCGGGTTTGAAAATGCGGTCCGGATTTTTTGGATCGACAACTAGCCGCGCGAAATAGAACGGACGCCAGACCATCCAATTGCTCTTGTCCCGCTTGTCCCAGGTTGCACCGCCATCGTCGGAAACGAAGAGCGCGCTGTCGGGCGATTCAACCAGGCAATAGACGCGTTTCGGATTCGACGGCGCGATTGAAATCGCGAGCCGGCCATAAGGCTTCTTCGGAAAACCTTTGCTGGCCTCCGGAGTAACTTCGCTCCAGGTCTCACCGCCGTCATTCGAACGAAATAATCCGCTGGCTGAAGGTTTGTCCGGTCCATCGCCACCGGAGCGAGATTCCCAACCTTTGCGGCGAAAATCCCACATACACGCAAACATCGCGTTGGCGTTCGCCGGATCGATCGCAACGTCCGTGCATCCGGTCGAAAGATTCGCTCCCTTTAGAAGTTGTTTCCAGGTCTTACCGCCGTCGCTCGTTTTGTAGAGACCGCGGTCGGAGGAATCGCTCCAGAGCGCACCCGGGACCGCGGCAAAAACTGTATCGCTATTTCCGGGACTGACCGCGATTCGAGCAATGCGTTCCGATTTTTCCAAACCAACGTGGTTCCAGGTCTCGCCGCCGTCAGTCGATTTATAAATTCCGTCGCCAATTGAAACGCTGTTGCGTGTCCACGATTCGCCGCTTCCAACCCAGACATTTTTGCTGTTGTTCGGGTCTATCGCGATCGCTCCGATGGATTGAACGAATTGTTCGTCAAAAACCGGGCGATACCGAGTTCCGCCGTCATCGGATTTCCAAACACCCCCGCTCGCGGCTCCGACAAACAGCGTAATTTTTCCGGAAGGTTCCCGCGTTCCGGCGATGGCTGAGATGCGTCCGCTCATCGCAGCCGAGCCGATGTTACGCGCGCCCAAACCGGAAATTGTGGCGGACGTGAACGTCGGCTCCTGAGCGCGCGAACTCGTCGCGGAAAAGCAATAGGCAATGCCGAGCATTAAACCAAAAAGAGTTGCCCTCACCTCAATCCTCTCCCAAAGGGAGAGGCGGCCCCTTCTCCCTGAGGGAGAACGTTGGGATGAGGGCGTCGTCGTAAAAAGTCGCGACAACGGCTTCGAATTTAAACCGAGTGAAAGAAAATTTGATAAGTGCATGATTGAGGAAAATTATTTCGACGCTGTTGCCGGGAAATGAAAGATCGCGTCGTCCACCGGCACGTTGGCTTCAGCTTTTTCAATGACGATTTTTTGCTTGTCCGGATCGCCCTTGCGTCCGGCTTCGAGCGAGAACGGAACGAACACACCGCCGATTTTTTCGTAATCGCTGATGTCCTCTTCCACTTCTTCCTGTGCGCCGTGTCTGATCCGCTGAGTTAAAATTCGGATCTCCAGGAAATGGTCGGGATCGAGATAAACGAAATTCACGTCACCATTCTTCCGCACCACTTTGATTTTGTAGGCCGAAGTTCCATCGACATCTTCCCGTCCGAGATATTCCAGCGTGCTCTCTTTCGCTTTCCAATCCACCAACGGTCCGTCGATTTCGGCGTCTTCCATCAACGGTTTGGCGTCGTCGGCGGACAATTTTTCCGGATCTTTGCGGCCCTGAAACGGCGATATCCTCCAACCTTCTTTGCCATCATAGGCCTGAACGGCGGTCATACCTTGCACGGTGAACTCTGTCCGAACTTCACCTGGCCGCTTTTTGGTTTGCGCATATGCGAACTCAAGCTGCCCTTCGTTCACGATCATTCTACCGTTGCTCCGGAGCGATTGCAGCGCGCGCAACGCGTCCGTACCGCCCTTGGCTTCGATATTTTTCGCGACCAACTCATCGAGACTTGGCGTTTTCTGATCTTGAGTTTCTGCCGCCGCTGAAATCAACGCGACACCGGTGACGAAGAGAACAATTAAACGTAAATTCATATGAGGTTGAGCCGAAGCGACGCAGAACAGAATGGTCGCGCCGCATTAATATGCAAAGCATATGCCAAACGCGCCTTGTCGCTACAAGCTGCTTCTAATCAGTGTTTTGTTAGCCGCTGCGAAAATTTTCGATTTCGCAAGGCGTCCCAAGAATGGGATTTTCGTGCTCGGTTTTGGGACATGTCACACTGCAATGTCGATCCTAACTGATCGCGCCAAAAGCGAGACCTAAACCGTAAGTCACGGCGGCTTCGATCACGCCGACCATTGTCATTTCCAATCCTGATGCCCACCAGGAACGGATCGTGATGAGCGATTTCACCGCGCCGACCGCGAAATGGGCGATGATGCTGATAACGAACGCCGCAACCACGGCCGGGACGCCGCTCATAAAAAAGAATGGAATGATCGGAATGAATGCGCCGATCGCGGTCGAGAGCGCCGCTGAAAATGCCGACGTCCACGGTTTGCCGAAGTGTTGCTGAGAAAGCCCGAGCTCGCTCTGCGCCATTGCCTGCACCATTTGATCGGGATCTTGCGCCAGGCGTTCCGCCATCTTCTGCGATTCTTCAGGGCTGAACCCCTGAAGCTGATAGAAGAGCGACATCTCTTCGATTTCTTCCGCGGGATTTTCTTCAACCTCGGCTTTTTCCCGCGCGATCTCCGCTTCGTAAACTTCGCCTTCGCTCTTGACCGCGAGATACGCGCCGGCGCC
>DATNKD010000083.1:0-17623 GCA_035603575.1 Chthoniobacterales bacterium
GATTTGGCGATTCATCCGCGTGAGAATGATCTCGTTCTCGCAACGCACGGGCGCGGCATTTGGATCATCGACGACATTGTCCCGCTTCGTAACCTGACGAATGATGTGACCTCGCAGGAAGTTGCATTCGTTTCCGCCCGACCAGTGCAGCAACGCATTGAAGGAAATGGCGGTTGGGCCAACGGCGACGCCGTGTTTGTCGGCGACAATCCGCCGGACGCTGCGGTCATCACCTATTATCAACGGACGCGTCATCTTTTCGGAAAATTAAAAATTGAGATTCTCGATTCGACCGGGCGCGTGATCGATGAAGTTCCGGCGAGCAAGCGGCCTGGCTTGACTCGCGTGACCTGGAGCATGCGTGAGAAGCCGCCGCGGGTGCCGCCTGCGGCGCAAATTGCCTTTGCCGGCACGCACGGACCTCGCCTCGTCCCCGGCGATTACACTGTTCGCCTGACGAAAGCCGGAAAAACGTACGAAACGAAGCTGACTGTCGGCTTGGATCGGCGGGCGAAATTTACCGCCGAAGATCGGAAGGCCCAGTACGATGCGGCCATGAAAGTGCGCGCGCTTTTTAATGATGAAAGCGCATTGATGGAACGGATTCTATTTTTGCGACGCGATGTGGCAAAAGCGACTTCGGCCATTCCCGAAAATGATCCGTTGAAAAAGAGCATCAAAGGTTTCGACGACAAGATCGAGACTGTGCGCAAGAAAATCGTTGCCACGAAAGAAGGCGGCGCGATTACCGGCGAAGAACGCCTGCGCGAACACACCGATCAACTTTACGGCGCGCTTCTGAGCTTCGAAGGCAAGCCGGGTGATTATCAGATCGCTTACATCGACGCGCTGCGCCGAGAATTGGGAGACGTCACCAAGGACTTCGATCAGTTGCTGACCAAGGATTTGCCGAGCTTGAACGATTCGCTCAAATCAAAAGGCAAGCCGGCGATTGCGGCGCCGCCGGCGAAAGTCGCGATCAGCGAAACGCAACTCGGTCCAAGAACTATGAACGTTCCGACCGTGCTTCGTTGAGAAAAAGCGTTGAGCTAGCAGTTAACGGTAAAAGCCGTGATACTGATAGCCGCCGTCCTCGAGAAGGATCGTCTCGACTTCCCACAGCGCGGTAAAGGAATAACTCTGACCGGGGATCAGATTGACGGTTCGATGAGTAAGCTTGGTCTTGCCGTAGGGGGATGGTGTGTCCGTGACCGTTAGTACATGGTGACCAGGCCGAACGATGGCTCGATAACCTTCACCGCGTGAAAGAGTCGTAATTGGAATTCCATCAATGGAGATACTCAGGCCTATCTCGTTGCCGAAATCCGCTCCTCTAAAGATCGTCAAACCGCTGTTGCCCATCAGTTCGCTCCGCGAGTAATCGTAACCACCGCCAGCGTAAATTGTTGAGCTGAGTACGAGATTCATTGCGGCAAAAAGAAGAACGATCAGCTTGCTGTTTGAGTAGTAGTTTTTCATAGGGGACCTCCTCGCGTCGCAATCATTCAACTGCGGCGTTGCCGAATAGTATCGGAAAGAATCGCAGAAACCAAGCTTTTCCTTCAGGACGTCGGCGCATTCCAAATTCGGCCGGACAATGCTTGATGAAAGTCGCGATCGACGCGATAATCTTTCTCCGATTTCGGGGGTATAGCTCAGTTGGTAGAGCGTCTCGTTCGCAAAGATGGCGGGGCAGTTGCGCTCATGTTTTCCTGACTGCTCTCACTTGCGCGTCAGAGTGAAAATCGCTGAATCGGTGTGATCTCACGTTTTCTGAAACACGCTCAAAAATCGTCGCCGGTGTACAAAATCGGTGTACAAAGGCCGCCAGCGCTTTTTCGACCGAAAAACTCCGCTCGCGTGAAGGGCTTCGAGCCCCGATAGGCTCCGAGGTGGCGATCCGCGAACGAATCACTTCCGCTCGCGAACGTCACCAGCAGCGTTTTTCGCGCGCCGCGAAAACAAATTGCTTCGCCCGCATGGCTACGCGTCACTTCAAACAGCATTGTAAATTGGACGGGGACTCGCATGAACTCATTTGCGTCGCGATGATCGAACTCAATCTCAGCGCGAGCGCTTACGATCGAATTCTGAAAGTCTCAGGTATAATTGCTGACCTGGAGAGCAAGACCGACACCTAACCGAGCACGTCAGCGAAGCGATCCAGTACCGGACATTCGATCGCACGCTCTGGGTTTGAATTCAGCGGACGCGTTCGAGTTCGGCTGGAGAGTCAGTGTCCGGTTCGGGCAAAGGTTGATGTGTGCCAGTGCCGACGAGCCGCTCGAAAACAGGCGAGGCCATTAGCGTGGTAATGACGGCCATAATGACCAGCGTGGCGAAGAGCCCTTCCGAGATAATACCCCGCTGAAGGCCAATGTTGATGATAATCAACTCCATCAGACCGCGCGCATTCATCAACGTACCGATGCCAAGCGCTTCGCGATTCGCGATGCCGGTGGCGCGTGCGGCCACCCAGCACGCCACGCCTTTGCCCACCACCGCGGCGAACAGTATCGCCCCGCACATCAGCCAAAGGAAACCGGTATTGAGCAGGCTGATCTTTGTGTTCAAGCCCGAGTAAGTGAAGAAAAGCGGAAGCAACAGCACGACCGTGAGCGGTTGGATGCGCGCAACGATATCGCGCGCGACAACGCCGCGCGGCATCGCGGCACCCATGACGAACGCGCCAAAGACGGCGTGCAACCCGATGAGATCGGTGAACCACGCGCCGAGCGCCATGAGCGCGAGCCCTACAACGAGACCCGCTTCGGTGAGCGCGCCGTCTTCTACCAGCCACGCTTTGGCTCGGACAAGCATCGGCCGCACGATCAGCAGCGTGAAAGCCACGTAACCAATGCCGCCGCTGATGTTCACCAGCGCGTGACTCCAATTATGCTCAAAACTGGCAAGCACCACGGCGAGCAGACACCACGCGGTCGCATCATCAATCGCACCCGCCCCCAGCGCCACCGTCCCCATGGTCGTGCCGGTGAGTCTTTTAAAATGGATAATTCGCGCGAGCATCGGAAACGCGGTGATGCACATTGACGCGCCCAGGAAGAGCATCGCCTCCGCGACGGAAGTTTTCTTTGGAAACGATTCCGTGTGGTGAAAGAGAATCCAAGCCAATCCGGCGCCCAGCACGAATGGTGTGACCATGCCGGCGACCGATACGGCGATCGAGCTCTTCAGCCTGCGCTGTACGATGTCGACGCGGAATTCCATCCCGACGATGAACATGAAAAGCGCCAGGCCAAGCTGCGACGCCGGGAAAAGATAGCTCTGGGTGTCGCGCATTTGTTGTGTGGTGTCCCACGGAAAGAGCCAATGCTGCGCCTCAGGCCAAAGCAGACCGAAAAGCGATGGACCGAGTAGCACGCCAGCCAGCATTTCCGCCACCACTTGCGGCTGACCGAGACGCAAAGCGATGGCGCCCACAAGCCGGCAGAATAAAAGAATGACCGCGAGCTGAAGGAAAAACTGGACGGCGAGGTGCACGTTGTTCATCGACGCAAGTAGTGTGGCTTAGCTTCCAATCGACGGCGCAGATTCTAGCGGAATCGATTCGATTGAAAAGAGTTTCGCGAACCAAGTCTTTCTTGATGATTCTGCGGCGCATCGAAAAATAGAATCGTGCGCCGACTGAGCATTTTGCTAAGATTCTCATCGACGGATTAACTACATTACTCGCCCATGGACTCACTTTATGACGTTGCGATTATCGGCGGCGGCCCAGCTGGCAGCACCGCCGCCACCTTGCTCGCAAAAGCGGGCCGTCGCGTCATCGTTCTAGAGCGCGAAAAATTCCCGCGGTTCCACATCGGCGAATCCCTTTTGCCCTTCAGCACGCAGGCGTTCGATCGTCTCGGCGTGCGCGAAAAACTCGACCGCACTTTCTTGCCGAAATTCGGCGCTGAAATTGTTGCGGCCTGCGGCACGAAGGGAGTGAAATTTTATTTCAAGGACGGCTTCCGCACGCGTCGTGACCGCGCTTATCAAGTCACGCGTTCAGAGTTCGACAAGTTGCTGCTTGAGCATTCGCGCGAGAACGGCGCGGAAGTTCGCGAAGAAACGGAAGTGAAGAAGATCGCGTTCGAAGAAGACCGGGTAAAGATCGACATCGAAACGTCAGACGGCGCAAGATCGATAATTGAATCGCGGTATTTGCTGGATTGCAGTGGCCGGCAGACGACGCTCGGCAATTTTTTCAAGCTCAAGAAATCGTACGATCATCTCCAGAAGTTTTCCGTCTTCGCGCATTACGAAAATGTCGATCGCGCGGAAGGCATCGACGGGACGCTCATCCGCATGGTGCGCGGACTCGATCGCTGGTTCTGGATGATCCCACTTACGCCGACGCGCATGAGCATTGGCGTGGTCATGGACACGACGACATACCGCGCGATGAAGCTTCCCGCCGAGGCGACACTGGAAAAGTGCATCGGCGAGCAACCGATGGTTCTCGAGCGAATGACACGGGCCGAGCGCGTCTCGCCAGTTTATTCCGCCGGCGATTATTCCTACCGCAATGCAAGACTTTTCGGCGATCGCTGGCTGCTCGCGGGCGACGCCGCCGGATTCATCGATCCGGTTTTCAGTAGTGGCGTTTTTCTGGCGATCATGTCAGCGGAAAAAGCCGCGGATGCTCTCGACGAAATTTTGAACGATGAATCAAAGAAGCGCCGTCTTTTCAAAGATTACTCGCGCCGCGTGAACTACGTCATGGACGTCTATCTCACGTTCGTGACCTCGTGGTATCGCCGCAGCAAGGAATTCACGGAGGTATTTCTCAACCCGACTGAGACGCTGCAACTCGCCCCGGCCGTGAACGCGGTACTCGCGGGTAATGAAGGCGTAAGCTTCCCCATCAGATGGCGGATGTGGCTTTTTTATTTTTTCGTGAACGCACAACGTTTTTTTGCATTCTCCCCCCGGCTCTCACTCGTTCCTAAGAAGGTAAATAAACCCGTCTCTGAGACGGTGGCTGCGATTTCTTAACACGACGCACTTCCGATGAATTCGACGACATCCGAGAATGGCACCTACGATGTTGTAGTAATCGGTGGAGCGCTTTCCGGAGGGGCGACAGCGACCCTGCTCCTGCGGCAAAATCCCGGGATTCGGGTCTTGATCCTCGAAAAATCCGCGAAACTTTCGCGACGCGTCGGCGAAGCGACTGTTGAAGTGAGTGCTTACTTTATGTGTCGAGTGTTGGGGATGACCCAATACCTCAACGAATCGCACCTCAATAAACAGGGGCTGCGATTTTGGTTCACGAACGACGAAGTAAAAACGCTGGCCGATGCCAGCGAGCTCGGCCCGCTTTATCAGGTGCGCGTCCCGTCGTATCAACTGGACCGCGCTGCATTTGATGAAGAGGTGCTGCGCCGTGCCGGTGTGGCTGGTGCGCACATTATGCGTCCCGTGACTGTGACGGATGTACAGCTTTCGTCCGGGAAAGAGCAAACGGTTACATTTCGCAATGGCGACGGGACAAAAACGGTTCGTTCGCGCTGGATTGTCGATGCGTCAGGCGTGGCTGCACTACTCGCCAGAAAGGGAGGTTGGTGGAAATCCAATACCGAGCATCCGACCGCGGCGGCGTGGTCAAGATGGAAAGGCGTGAAGGACTGGGATAGCCGTGAGCTTGCTGAGAAATATCCGCAATGGGCCTCCGCCGTTTACGGAACGCGCGGCACCGCGACGAATCACGTTATCGGTGACGGATGGTGGAGTTGGTGGATCCCACTCAAAGGCGGCGACGTGAGTGTCGGTGTTGTTTTCGATCAGCGGCTGGTCGATTGGCCACAGGATGGAGAAAAGATCGGCGATCGGCTAAAAACGTTTCTGATGAAGCATCCGGTTGCACGCGAAATCCTGATCGATGCGGAATTCGATGAGAAAGACGTGCATTGGCGGAAAAATCTCGCCTATTACAGCACAACCTTCGCCGGTGACGGTTTTGTTCTGGTCGGGGACGCGGCCGCGTTCATGGATCCATTTTACAGTCCCGGTATGGATTGGATTTCATTCACGACTTCCCGCGCTGCTGCGCTGATCGGCGCGCAACGAAAAGGCGAACCGATGAATGATCTGATTGATCGGCACAATCGCGATTTCGCGCGAAGTCATCGCTGCTGGTTTGAGGCTGTTTATAAAGACAAATACGAATACATGGGCGAATTCGATCTCATGAGCACGGCCTTCATTTTCGATCTTGGTCTGTACTACCTGGGCGTCGCATCGCAGCCGTTCAGGTCGGGAGAGAAAGCCCTACTCGTTCCGCCATTCTCACAAACGGGGGTCGGCCCGATCTTTCGTTTCATGCGGGCGTACAATCGCCGTTTTGCTGAGATTGCACGTCGTCGCCGCAAACGGCGGATGCTCGGCAAAACGAACCGCGCACAGCGGTGTCTAATCCCAGGTTTTACCTTGAAGTCCAGTAATCCGAAGCTTTTCGCTCAAGGCTTCGCCAAATGGGCGAGGATAGAACTGGGCGAGCTGCTCGCTCCAAGCAGATCTTAGTTGGGCTGCCATTTCTGCTGAAAATCAGCCTAATATGACAAAAAGGTACCGGACCCTGTAGGCTCCGCGCCTTGACGCAGCAATCAGCAAACGCCGAACACTGAACGTCGAATCGCAGCGTTGAAGCCATGCAATTCGATCTAGGACGTTCGGCGTTGAGCGTTGGACATTTTTCTCCGATTCTTAGTCGTGATTAAAGATGGTTGGCGTGGCGACGGAGTCCTCTCCCCAGCGCTTCCGAAGATAGAGAAAATTGATGATCCATGCGACCGGATTGAAGCTGAGAATCGTGAGCGTGATCCAAGCCCAATGCTGACGTTGGGCGAAGAACCATGCGAGCACTGCGTAAATGACGGCGAACACGATCACCGCACTGAAGAATCCAAACACGTTGGCGAGACCAACGGCGCCGATGAACGACATGATGCTGGAAGCGCTCGCCATAGAAGTCGCTTTCTTGGCAATTTTCAATGCTTAAACGTCTGCAGGAGCTAGCCTAGATCGCATGATTCCCATAAAACCGAGAGAAGTGGCCGCTTGCAATTCGACAGAGCATTCACTTTTTTCAGGATAAGAAATTATGAGATTTGAAAATCAGGTTGCTGTCGTGACAGGAGCGGGGCGGGGGATCGGTCATGCGATCGCCCTGCGACTGGCGAGCGAGGGTGCGTGCGTCGCGTGCGTGAGTCGGACAGAAGCGAATGCAAAGAAGACTGCGGATGAAATCAACGCGGCGCGGCCGGACGCGGCGAAAGCTTACGCGGTCGATGTCGCGGATCATGCTGCGGTACAAAAAATCGGCGCGCAGATTCTCGATGATTTCGGCAAGATCGACATCCTGGTCAACAACGCTGGCGTGAGGCGCGACGGACTCAGTCTGGGCATGTCGATGGAAGACTGGGACATGGTGATCAACACAAACCTGAAAGGCGCGTTCAACTTTGTGCAGGCCACAGAGCGCGTGATGATCAAACAGCGCAGCGGTCGCATCATTAACATCAGTTCTGTGATCGGAATGATCGGAAACGCGGGCCAGACCAATTACGCGGCGAGCAAGGCTGGCTTGATTGGTTTCACTAAATCGCTCGCGCGCGAATTGGCCAGCCGCAATATCACTGTGAATGCTGTTGCGCCGGGCTTTATCGTGACGGATATGACCGCTGGACTCTCGGAGGAAATCAAGAAGACGATTCACGCGCAAATTCCGCTCGGCAGAACAGGCCAACCTGAAGATGTCGCGAGTGGCGTGGCCTTTCTCGCGTCCGCGAAGGCAGGTTACATTACCGGCCAGGTGCTCTGCGTGGACGGCGGCATAGTGATGTGATGTTGCAGCGATGTCGGTAAGCGCTGACTAGCTGCAATAAGCAGTCACATGCGCAGCATGATGGTAATGCGCCCGTCGGCCAGAAGAACATCGCCGCCTAAGACGCGGCATTCGTAAACTGCATTGGCGTCTCCGAACAAGCGGTACGCGCAAATCTGGAGCGGCGAAGCGATGTCATCCAGGCGCATCACCTGCAAACGCGCATCCCGCAGCGCGGCCAAGTAGCCCGATGGCGCCGCCACGCCTGCCGAGCGGGCTCGCAATCCGCCGTGCACTGCAACGGTTTGCGCAGCGTATTCAAAAGCATGCAAGGCCGATAACCGTCCATCGCGACGCAATGGATTGGCCGGATCACGATGCGTATTACTGATGCAGATTATCGATTGATTGTCCCACTCGGTTACGCCATCCAACAGGCACATCAGACCGGAGTGTGGGATGAGCGTGCGGATTTCCGGTTTGTTAATCAGGATATCGCTAACCGTTTTTAGACCTTTCACGCGAGCGGCCGTTAATCCCAAAACGTGTAGAAGTTAAACCAGTTGTAAGGCGCAACGCGCGCGTAATGCTCTAACCGCTCGACATAGAGTTGCATCCAATGCTGGATGTCCTCCGCGCGGCAATCGCGATTCAAAAGTACCTCCTGAGCGAAATGCTCGAAGTAAATTTCGTAGCGCTTCCCGCCGCGGTAGAGGCCGAAAAACAGGATAACAGGGCAATGCATAATGGCGGCAAGCAGGACCGGGCCGGCCGGAAACGTAGCCGTCGCACCTAAGAATTGACATTGCGTTGTCTTGCCGTCGCTCGAGACGCGGTCGCCTAACATGCCAATGAGGAAGCCCGCATCCAAGCTCTCTTTGACCCTCAGCAAGGTATCCGGTCGATCCGTCACGATTACCGTGCTGGCGATCTTCTGGTTAAGCGCATCAAGAAAGCGCGTGATGTTTTGGTTGTGCGCGATGTCCATCAACACCTTGAGCGGAAAGTCCTGCTGCGTTACTCCGAGGGTGCGCAACACCTCGAAGCTACCGAAATGCGAGCCCAAAAGGATGCAGCCTTTGCCGCTTTCGATTTGCCGGTGCAGGATTTCCTTCTCATGAAGCGTCACGTCAAAGTGCTCGAACTCCCCCCTTAGCAGATAAACGCGATCTAAAATCGTAGCGGCAAAACAATGAAAATGGCGGAAGACATGCCACCAGTAAGGCGGACGGCCGCGCACGCGTTTTAAGTATTCGTACGATACGCGCCGGGCTGCATGTGCGCTGCTTACGAAATAAAGCGTGATCGGATACAGCAGAAGCCTTGCCGCCCAGCGCCCGATGTGCATGGCGATCCAAGCGATCAGCCACAGCAAAGCGGGTGTGCCGCGCTCCGGCAAGGCCGCCCAACGATCCGCGTGCAAGGCTTTAGCCGACATCATTTGCTGGCGGTCGTGTTTTGTCCGCAAATGGCACCGGTAAAAAAATGCGGATATATCTCGCGAATGCTATCGACATCCGGCGCTACTTCGACGCGCTCAAAGCCTGCGCGCGTAAATGCGCGGCGCCAGTGATCTGCAGTCAGAAAGCCCGGATTGGGGCGAATTTCGGGATCTGTCTGGACGTCGGTAAAACTCTCCAGAATCTGGAACATCAGTTCCGGGTAGATCGGCTGATTGACATAGGGTCGCAGGCATTCGCCGATCACCAGCCAGCCATTGCCCGTCAGAGCAGAGCGAGCCTGATTCAAGCTAAACAAAAGATCCTTGGAGATATGCAGCACGTTGACGGCATATACGAGATTGAACTCGCCCGAGGCGATGCCTTGCGTATCCCAGGGCAAATTGAGGTCGAGCGCGCCCCATTCCAGCGCCAGATCGGGATACTGCTTTGCCAGGTCGCGTTGACCGCGCCGCCGGAAGAAAGCGTTCGGCTCTGTGATGAGGTAGCGTTCTATCTGCGGCAGGAGCCCGCGTTGATCAAACCAACGCACCAAGATTTTACTGGCGCTGCCGGCGCCGGCGCCGAGTTCTAAAATCCGCAGCCTAGGTCGAGTGGACAGCCGATCAGCGGCGAGTATCGCACTGACCCAGTTATTCACCGCGTAAGTTAGATTGTCGTTGTGAAAATAATTTAACCACAGCAGTATTCCTTGCGGTCCGAACAGGCTATGATCACCGCTCTGCTCGCCGCGGGCGACGGCTGGATAGAGGCTTGCTGCGTGATCTAATAAATCCAAAGTCGCTGCATTGGCGGGATCAATATTAAGCCCCACAGCACGCAAGCGCTCGAGCTCGGGTTGCCACGGCGCATGTCGCATATGATAAAAGTGGGTATCACTGTCGGTTCGTGCCTCCATGCAGCCGGTCTCGACCAGGCGCTCCAAAATCCAACCCAAAGCGAAACTGAAACGCGGCTGAAAAGAAAGCACGCGACAAAGCTCATCCGCCGATCGCCACTCGCCGAGTTGATCAATCACATCCAACCGGCGCAACAGATCGATAGCTAGTTCGATGCTATATCGCTCCATCAGTTCGATGCTTTGATACAAGCGTTCGCTCGACACCGACGGCGGGTAATCTTTGAGCCAATGCGCTAAGCGCGGGTCGCACGGCCGAGCTTTAAACGCAGGCGCGTCAGATGATGCCGCGTTCACGAGGCCAGCTTGCCCCGCAACAGACCTGAAGTCGACCTTCAACTATCACGCGGTCTTCGACACGACAGCAAAAACCAACTTCGCTCTCAGCGTCCTGACTCGCGGAAAGACAGATAGTGAACGGCTGCTCAGGCTTCAAGGGCACGAGAAACTTGACTGCGCGTATGACGGTAAGGTGAGAATCTTCGCGCCACTCGGTCAAAGCTGCGAGGATTTCATCGAGGATCACTACGCCTGGCACGACAGGGGCGCCGGGGAAATGCCCGAGCAAGCTGGGATGATCAGCGCCGATCGTGCGGCGAACTTCAAAGTTCATGTGGCGAAGTTTCACTTATGCCACTAGATCCAGCAACTCGGCGAGGCAGCCGTCTACTGACTGCCTGCAATCGACTCGGGCACTTGCCCGAGAACAACCCGCTATGACACAATGTCGAGGTGTCGAGGTTGCTTTCGTTCCGCACATGGTAAATCATCGCGAGATGATGAGGCTGCGCGTGCCGATTATCGCCGCGGTGATCGGCGAAGGTGGATCGGGCGGTGCACATTGTGATTATGACACAGCTGCGACTAATCTCGGCGCTGCGCTTCGCCAAAATTTGGAGCGCGGCATGAACACTCCGGTCGAGGAACTGCTCAAGAAACGTTACAAAAAGCTCCGCGCACTGAGAAATTTCACCGAGGGGAAAGCGACTAGCATTGCTGCGCGTTCGTAATTGCATCATGAGATTGGGGGACTATCGATCTTGCGGTTGTTTTGCAGCGATTTTCTTTGCCGCTTCTCTCACTTGGGCCGGCGACGCTTCGAGATTTAATTTCTATCGCGACACGCTCGCGTTCGCCAATTCCACCGTCTTTGCCTACCAGCAAGGAAAGATTGTTTCGCACGGTAATCCTAATCCGAAGGGAAAACCGAAGCGCTACACGCGGCGCTGCTTTGTGATGAGCCGCACCGTCGTCCAGTTTTACAAGTTCGCCCAGTTTGATCCCCACGCTTCGCCGCTGGACGACAAAGAGCTGGCCAAACGGATCCGCGCCGTGACCCGCAAACCGCCGTGGCATCCGACGTTGCCACCGGAACAACGCATCGTTTTTCCCGGTTACCGCGATTTGCGCGACATAAGCCAGGCGCGCACGCGACTAATGCAAAGAAATATCGGGCTCGGCTGGACGGCATATCTGCGGCCCGGCAATTGCCGAATGTTCTACCTGCACAGCAAAAGCTATCAGGAAAAGACACACGAGGAACTCGAGCGTACTCTCGGCCGCGGCGACTTTTTCGTTGCCTTTCTCTCCGATTATCCCACGCTGCATATCAATCACTCCGTGGTCGTTTATGCGCACAAAGAAGCTCGCGCACCAGATGGAACCGATCGCTACCTCTCCTACGATTCGAATCATCCCGACGGCCCGCGCGAGCTGAAGTGGATCCCGGCGAAACGCGCCTTCGAATTTGAAAAAGATCAGGAGTTCGTGGGCGGTTTCACTCGCGTATTTCACGTTTACGGAAAATTGTTGCAATGATCTGCGAGCGAGACAGATGTCTCATGACTTCCTGATCAGAGGATCTGGATGCGTTAACGCCTCACGGACCTTCTTTTTGCCGCACTGTTGCAGAGGGAAGGGGCCGCACCTGCAGTCGATTGACGCTGCAAAAGCTAGCGGCTGAATATATAGCGTCTCGTTCGCAAAGATTTTTTGCGGTCTTATGACTTGTTAGGCAGGGTGTGGACACTAAAAGAGTTCCGGCTGCCTTAACTCCGCACAATGGTGTGGACATTTCCGGACAGAAGTAGACCGATTTTCCAGCGTCAGGGGGGCAAAACGGGTGGACCCTCAGTTGAAACGCAACCCAAATTCTGCACGTTAAGCGGCGACCGGCCAAAGATTTCGGGGGTATAGCTCAGTTGGTAGAGCGTCTCGTTCGCAATGAGAAGGTCAGGGGTTCGAATCCCCTTACCTCCACAAATCTTGGCGCAGCAAAATTCACTAAATCCTCAGGGTATGAGAACTTGTTCGACCGGTGGGGCGCGGAGCGCATGGGTTAGAAGCGAAGCTCTTAAGCTGGAGCCAAAGCGAAGCTTTGGATAATCCCCTTACCTCCACATTTAGCCTTGGCAAATTTGGCCAACTGATTCTGTATTCCACCACCCCAAAACTATGAAATCCAAGACTTCTCTCGCCGTCGCCATCGTTGCTTCCCTCGTTTTTCCATTATCGCTTGGTGCGCAAACGGCAAAATCCGGATCGTCTTCGCCAGCGCCATCCGCGTCTCCAGGCAAACAGTCGACCCGACCAATTCCATTCCACGGAATGGTTGCGGCCGTCGATCATAAAAACAAAACATTCACGATCAGCGGTAAAGAAGCGACGCGCGTTTTCAAAGTCACAGACAAAACAACCATCATGAAGGGCGCGGGCGCCGGGACGATGAAGGATATTGCCGATAATGAAGAAGTGAGCGGCGCCTATTGGAAAGATCCAGACGGCACTTTGGAAGCAAAATTTGTAAAGCTCGGGCCGACGGAAAAGAAGGCTGCGAGCCCAGCACCGAAACTGTCGACGACGCCGAAGTCTTAAGCGGACGGCAAGGCCTGATCACCGAAGCTGCCCGCGTCGTACGCGATCACGCGTTTCAGGAACTAAAATTGCCACGAGTCATCTCGCTGATTCATTCCGAGAATATCGCGTCCCAGCACGTCGCGGAAAAAATCGGGATGAGCTTGGAAAAGCAGACTATCTATCGAGACTTTCTGACGAACGTGTTCTCGCTGGCTCGCGCGCGATGGGGAAAAGAGAGTGGCGCTTGATGAATTCGAGCGCGAGAGCGCGATAGGCGCTGGCGCCGACGCCGCTCGAGTCGTACTCGAGAATCGATTTCCCGAAGCTCGGGGCTTCACTTAAACGCACCGTTCGCGGAATGACGGTAGTGTAAACGCGCTGGCCAAAATGTCGGCGCACTTCGTCGACCACTTGCCCGCTCAAATTCGTCCGACTGTCGAACATGGTCATGACGATTCCGCCGATCTCGATCCGATCGTTTGCGCCTGAATCACGCACTTGTTCGACCACGCGCACGATTTTGACCAAACCTTCGAGTGCAAAATACTCGCACTGAATCGGCGTCAGGATTTCATCGGCCGCAGCCAGCGCGTTCGTCATAAGAATGCCCAGCGACGGTGGACAATCCAAAAGGACGAGATCAAACGTTTCATCCGAACGAAAGCTCGACAATGTCCTGGCCAGTCGCGTGAGATGGTCGGGCATTCGCGCAATTTCAACTTCCGCGCCGGCAAGATCGAGGTCCGCCGGCACGATGAAGAAATTCTCGATCCGAGTAGGCAATATTTTGGCGGCAATAGACGCACCGCCCAGAAGCGGTCCGTAAATACTCTCGCCTTCAACGGTTTGCATGCCGAGCGTGCTGGTCGCGTTCGCCTGAGGATCGAGATCAATCAAGAGAACGCGCAGTTTTTTTTCCGCCAACGCCACACCAAGGTTCACCGCGGTTGTTGTCTTACCCACTCCACCTTTCTGGTTGGCGATCGCGACGATTTTCATGAGCGTGGAACAATCAGTGTGCGCAGCTCGAAGCTGTGGCGGCCATCCGATTCTTTCCAAAACAAATGCTCGGGGTCAGGCAGCATCTCCGTCACTTCAATCTCGCCCGCTTTGACGAGCCAGCGGTGGAAGATTTCCAAAAACAAATAGCTCTCAAGATCGACAAAAACCGGTTTGGTGTCTTTGTCGCGACCTTCCGCTCCGCTTCGACGCAAAGCTTGTTCGGTCGGACGAATGTAAATAAAGCGCGGCAAATTTTTCTCGGCGCGCAGTTTTTCAACCGCCAGGACTAAGTGACGCGAAACGCCGGTGTAATCGCCGGGAATCAATTCATCCGCTCTCACCGTCCAGCTTCGGCGCTGCACGACGACTTTCCCGCAACGCAAACGAGGGGTGTGCGGCGCCATTCCAAATTGAAACGGATGAAACCCAAGGGGAATCACCCAGGCCCGCGCGAACGATCCAAGATGTTCGTGATTGTCGATCTTGCGCACACCAACGTCGCCGGTTGGTTTATCGACATAAACTTCCGCGTCCGCCGGAGAGATTTTTTTCCACTTGGGATTGGCTCGTTCCGGCGCGACGAAGTTTGAAAGCTCCGGCAGGGCATCGAACAAACGCACGGTGGTATGAGCAGTGAAATCGGCTGCGAAAAAACCGAAATGAAAGTTTGGACGACTGAACGTGGTGCTCGCCAACGCGCGACTGAGCGATTCTTTGTCCGGGCAGCTCCAGTACATGCAATGATGAAGCATTGCGATTGGCGGATGAAGCTCGGCCAAAATCCATTGATAATCGCCACGCTCGATTGCTTCAGCTGAACTGGCAGCGAGTTGGAGATCGGCTGACGGATACGTGTAGTCGTCGAACTTTGGATAATCGAAATTGTCGCGCACAACATGGCAATCCTCGGGCGTTAGTTCGTATTCGCTAAGATCGACAAGCGGCTGCAAGCGTTTCCGAAAGGCGGCTTTCACTTCCTGAAACGCCATCACTGAGAGCGCGACCAATCCCGGTCCAGTCAATGAAAGTTTCGCGGCTTCGCAGGCCTGCATGAATGCGGGCAACGGCATCACGCCGCCTTTCGCGCCGGCTTTTTCCATGATGCCCCGCAGACCAGCGGCCACGCGCGACGCAATGAACGCGTAACTGTCGCGCCAAAGATCGATCCACAGTTCGGCCTGAACGGCGACTTCATCGATCAAACGCTCGTTAATTTCGAAATGACATTCGCGAAAACATTCTTCGCCGATGGGATTGCTCGCAGCGTAGAGGAAACGATCGCCATGTTTTGGTTCGGCGCCAATCGATTGGAGTGACGTTTGCGCCTTGCTGACGATCGATTGTCGATCTTGCAAATCAGTCGTTGCGGCAAATTTTAGCGGAAGCTCGACCAATGCCTGCAAGATTGAGAACCACTTGTCGCGAACTGAACTCGGCAGCCAATTTCCCACATCCTGCAGCAACACTTCTACGGCATACGGCTCCAGCGCTGGCACAGCGAGCTTTGCGTTTGAGTTCTCCGGATCGGAGTTGATCGCAGCGGCGATGGCGTGCGCAATCCAGCGTTCGAGAAAGGCTTCCCGTTTGGCGATGCCCGGTTCGGGCGCGAGCGTTACGCCGGAAACGTTTTTTGCAATCATTCCCCAGCCCGACGGTCCGAATTCGCTAAACGTGTCGTTCTTCGCGGCGACGCGTTGAAGATAAAGTAAGAGGTGACGTTCGCGTTCGCGGGTCCGCGAGTTGCGAGGCGGAAGCTCAGCATTGGCATTGCTTCCCAATAAAGAAGAAATGCGATCGCGCATTCCTTCGGTACTAAAGATCAAATAGCGCGGCAAAATCGTGCGCGCGGAATCAAGCAGTGATTTTCGCGTGATTTCTAGTTCGCGCTCGAGCGATGCCGCCAGGCGTTTTTCATCGTCCCGCTGCAATTTGTTTTGTCCAACGATCAGGCCGCGCGCGGTGTTCGTGGTTTCGGGAGTGGCCAGACGTTGGATGCTGTCGAAGGGAACGCCGGCCAGACGAATTAAAAAAATCGGCGCGACACGGTAGGACACGCGTTCAGCAAAACCAAACGCGAGGGAACTGACAAGTGAAACCGCGCGAAAGAAGGCGCAAAGAATCCAGCAATCTTCGAGCGCGCTCGGTATTTAATTCGTGGAGAGCGGGAGACGAATCGTGAAAACGGTGCCGGTGCGAGTCGTGCTTTCGACTTTGATCGAGCCGTTGTGATCTTCGACGACCTTCTTGGTGATATAAAGTCCAAGGCCAGTGCCGCTCTTGGCCTGTTTGGTTGTGAAATAAGGATCGAAAACCTTATTCAACTGGCTGGCCGGAATACCAGGTCCATTGTCTTCAACACGAAGATCGACGTAAAAATCCTTTTGAGCGCAGGTGACGGTGACAATTCCGCTTTTTTCAGGACAGGCTTGAACGGCATTGATGATCACATTTTGAATGGCCCGATTAAGCTGCAAGGCATCTCCTAAAAGGACGCATGGGTCATCACAGATCGTTACGCGGAAGGCCACTCCCTTTTGCTCCGCCACCGGAGCAAGGCCCTTGATAATGTCCCGCAGCGTCCCCGAAACCGAGACCGACTTAGGCGGTGAAGCTTCGACGTTGCCGTAGCCTTGCCACATCGTAAGCAATTCCCGACAGGTGCGCACATGTTGCTCGATGATTTTTAATTCCTTGACCGAACTGGCGCTCTCGTCCTCCTCAGATTTTTCGAGACGCCGAGCGAGAAGTTGGACGTAACCCCAAACGATAGTGAGCGGATTGCCCAGATCGTGAACAAATTCAGCGGACGCCTGGCCGAGCGCGGCCAGCCGCTCTTTTTGCGCCAGTTGTTGAAGCAAACGATTGTTTAATTCTTTAATTTCGGCGGCCGCACTTTCGCTTGTCCGATGCGCGCGGGTGCGTTCGACATTGCGATCAATGACCTGCTGCATTTCATGAGCATCAAAAGGCTTGCTGATATAATCGTTCGCGCCGAGCCGCAGAGCTTCCTTCGCAGTTTCAAGCGCACCAAAACCGGTGAGCATGATGACTGAGAGATTCGGATCGATCTCACGGATCTGACGCAGACCTTCGATCCCGCTCATTCCCGGCATTCGAATGTCCATGACAATGGTGTCGGGCTGTTTCTCTTTGAGGAGTTTGAGCCCAGCTTCGACGCAATCGGCGGTGTGCACCTGATAATTTGGTTTCAGGAGCATGCGCAAGCTTTCGCGCGGCCCCATTTCATCATCAATAACAAGGATATGGGGCAGTTCGGTCGCGGCGGTCATAATGCGTCAGCGGCAGTAGAAGCTAGGGGCATGCCGCAGACAGTGCGAAGAAGGAAAAAAGACCGGCGTAAATTCATCTAGCTCAGCCGGGCGAACGTTGAAGCAGAAATCGATGGCACGCAAGGTGCAACTTGTGAATAAGTTCCCGGCTTTGGTGAATAAGTGATCTGGTTGGGACGCAAAAAATATAATGACTGGAGCTAATGTAGCGTTTAGAATGCGTGGTGATTCGTTCGTGGCCGAAAAGATCGACAATCAGTTAACCGCTAGCCCCCCAGAGTTCGCG
>DATNKD010000084.1:0-67016 GCA_035603575.1 Chthoniobacterales bacterium
CACAGGAAGTTTCGCGATTTCGCCAGCATTTCATCCAATTGCTCGCTGCCGCTTCATCACAGTCTCCATTTGCACCGGTTGCAGGGGCCGACAGGTTGTTATCCCGGCTCGCACAGGGCGACTCGCATCGGGTGTCGCTTGCTACTGGAGGTTGGCGTGATTCCGCCCGCCTCAAGATGGCCAGTGCCGGGATGTGCTTTGACGACCATCCGGCGGCATCAGCGGATGACGCCCTCGACAGAGAGTCCATTATGATGCTTTCCAAGCAGAGAGCAGCCGAACGATATGGCGAGTCATTTGCCTGCACCGTGTATGTTGGTGACGGAGTTTGGGATGCTCGTGCATGTCGCAGTGTTGGCATTCCGTTCATTGGCATTGGCACGGGGAGTCGAGCGACACGATTGGCCGCGGAGGGTGCTGTTTGTGTCTTCCCTGATTTCAGTGACGCGGATATATTTTTGAGGAGTGTGTATGAGATTACGAACGCGGCCTAACCATGCGCTGCAGCGAACCCGGCCATCGCGCTCCGGTTGCAATCCATACCTCCCGCGGGCCGGGTCGCTGAGCTTGGGTCGTTAGGCCTCGCGCTCAGCGTAATGACACATCCGATGCAACTTGTACCGCCATCGCTTGATCGTTTGCCGAGCTACGTCGCTGCCTTGAAGCGAGGATGGTCCCCCGACAACATCAAAGGTGCCGCCGGTTCTATTGAGGAACTTGCGCACATCGAGAAAGATCCCCGCTCGTTCGTCGAAAGCCTAACTGATCGGGAGGGAAAGGGCCCGCCGATCGTGCTGCCAGATGGTTCGAGCGCAGCGCGTCTTCCGGGATTTAGACTTTGGCTTTGGGATACCGAGTTTTGCGGCTCTATTGGTTTGCGGTGGCAGCCGGACACATCAAAGTTGCCCCCTCACGTCCTCGGACACATTGGCTATGCGGTTGTGCCATGGAAGGAAGGCCGCGGCTATGCCAAGTTGGCGTTGAAATTGATGTTGGAACATGCTCGCGCTCAAGGGCTGGAATACGTCGAAATCACGACGGACCCAAACAATGTTGCTTCCCGCAGAGTCATTGAAGCTAACGGCGGTGTCCTCATTGAGCGGTTCCAGAGGCCTGCGCAATATGGCGGCACTGATGCTGTTCGCTATCGAATCACACTCTAGCTCGCAACGCCCGTGCCCTAACCAATCGATGAAGCCAACCCCGCCACTTGTGATGTGCCTCAGAGGAAATGCCAGCTTTTGCTTCAAGTGGCGGGGTGGCTTATCTCTGTCTCGTTAGGCGCATGAACCGCGTTTTGCCTGAGGTCGTTTATTATGTCGCCGCGAGCCTTGACGCGTATATTGCTACGCCCGATGGAGGCGTCGATTGGCTGACGCGGTTCCACACTGCCGGCGAGGATCACGGTGCTGGCGAGCTACAGTCGTCTGTCGATGCTCTTCTGCTGGGCAGTCACACCTACGAATTCGCCCTCCAGCTCGGTCACTGGCCATCTCCCGACAAGCCGTCGTGGGTGTTTACGCACCGCAACCTTCGTGTCCTTCATCCCAGTATCACGCTCACATCCCAAACTCCCGCAGAAGTGATCGAACTGCTTTCGACTCGCGGCGCGCGCCGCGCGTGGCTTATGGGGGGCGGCCAGCTCGCCGCCTCATTCCGCAGCGCTGGACTCATCTCCCGGCTCATTATATCGATCTTTCCCGTCATACTCGGTTCCGGCATTCCGCTCTTTGCTCCGACCGCATCATCGGAGGACGCTTGGCGTTTGATTGAGGCAAAGTCTTTTCCCAGCGGCATTGTTCGGCTGAGCTATGAACGCGCACCAAACGCCTAACCAGACGATGCAGCCAACCGATGGACGCGCGGATGCGCGAGTTAATCGTTATTAGTTATTGGCCGGAATAGTTTTTCGATTGTCGATCTTTCGTTCGGGGCGTACGTTTTGGACCCAAGCCAAGCAGCGTGACGCTGCACCCAACTAACGGAATGGAGAATCTAATATGAGCACTGCTGTCGCGGACGAGAAGAAAACAAAGCTGGACCAGCTCGAGCAACTGAAGAAATTCACCAAAGTGGTGGCCGACACGGCCGACTTTGAGTCGATCAAGGATTTTAAGCCCGAAGATGCGACGACGAACCCGAGTCTGGTTTATGCCGCCACCCAAAAGCAGCAATACACGCATCTGGTTGACGAGGTCTTAGCCGACCGCAAGAACTCGGGATTGAGCGGCCAGGCGCAAATCGAAGACATCTGCGATCATCTCCTCGTGCAATTTGGCACTGACATTCTTGAAATTGTGCCGGGACGCGTTTCGACCGAGACCGACGCGCGGTTGTCGTTCGATGTCGAAGGTTCGATCAAGAAAGCGCGGCAACTGATCAAGCTCTACCAGGAACGCAAAATTCCGCGCGAGCGAGTGTTGATCAAGATCGCTTCAACCTGGGAGGGATTGAATGCCGCCGAGCAACTGCAAAAGGAAGGGATCAAATGCAATTTGACGCTGATGTTTTCGCTGCCGCAAGCGGTGCGCGCAGCCGAAGCGAAGGTGCAGTTGATCTCGCCGTTCGTCGGCCGGATTTACGATTGGTATAAGAAAGAGAACAAACGCGATTACAGCGGCCCGGAAGATCCGGGCGTGCAATCAGTCCAGGAAATTTATTCCTACTACAAAAAGTTCGGTCACAAAACCGAGGTGATGGGAGCGAGCTTCCGTAACGTCGGACAAATCCGGGAATTGGCCGGTTGCGACGCGCTCACAATCAGCCCCGAGTTAATGAAGGAGCTTGCCGAATCGGAAGCGCCGCTCGAGCGCAAACTCGATCCCGAAAAAGCGAAGGCCGTGAAGATCGACAAGTTGGAGATGGACGAGAAAAAATTCCGATGGCTGCTGAACGAGAACGCGATGGCGTACGAGAAGACGGGTGAGGGCATCCGCAAATTCGCCGCTGACGTGGTGAAGCTGGAGAAATTCGTCGCCAGCAAACTCAAATAACCGCGGATTGCGCGGATTTAGACGGATCGGAAAGATCTGGAATCCAGGAATCCCGGAAACGAGAACTGAATTAGGAGAACAGGAACGCAGGAAGGGACCTCAGCAGCGGCATGGTTGCCTGATTTTCAGATTAAAATTCCGTTTTCCTGCTTTCCTATCTTCCTGATTCAATCCGAATCCGCGACATCCGCGTAATCCGCGGTTGAAATTTTGTGTTTAATGTCGTTTTAGTTGAGCCGGAGATTCCGCCGAATACCGGGAACGTCGGTCGGCTTTGTCTCGCGACGAAATCGACATTGCACCTGGTGAAGCCGCTCGGTTTTTCGCTGGATGATCGACAACTGAAGCGCGCCGGTCTCGATTACTGGGAAGATGTCGATCTAAAAGTATGGGAGTCGTTGCAATCGACGCTCACCGAAGCGAAGCGGTCGGACTGCCGCTGTTTCTTCGTAACGACCAAGACAAAGCGAGCTTACTGGGAGGTTCAATTCCAGGCCGGTGATTTTTTGATTTTCGGGCGGGAAACCAAGGGATTGCCCGAGAGCCTGCTAGCGGCGAACGAGCCCCGGTGCATCACCATTCCAATGGCGGGCACACGGAGTTTGAACCTGGCCACAGCCGTCGGAATTGTGCTTTTTGAGGCAATCCGACAGCAACACCTCCTGCGAACTGGTGTTGAATAGTTAACGGTCTTAAGATGTCTAACTAACCCAGGAGGCAATAGAATCTATTATGAGAATCCTTTTAGTTTTAACCTGTTGTTTCGGGCTCGCGTTTTTTGCAGGCGCAGCTCAGCAGGACGATCAAGGTCAGAATCAGGGAAAGAAAAAGGGCGGCGGCAATGCGCCGGCGCAGCAAGTGACGACGCAACAGACCGGCAAAGTTTATAAAGCCGGTCCAGGCGGTGGTCCTCACCACACGAACGTTCAGCAACCATCCACGGTAGGTAATTACAAGGCCACGGGTAAAAACAACAAGAAGTGGCAGGCCGGCGGGAATCCAACGGACGTTTCTGGAAATGTGTCGGGCGACGCGAACGTGAAGACCAAGCTAGGAAAGAACAAGTTCTCTTCGCAAACAAACGTTTCTGATAACGCGGCCAGTACCAAATTCAACAAGGGCAAGTTCTCTTCACAGACAAACGTGGGGGGAAACGTCAAATTCCAGAAGAAACACTTCGATCTGTCGAACAATCCGAACCCGAAATACAAGGCGGTGAAGTTCAACGGCAACTATCAAATTGCTGGGGCCAAAAATTGGAAGGGCTCGAAGTATGTTGTGTTCCAGAACTATCATCCGCAATGGCATGACCAGTATTGGTGGACGTCACATCACAATCACATCGTCTTCGTCTTCGGCTCGCCTTATTACTGGGACACGGGCTACTGGTATCCTTGTTGGGGATATAATCCGGGCGCAACGTTCTATTTCGACGGACCGATTTACGCCTCGAATCCAGAATACGATCCCGGCCAAGTTGTAGCGAACGTGCAGTCCGCACTTCAGGAACAGGGGTACTATCAGGGCGAAATCGACGGCATCCTCGGACCACAAACGCGCGCGGCGCTGGCGGAGTATCAATCCGCACAGGGTCTTGAGGCAACGGGCGCGGTGGACGAGCCGACGTTGGAAACGCTCGGAATGGTGTAAAGAAGTTTAGATTCTGAGAAATCGCCGCGGAGTTTTCCGCGGCGATTTTTTTTACGTAGACTAAGAGGAAGAAGTAGAGGAAGAATCTTGCACGATGTCGATCTTGGCTCGCTGTCATTCCGAGCGCAAGCGAGGAATCTCCCAATCGAAGCGAAGATCACGCTAATTTAATTGTGTGGCGAATCGTGTTTGTGGGAGATCCTTCGCTCCGCTCAGGATGACCCTATTGCCCTTGCACGATGGCGATCTTGGCGGAGTAATTGTCCGTGCAGCCGCAGCTGATCGCCCGCGATTTATTCCAATCTTTCCGGATGGGTTCGCGCCGGATCGAGGTCTTGCGCGGCATCTCGATCGAAGTCGCGCCCGGCGAAATCATTTTCATTTGCGGCGCGTCGGGCGCGGGAAAAACAACGCTGCTTTACACGCTGGCTGGGCTGGAGCGACCGGAATCGGGCACGGTGGAATTTGAAGGGCGCAATCTTTACAACGGTCCGGCAGCTGCCGGAGCGCGCTTTCGCAACAAAAAGATGGGTTTCGTGTTCCAAGGCTACTTTTTGTTGCCGGAACTGACCGCGCTCGAAAATGTTTCGCTCCCGGGAATGATCGGCCGGACATCGACAGAAAAAGCGGCCGAAGAAAGTCTGGCCGCGGTCGGTTTGGCGGATCGGATGCAACATTTGCCGGCGGAACTTTCGGGAGGGGAACAGCAACGCGTGGCGATTGCGCGCGCGTTGACGAATGATCCCGATATTATTTTTGCGGATGAGCCTACCGGCAATCTCGACTCCGCGACCGGCGAGGCGATTGTCGATCTTTTGTTGAACCTCGCTCGCGAACGCAAGAAAAGTTTGCTGATTGTCACCCATGACACCGGCCTTGCCACGCGAGGCGACCGTGAGCTGCACATCAAGGATGGCCGGCTCCAATAAAGCGGTCAGCATTTTGTCCCTTGAATTGCGCGACGAAAGACGGAGATTTTTCGTGCAATTATGAAAACCACTAATGCTGGCGGGACGGTGATCGACGAACCTAAATCACGCGAAGCGGTAAAACCGGCGGTCGATAAACGCACCGCGGCGAAGGTTTCGCAGATTTATGTCGACGGGAAATTTTATGCGGAGGCCGATGCCAAAGTTTCCGTGTTCGATCACGGCCTGCTTTATGGCGATGGAATCTTTGAGGGGATCCGTTTTTACAACGGCCGCGTTTTTCGACTGGATGAGCACCTCGAGCGGCTTTGGGATTCGGCCCGCTCCATTTTGTTGGAAATACCGATGTCGCAGCGGGCGATGACCGAAGCGCTGCTGGAGACGATTCGGCAAAACGATTTGCGGGAAGGTTACATTCGTCTGCTGGTAACGCGCGGTGTTGGCAACCTTGGTTTGAATCCGGAGCAGTGCAAAACGCCGAGCGTGATCATCATCACCGCTCAAATCACGCTTTATCCTGAGGCGGTTTATCGAAATGGACTCAGCGTGGTCACGTGCGCCACGCGCCGGACAAATCCGAGCGCGCTCAATCCGGCGGTCAAATCGCTCAATTATTTGAACAACGTGATGGCGCGGATTGAGGCCAACCTCGCCAAGGCCGATGAAGCGCTGATGTTAAACGACGAGGGCAATGTGGCGGAATGCACGGCCGACAACGTCTTCATCGTTAAACGCGGCCAAATTTTCACGCCGCCGATCACCGCCGGCGCATTGCGCGGGATTACCCGCTCGGTCGTGTTCGAAATCGCCGCCGAGACCGGAATTAAAGTGACCGAAGCTGACATTACGCGTCACGATGTTTTCATTGCGGACGAAGCTTTTCTCACCGGCACGGCCGCGGAGATTATTCCGGTGGTCAAAGCCGACGGCCGTCCGATTGGCACAGGCAAACCCGGCCCGATTACGGCGCGGATGATTGCGCGATTCCGGGAAATGACGAGAGAGACCGGGACGCCGATTTATTCGTAAGATCGACATCGGCGCGAAAGGTGCTCGATAAATTCGCAGCTTGAATGGTTTAAGCGTGTAACAGGTCTAATGTGTAGAAATGTTGTGCGACGTTTGTAAATGCAATGACGCGACCGTCTTCCTGACTCAAATCATTGAGGGGAAGATGCAGAAGGTGAATCTCTGCGACGCGTGCTCGAAAGACAAAGGCGTCCAGGACCCGACTGGTTTTGCGCTCGCGGATTTGCTCCTCGGCATCGGCGCGGCGGAGGAAATTGAAAAGGGGGGCTCGACCCAGCGCTGCCCGGTTTGCGGTTTTACCCAGGCCGATTTCAAAAAGACGGGCCGTCTCGGCTGCAGCGCCTGTTACGCGACCTTTACCGAAGCGTTAACCGCACTATTGAAAGCAATGCACAAAGGGACAGCGCATGTCGGCAAGGTTCCGCAACGGGCGCATCGCGCGGGAGAGTTGAGCGATAAGATGCGCAATTTGAACGAAAGCCTGCAAAAAGCAGTGGCGGAAGAAAATTACGAGACGGCCGCGTCGTTGCGCGACCAAATCAAACAACTCGAGAGCGAACTAGCGACTTAGAACCGTGAAATTTTCGAATGTCATGTCGAACGCCGGAGAATGGCTCCGTGGCGAGGGACCGCATCATCAAATCGTAGTCAGCAGCCGGGTGCGGCTCGCGCGTAACTTGCGCGACCGCGCTTTTCCCGGTTGGGCGAAGAAAGCCGAGCGCACTGCGATTCTTGAGCTGATTAAACCGCACGTAGAAAAACTTCCCGAAATGCAGGATTCATTTTCGGAATTGCTGCAGGACCTTTCCGCGTTGGAAAAACAGGTGTTGGTCGAGCGCCACCTCATCAGTCGCGAGCACGCGGCCAAAAGCGCCGGCAGCGCAGTGATCATGAATCGCCGGCAAACGCTCAGCATCATGATCAACGAGGAAGATCATCTCCGGATGCAATCAATGCGCTCGGGTCTGCAACTGAAACAAGCCTTCAAACTTCTCGATAGGATCGACACCGCGCTCGAGAACGAGCTCGAATTCGCCTACGACCAGCGCCTTGGTTATCTGACCGCCTGCCCAACGAATGTCGGCACCGGTATGCGCGCGTCCGCGATGCTCCATTTGCCCGGTTTGGTCCTGAGCGAGCTGATCAATCAAGTGGTTCAAGCGGTGAGCAAGATCGGTCTGGCCGTGCGCGGTCTTTATGGCGAAGGCACCGAAGCGATGGGAAATCTTTTCCAAATTTCCAACCAGACCACGCTCGGCGAAAAGGAAGACGAGATTATCGCCCGGCTCACCAAAGTCATCGAGACGATCATCGAAAAGGAACACGACGCGCGGCAGGTTTTGATTCAAAAGAAATCGAACACGCTTTGGGACCAGATCGGCCGCGCCTATGGCGTTCTAACTTACGCGCATGCGATGAGCTCGAAAGAGGCGCTCAATTTGTTGTCCATCATCAAGCTCGGCATCGATCTAAACGTCTTTCCGGAAGAGAAGCGGCTGCCAATCGATGAATTGTTCATGGACACGCAGCCGGCGCATCTCCAAAAAAGTTCGCAGCAAAAACTCAACGCCGAGGAACGCGACCATCTTCGCGCGCAAATTATCCGGGCGCGTTTGAAAGTGCTCCCCAAACCTGATATCAGTAAGCTGGCGATGGACTCCGGCAACGGCTCGAGTGCGGCGCCATCGGAACAATGAACAATTTTACTCCTCGCGCCCAACAGGTCTTGCAGCTCGCTCGCAAAGAAGCCGACCGCTTCAATCACAATTATGTCGGCACCGAGCATCTGTTGCTCGGATTGATCAAGCTCGGCCAGGGCGTCGCGGTCAACGTTCTCCAGAAAATGGGACTCGATCTCGAGACCGTGCGCATGGAAGTCGAGAAGCAAGTCGGCTCCGGTCCGGAAACGAAAATTGTCGGCAACATTCCTTACACGCCGCGCGTGAAAAAAGTTTTGGCGCTCGCCGGCAAGGAAGCGAAGGCGCTTAATCATTCCTACGTCGGCACCGAACACATTTTGCTCGGCCTGCTTCGCGAAGGCGAAGGCGTCGCCGCACGGGTCCTCAAGAGCCTGGAGATCGACATCGAACGCACGCGCAACGAGATCTTAAAAGAACTCGATCCAAATTTCACGCCGTCGGAAGCTGAAGAAGGCGAGCCGACTTCAAAGAAGGATGTCAAAACTCCGGCGCTGCGCGCGTTCGGCCGTGACCTGACCGAGCTGGCCAAGAAAGGCGAGCTCGATCCCGTCATTGGACGCCGCAACGAAATCGAGCGCGTGATTCAGGTGCTCTGCCGGCGCACGAAAAATAATCCGGTGCTGATCGGTGAGGCTGGCGTCGGTAAGACCGCGATCGCGGAAGGTCTCGCACAAGAAATTGCGAGCGGCAATGTGCCCGAGCTCTTGCGCGACAAGCGCGTGGTCACGCTCGATCTCGCGTTAATGGTCGCGGGCACAAAGTATCGCGGCCAATTCGAAGAGCGCATCAAGGCGGTGATGGACGAAATTCGCCGTTCCAAAACCGTCATTCTTTTCATTGACGAGTTGCACACGATTGTCGGCGCTGGTTCAGCCGAGGGTGCGATGGACGCGTCGAACATCATTAAGCCGGCGCTGAGTCGCGGCGAATTGCAATGCGTCGGTGCGACCACAATGAACGAGTATCGCAAATACATCGAGAAGGACGCTGCGCTCGAGCGCCGGTTCCAAACCGTGAAAGTCGATGCCCCGACCGTTGACGAAGCGATTGAGATTTTGAAAGGACTACGTCCGAAGTACGAAGCGCATCACAAAGCCAAATTGACCGACGAAGCGCTCGAGACCGCCGTGAAGTTTTCCGAGCGCTATATCACTGGACGTTTTCTGCCTGACAAAGCGATCGACGTCATGGATGAGGCCGGAGCCCGCGCCCGGATTAACTCGATGACGCGGCCGCCGGATGTGAAGGAAATCGAGAAGGACATCGAACAAATTCGCCTGCAAAAAGAAGCCGCAATTAAAGCGCAGGATTTCGAAAAGGCCGCTGCGCTTCGTGACAAGGAAAAGCAGACCAAGGAAAAACTCGATTCCATTTTGCAGAAATGGCGTCAGGAGCGCGAAGAAAAGGAAGTGCTCGTCACTGCCGACGACATGATGCACATCATTTCGAAAGTGACCGGCGTTCCGCTCCAGCGAATGGAGCAGGCCGAGACCGAGAAGCTCCTCAAAATGGAAGAGGAGTTGAAAGGCAAAGTGATTGGTCAGGACGAAGCCGTCACCGCGATCTCCAAAGCGTTGCGCCGCAGCCGGGCCGACCTGAAAGATCCGCGGCGGCCGATCGGTTCGTTCATTTTCCTCGGGCCGACTGGAGTCGGCAAAACGTTTCTCGCCCAGAAGCTCGCCGAATTCATGTTCGGCGACCGCGACGCACTGATTCAGATCGACATGTCTGAGTACATGGAAAAATTCACCGCCTCGCGTCTGATTGGATCGCCACCGGGTTACGTGGGCTACGAGGAAGGCGGTCAGCTTTCCGAAGCGGTCCGGCGCCGGCCGTATTCGGTTGTGCTTTTCGACGAAATCGAGAAAGCGCATCCGGACGTGATGCATCTCCTCCTCCAAATTCTCGAAGAAGGCAAAATCACCGACTCGTTAGGCCGAAAGATCGATTTTCGGAACACGATCATCATCATGACGTCGAACGTTGGGGCCGAGCTGCTCAAGAAACAGACAACGATGGGTTTCGGCGCGCCGCGTGAAGGACACGATTACGATTCGATGCGGGAAAAGATTTTGGAGGAGACCAAGCGCATCTTTAAACCGGAGTTTCTCAATCGCCTCGACGAGATCACCGTCTTCCACTCGCTCGAGAAGTCGCATCTCCTTCAGATTGTCGATCTTGAGGTGGAAAAGGTGAAAGTTCGCCTCAAAGCCAAGGAAGTGGAGATTATTCTCGACAACCTGGCGCACGAGTTCGTGATCGAAAAAGGTTACGATCCGAATTACGGCGCGCGGCCGATGCGGCGGGCGGTGGAGCGTTTTCTCGAAGATCCGCTCGCGGAAGAAATTCTGCGCGGCAACGTCAAAGCTGGCGCCAAGGTTCAGGTCAGCGCAAAAGATGGAAAACTTGTTTTCCAAACCGAGGTGACGAAAAAGAAACTGGCGGAGCCGATCGCTGACTAAAACGTCGCGAGCTACCGGTCCGTCGTCTGATTGATGTCGTCCCGGAATTGGTTGTTTGGACTAATCCTGATCGTTGCGACTACGCTCGCCTATCAGCCGGCCTGGAACGGGCAACCGATCTGGGACGACGAAATCCATATCACAATTCCGGCATTGCGTTCGGTGCACGGCTTGGAGCGAATCTGGACCGATCCAGCGGCCGCGCCGCAGTACTATCCGGTCTTACACACACTTTTCTGGGTGGAATACAAACTTTGGGATGGCTGGCCGTTGCCTTACCACCTCGCCACTATTCTGGTGCACGCAATCCTTGCTCTGCTCGTCGTTCAAATTCTTCGCAAGCTGGAAGTTCCCGGAGCCTGGCTGGCCGCGTTTGTCTTTGCGCTCCATCCAGTCCACGTCGAATCGGTAGCATGGCTTTCTGAGATTAAGAACACCCTTTCGGGAGTACTCGGCGCCGCCGCAATTTTGGCTTACTTGAAGTACGACGAAAATCGACAATTTGCGGCGTACTTTGCAGCGTTCGCCTTTTTCGTTACGGGTCTGATGACCAAGACCGCGATCGTAACTTTACCGGTCGTGCTGTTGGTCATCTTTTGGTGGAGACGCGGAAAGCTAGCCTGGGTCCGCGATTTGAAACCACTCGTTCCATTTTTTGGTGTCGCGCTGCTCGCCGGGGTTATGACCGTTTGGGTCGAGCAAAAGTTTTGTGCCGAGCATGACGAGACGTTTAATTTTTCCCTGATCGACCGTTGTTTGATTGCGGGCCGGCTGTTTTGGTTTTATCTGGGCAATCTCTTTTGGCCGGCAAATCTCACAATAATTTATCCGCGCTGGAACATCAGTGATACGTCGTGGTGGCAATACCTTTTCCCTCTCGCAACTTTCGCGCTTTTTGCCGGGCTCTGGATCCTTCGGCGTAAATCGCGCGCCCCTCTCGCTGCCGCGCTCTGGTTCGTTGTGTTGCTCTTTCCAGTCCTGGGCTTTTTTAATTTATCTTATTTCATGTCCTGTCCGCCGCCGTTCGATCACGCGGCAATATTTAGGGCGGATCATTTTCAATATTTGGCCGATATCCCTATCATCGCGCTGGTTTCTGCCGGAGCGGCATGGTTATGGGAGCGGAGCCGAGGCCGGTATCGACTCCTCTTTGCGCTTTGCTGTTTTGCGCTAGTGGCATTTCTCGCCGGTTCCACCTGGGCCTACAGCCGCAATTATCGTGACAATGAAACTTGTTTTCGTGACGTGCTATCGAAAAATCCAAATTCCGCGACCGCGCACAATAATCTCGGCAATGCACTGCTCCGGAAAGGATCGACCGACGAAGCGATCGCTCATTTCGAGAAGACCCTGGAAATCGAACCGAATTACCAATTTGGACAATACAATCTTGGCGCTGCCCTGGTTCAAAAAGGCGACGTCGACGGCGCGATTCCTCATTTGAAATCGGCATTGGCCGCCAATCCGAACCATTCCAAAGCCTACTATAGTTTGGCGACTGCTTTTGCTCAGCGAGGCCAGACGGATCCAGCGATCGAATATTATGAACGCGCGCTCAAGCTGCAGTCTGATTTTCCCGATGCCCACACCAATCTCGCCAATCTGTTGCTTGAAAAAGGCGAGACCGACGCGGCTCTGGCTCATTACCGAATGGCGCTCGAACTTCAGCCAAACAATGCCGGAGCGCATTACAACCTGGCCGTCGGTCTGGTGCGCAAGGGCGAACTGGAACCAGCGATCGCTGAACTCCGGATTGCGTTACAGATTGATCCCGCGTATCCGGATGCCGAACCACTCCTTCGCGATCTTCTCGCGCGAAAAACGCAGCCGTAATCCTGGCTTCCTCGACACGAGCTTCCTGCAAACCGCTCGTTCCATACTGCGCATGTCATCCGGAGCGGAGCGAGGGATCTCGCAGTCGGAGCCTCGATCACACAAGGTAGTTAGAGTGGTCAACGAACTTATGGGAGATCCCTCACATTCGTTCGGGATGACAGCGAGCCAAAATCAGGCGCGCGGATGCGCTTCGGCGTACGCTTTCTTCAAGCGCTCGACCGTTACGTGGGTGTAAATTTGCGTGGTCGAAAGACTGGCGTGGCCGAGCAACGCCTGCACGCTGCGCAGGTCCGCGCCACGATCGAGCATGTGGGTGGCAAAACTGTGGCGAAGCTTGTGCGGACTAATCGAAATCGGGATCGAAGTGTGCCGCAAATAACGTTTCAAGATCAACCAGATCGAGCGCGACGAAATCCGTTTCCGCGATTTACTAATGAAGAGCGCTCCGGAATGCACGTTCGCGGCGGAGCGATATTTTGAGATCGCTTCCAGCGCGGGCGCGCCAATTGGGCAAACGCGCTCTTTCCGGCCTTTGCCAAAAACGCGCACCGACTCGGTGTAAAGATCGACATCTTCCACGTCGAGGGCGGCCAGTTCGCTCAATCGCAATCCGCTGCTGTAAAAAAGTTCCATGACCGCGACGTCGCGCAGCGGCATCCATTCTGGCGCCGCGCGTTGCTTCGCCACCTGCAACGGCGCGCTCAACAGTTCTTCGATTTGTTGGCGGGTCAGGACGAGTGGAAGCTTTCTCTCGACCTTCGGGAGTTGCAATTGCCGCACCGGATCAATTCGAAGTTTCTTTCGGTCGGTCAGGAACTTGTAAAACGCGCGCAGCGCTGAGAACTGCAAGCGCACGTAGGAACGCGCCTGGCCGCGCTTCATGATCGCGAAAAGATAATCGCGAAAATCGTCCGCCGTGCATTTCTTCCACGGCTTTTGGTTTTGCCTGCGGAACGCGCCCAGTGCGTGCCGATAAGCCTTCAGTGTTCGCGGCGACGCGTTTCGTTCGACCGCGAGATAACGCAAAAACTCTTCCGCGAGATTGTCTTTCTTTGATGCCGCGGTTTGGCCTTTTGTCATGTCGACCGAAGTGGAGACATCTCTAAATATTTCTGAGATATTGACAGATTCCTCAACTTCGCTCGGAGTGACACCGACTCAAAATTGCGGCTCCGGTTTCTCGATCATGTAGCGGGTCTGACCTGCGTCAGCCCGGCCGCTCATCTGGGTTCTGAAAATCGCCGGCGGATTGGTTGAGATCACTTCGTAATCCTTCAGGATAAATTCCGGATACACCCGATTGCTCGCCGGCTCGTAGACTTTGTCGCCGCTAAAGTTGCCGTAAAGCTTGTATTCGTAATTGTTGTCCGAGCCGAATTTTAGCGCGGCACGGTCAGGCGCGAGTTTTTGTTTTTCATTCAACATCACGAGCTGCGCCGTGCTCCAGGGCTGGTTCGGTCGCCGGATATATCCCCAAAACTTGAAGTCCGGTTTGAAATATCGCCGCCCGATGTAATAATCGCCCGCCGGCTCGGCCGCGATCCGTTGAGCCATGGCGACCTTCGCGTTTTGAATGCCTGTCGGCTCCGTTTGGCAACCGGCCAGAAAAAGAAGCGCGGTCGCGAAGAAAACCGGTTTTGCTCGCAAGATCGACATCTTCCAGGATCGACATCTACTCAGCTCTGCGACCCGCGCAATCGCGGGTTTCCTTTTGCAACAACGTGTGGTGCTCGTAATTTGAGGCCAGATGCTCGAATTGGAAGTTTACGCTGCAGGTCTTGGCGACCTGGATAAGATTTTGGAGCTCGACCACCAGCTCGCGGCGATTCCCGGCCTGCGTTATAAGGTCGATCGCAATCACAACCTGGTTTATCTCGAGCTCGATCAACCCACCATCACCTTCCGTGAGATCCGCGCGATCTTTCGCAAGCTCGCGCTCGATCCGCGTTTCATCGCCGCAATTCCGGCAGAGCTTCGCCCAAAAACAAAAACGCAGCCGCTGGGTGTCTAAACACGGCAGCAAATGTTCGCTCGATTTTTCAACGCGCTGGGAGGACCACTCATTCGGTTCGTTCAGTATTTGGGCGAGGTGGTTTTCCTGGCCGCGGACACGTTCCGTTCGCTTTTTACTCGCCCCTTGCGCTGGAAGTTGTTTCTGAACCAAATTGTGGAGATCGGATTGCTTTCGCAATTAGTGGTCGTAATCACGGGCGGATTCACGGGCGCGGTTTTTACCGCTCAGACCTATTTTCAATTTCACAAGATCGGAATGGGCTCGGCCGTCGGCGCGGTCGTGTCGGTCGCGATCCTCCGTGAGTTGGGACCCGTCTTGACCGCGTTAATGGTGACGGGTCGTGTTGGAGCCGCGATGTCGGCGGAGATCGGGACCATGAAAGTGACCGAGCAAATCGACGCGTTACGCGCGCTTGCTGTTTATCCGACCGATTATCTGGTCGTGCCGCGTGCACTGGCCATGATGGTGTCGATGCCGCTGCTGGTGGCCGAATGCATCGCCGTTGGCATCGCGGTCGGCTATTTCGTCGCGATTTTTTTGCTCGAAGTGAATGGCACTTACTACATGGCGAACATGGTGCGTTGGACCCGAAGTCGCGACATTATCATGGGTCTCTCCAAAGCGTTTTGCTTCGGCATTCTCATCGTCTTCATCAGTTGCCACAAAGGATTGACCGCGCGTGAAGGCGCGGTCGGTGTCGGCCGAGCCACAACTGAGGCGGTTGTTAACGCTTCGCTTGCCGTTCTGATCAGCAATTTTTTCCTGACCATGCTGCTCAACATCATTTACCCCGCGGGTTATCAATGAGCGCGCAAGATCGACATAACGGATCGATGATTGCCGTGCATGGGCTGGTGAAAACAATTGGCGCGCAGGAAATTTTGTGCGGCGTCGATCTTAACGTCGCGCGCGGTGAGACGCTCGCGATCATTGGTCGCAGCGGCGGCGGCAAAAGCGTTCTACTCAAACATCTGATCGGTTTGATGCGACCGAACGCGGGCGAAATCTGGATTGAAGGGCAAAACATTATCGACATGAGCGAGCGGAATCTCGCGTCCATTCGCCAAAAGGTCGGCATTCTTTTTCAAGGCAGCGCGCTTTTCGATTCGATGACGGTGGCGGAAAACATCGCGTTTCCATTGCGCGAAGCGGGTGAGCGCGACCCGAAAGTCTTGCGCAAACGCGTCAGCGAGATGCTCGAAGTGATGGAGCTACAGGGACAAGAAGAAAAGATGCCGGTGAATTTGAGCGGTGGAATGAAAAAACGCGTCGGCCTCGCGCGCTCGATCATCCGTCAGCCATCGTGCATTCTTTATGATGAACCCACATCCGGACTCGATCCGGTCGTTTCCGATTCAATCAACCGCTTGATCCGCCGGTTGCAGCAGCGTCTCGGCGTCACCAGCATCGTGGTCACGCATGACATGAAAAACGCGTTCCACGTCGCCGACCGGATCGCGTATCTGCATGAAGGAAAGATTTACTTTCAGGGGACACCGGAAGAATTACGACAATCTTCCGATCAAATTCTCCAGGATTTCCTAGTTGGACGGTCAGAGCAGCAAAAGTTGTAGAGGCGCTCGCCGCGGCGAGCGCCTGTTTATTAGTTCGGCGTTTGACACAAACGCCGCTACAACAATGCTAAGATCGACAATCAACCTTTAATGAACCGACACGAGCGAGGTTTGGAATTTAAGGTCGGCATCTTTGTTTTTGCCGGCCTGGCCATGTTGGGCGCGCTCGTGGTGCAGTTCGGCAGGCTGGGGGAAGGGTTCAAAACTTACTATGCACTTACTATCCGCTTCAACGATGCGAGCGGATTGTTGAAAGGCTCCGATGTTTTGCTCGCGGGCGCGCGGATCGGCAAGGTCTCGGGTGGGCCGCGCCTCGTCCGCGAGGGGAACGGCGTCGCCGTTCCGCTCAAGATTTATGATTACGTGAAAATTCCTCAGGAAAGCAAATTTACGGTTGGCAGTTCTGGTTTACTTGGGGATCGCTTTGTCAGTGTCACGATGCCCCCAGGTGTCCCGACAAAATTTGTGCAGCCAAACGCCTATATCAACGGGTCGCGCGAGACCGGCATCGACGATCTCACTCGCGAAGGCGGTGCGCTGGTCGGTGATCTCCGCGGCGTGGTGCAAAAAATCGACACGACTGTGGCGCGCTTGAACGAGGATGTTCTTTCCAAAGAAACTACCGAGAATCTTAAGTCGAGCGTGGCGCACTTGAACGAAGCGACGACCGCCTTTGCCGAATCTTCGAAGAAACTTGGCGGTGTGGTTGACAAAGCCGACTCGGCGATGGACTCCACCAAAAAAGCGGCCGACGATTTGCAAAAGGTACTCAGCTCTGCAACACAAGGAAAAGGATTGCTTGCCGCACTGCTCACTAATCAGGAACTGGCCAACGATCTGCGCGCGCTGGTTGCCAACTTGCGCGCGCACGGCGTCCTGTTTTATCGCGACAGCGCCGCGAAGATCGACAGCAACGCCACGCCGCCGCCTAAACCGCGCACAAAAACCGGAGGACGCTGATGACGCCGCTGCTGACGATCAATCTGTTGCGCGTTTTGTTCGTGACCTTTTGCGCCGTGATTGGTGCAAATATTTCGACGGCTCTCACCGGAAATCTTTGGTCCGGACTAGTGATCGGAATTGTTCTCGGTTTAGTCGTGGTGCTAATCGATCGCTTGCTCAAAGGCGTTTCGTTGCGCCTTTTTTCCTCGGCCACATTCGGACTGTTGCTCGGTTTGATCTTCGCCAATCTGCTGATGGCTTCTCAAGTTTTGCGTTATCAATCAGAAGCGATGCAATGGTCGGTCCGACTCATTGTCTACGCGGTGTTTGGTTATCTCGGCATGATGTTGGCCATACGGAGCAGCCGCGACGAATTCTCACTCATCATTCCCTACGTGCGTTTCGCCCGCGAAACAACCCAGCACGAGCCGCTCGTGGTCGATACCAACGTCATCATCGACGGCCGCATCGCTGATCTTTGCGCAACTGGATTTCTCAGTCGCTCCCTGATCGTGCCGCGATTTATTTTGGATGAATTGCAACTGCTGGCGGACTCGCACGAGGCGACAAAACGCGAACGAGGCCGGCGCGGCCTGGAAATTTTGAATCAACTCCAGCGTTCGCGCGAAGTGGAGCTGACGATTCACGACAGTACCGGAGAAGATGTCGATGTTGGAACGGACGCGCGCTTGGTGCGGATCGCCAAAGTGTTGAAAGCGCGCCTGCTCACGAATGATCACGCGCTCGCGCAGGTCGCGCGGCTACAGCGCGTGGCGGTGCTCAATTTGGCCGATCTCGCGCGTGCACTTCGGCCGACTGTTGTCTCGGGCGACGAAATCGATCTGCATTTGGTCAAAGAAGGCCGCGAGCCGCATCAAGCCGTTGGTTATTTGCCGGATGGAACGATGATCGTAGTCAATCATGCGCGCGCGCATGTCGGCAAAACCCGGACTGTGATCGTGTCCGGCGCGCTCCAAACCGCTGCCGGTCGCCTTATCTTCGCCGAGCTCAAGAACGGCGCCGCGCAGGCGTCGGTTTCGCGCGAACCGGTTTGAAGGGCTTTCTGAAATCCATTTTGCCCTGCGGAATTGTCGATCTTGCGAAGAATCGGCGAAAGCTGCGCGACATCGGCCGCCGACTTTCGCCGATGGAATTATTCAAGAGCGATCGCCTCGCGCTTGATGCCGAACAAAGCGGTCTCTTGCTTTTCGCGCCGGGCCATGCCGGGAAACTCCGGAACGTTGTCGATGTCGGCGCCAACACCGGCCAATGGTCGAGTATGTTGCTCAATTGCGTCACACCGGAGAAATTAATCATCATCGAGCCGCTGCCGGATGCGTTTGCTGTTTTGCAGAAGAAATTCGCAAACAACCGACGCGTTCAGTTGCACAATGTCGCGATCGGCGAGCGCGAGAGTTTTGAGACGCTGAAAATTACGCGCGATACAACCGGAGCTTCTCTTCTTCAACCGCGGGACGAAATGCGCACAGTCATCGGGAGCAATTGGACGATCACGTCTGAAGTCGAAGTGCCAATGACCAGACTCGACCGCTTACTTGTCGATCTTGCGGAAGTTTCGCTTCTGAAAATCGACGTCCAAGGTTACGAGAAACCAGTGCTCGCAGGCGCGAAACAAACGCTCGCGAAAACCAAGTTCCTGCTCATTGAGTTGAACTTCATGTCGCAATACGACGGCGGTTCCTGGTTCGGCGATGTTCACCAAATCCTGACGCGCGATTTTGGATTCTTCCTCGCCAACGCTTCCCAGCCACAAGTTCTCAACGGCCGCGCTTCAATGTGCGACGGGCTTTATGTGAATCCGAATCTCGTCCGAGAATGGGTCAAACGCGACTTTGTTTGAAACTGTAGCGGCGGTCTATGACCGTCGGTCACGCAAACCGACCGCTGCGCGGACGCGCTCCATGACTTGGTCGGCGATTTCGTTGGCGCGTTTCGCGCCGCGGGCGAGGACGTTGTCGATGTACGATTTGTCGCGCAGAATTTCTGCGCGGCGTTCCCGCATCGGGGCAAAATATTCCCACAGTTTTTCGAAGAGTTCCTTTTTGAAATCGCCGTAGCCGGTTCCGCCTTTTTTGAATCGTTCGCGTATGCTCGCGAGCTCCTCTTTTGATGCAAAAAGCGAGTAGAGCTGGACGATTGTTGATCTTTCCGGATCTTTCGGCGCTTCCACCGGCGTGGAATCGGTCACGATGCTCATCACTCGTTTCCGGGTTTCTTTCTCATCACCGAAAATGTCGATGTTGTTGCCGTAACTCTTGCTCATTTTCTGGCCGTCGAGGCCGGGAACGACTTGAGTGTCGGGATTAATGCGCGGCTCCGGCAATTTGAAAATAGGCCGGTCCGGCTCGGACCCAAACGTTTCATTAATCTTCACCGCCAGATCGCGCGTGATCTCGATGTGTTGCTTTTGATCTTTGCCGACCGGCACAGCGTCGCTGTCGTAAATCAAAATATCTGCCGCCATCAGGACGGGATAACCGAAGAGCCCAGCTGTTGGCGCGAGTCCGCGCGCGAGTTTGTCTTTATAAGAGTGCGCGCGCTCGAGAAGTCCCATCGGCGCGACGGTTGATAAAATCCACGCTAGCTCGGTGACCTGCGGCACATCGGATTGTCGAAAAAGCGCACCTTTGTCCGGATCAAGTCCGCACGCGAGAAAGTCGAGTGCGACGAGGCGTGAATTTTCGCGCAGGGTTTTCGGATCGCGGACGCTCGTGAGCGCGTGATAATCGGCGATAAAATAAAACGTTTGGCCTTCCTTTTGCAGCTCGATCGCCGGCCGCATCATCCCGAAATAATTTCCGATGTGGAGGACGCCACTGGGTTGAATGCCGGACAAGATGCGCATGATGCTTTAGGCTACTGAAACAGTAAGAGATTTCTCGACTTCGCGCGAAATGACAAATGCAATTTGGATTGTTTCTTGCTGAATATTCGGTGATTAGATAATCCGCAAATGGCCGCCCGCTCCAAACCCGTTTCCGTCGTCACCGGTGGCGCGGGTTTCTTGGGATCGCATTTGACGGATCGCTTGCTGGCGGAAGGTCATCGCGTCATTGCGATCGACAATCTCATTACCGGCAATACTGCGAACATCGGCCATCTCGCCGGCAACAAGGATTTCCATTTCATCAAGCACAACGTTTCCAATTTCATTTTCCTGCCGGACGAAAAGATCGACTACGTTTTTCATTTCGCGTCTCCGGCCAGCCCGATTGATTATCTGGAATTGCCAATCCCGACTTTGAAAGTGGGCGCGCTCGGGACGCACAACACGCTCGGACTGGCCAAGGACAAAAAGGCGACGTTCATTCTGGCATCGACATCGGAATGCTACGGCGATCCGCTCGTGCATCCGCAAAAGGAAGATTACTGGGGCAACGTTAACCCGATCGGGCCGCGCGGCGTTTATGATGAAGCTAAGCGTTTCGCCGAAGCGATGACGATGGCGTATCACCGCTATCACAAGGTCGACACCAGGATCGTGCGGATCTTTAACACTTACGGCCCGCGCATGCGTTTGCGCGACGGTCGCGTGGTGCCGGCATTCATCGGCCAGGCGTTAAACGGAAAACCGCTTACCGTTTTCGGCGACGGCTCCCAAACGCGCTCGTTCTGTTACGTGGCGGATTTGATCGACGGAATTTTCAAGCTCGCGATGAGCGATTTTCACGAGCCAGTCAACCTTGGCAATCCGCGGGAGATGACGATTAAACAATTCGCCGAGGAAATCATTCGGATCACCGGTGCAAGATCGACAATCGAATATAAGCCGCTCCCGGTGGACGATCCGAAAGTGCGGCAGCCGGACATTTCGCGGGCGAAAAAAGTTCTCGGTTGGGAACCAAAAGTTCAGTTCGAGGAAGGAATCAAGAAGACGATTGAATATTTCAGGAATGCGTTAAAGGGTGCTGGCTCGAACTGAAACAAAGCCTACCGTGAGTGCCCGATGCTTTCTTGTTTGCGGCACTCTCCTTTTGCTGTTTGCGAACGGCGCGAATGGCGCGAGGTATCAGCGTACGCAAGACGGACAAACCCTGGTTTGGAATAATCTGCGTGGAGTCGCTGAGCAAGCGACGTGGTCGGGCGTCCGGGACTTAAACGGATATGCGACCGGACAAGGTACCCTCACATGGTATCGACTTGGAAATTTCGTCAACAGCTATACCGGCAGAATGGTCCACGGAAAGTTTGATGGCCCCGTAATTAGGGAACAGGGTCAAACGAGATTGCAGACCACGTTCGTCAATGGAAATAAAGTCGGCGACTGGTCGGAGCCTGGATCAATACGTACTCCAACTCCTCCACCCAAGAAACCATCGACCAAGGCCGATGAGACGCAGCCGGCTGAGGAACCGTTAGTCGAGCAGCCGTCACCAACGCCGACGCTGTCGCCATTACCAACACTATCGCCATCGGCAACGCGATCGCCGACTTCGACGTCAACCTCAAGACCAAGGCCTACGCCAACGCCAACATCACCGCCGACCTCAACACCAAGACCGACGCCAACGGCTACACCAACATCGACACCAACGCCGTCGCCAACCTCAACGCCGTCACCAGCGCCATCGCGGTCACCACCATCAGCAACGCCGACACCATTACGATCCTCGATGCCGTCGCCCGTTGAACAACCAGCCAAGAGAGATTTTCGCTTGGATGAGGTCGTTGAAGGGCGAGTCCACGAGCCTCTTCAATTAGGCAGTCCGCCTTCCTCAAGTCCCGTTGAAACAGCGCTGCGGCCTGCGCCATCATCGCCAATTGCGCGGAGCGCATCGCCAGCCGCCAGTCCACTGCGAGTCGATCCGACCCAAAAGCATCGGATGATTGAAGAACTCAGAAAAGAGATAGAATCCGTTCTTGCTCAAGTGCGCGACGCGACTGGGAATTTCCACGAGATCGATCGGCTCGAAACCGTGCAAAATTTACCAGCGCCAGTCTCAGCCAGCGTCACTATTCTGGCCGATCGAGCACGCGATTTTCGCGCGAAGGTGGGGTACGAAGTAGCGGCTTACGAATGCCTGGCCGAAATCGAAGCAGTCGACGCGCTTATTCTGGTCGATGAAATTACGCGCGACATAGCCGCCAAGGACGCGCCCGCTGCACGTAAGAAATTATCGGGCTTTCTCAAGCGCTATCATGAACCGACTGCTGATAATCAGAAACCATTATCGCGTTATCTCACTTCGGCGTTGTCATTGTGCAATCGACTAAGGGACGAGGCCGAGACGCATTTGCAGCAAGCCCAATCACTCGCTTCAGCCGGAAAGAAAAGCGAAGCACTCCGCGAATATCAGGAAATTTATCGGATCTACCCGAATCCGGTTACTGCGGAAAAGATCCGACAACTCGAAGGCCAACCGCGCTAATCTCGAAGCCTCAATCGAAGGAAGATGGTAAATATCAAGGAAATGATCGCATATTCTCGAGAACCGTTGAAAGGTGCGTGACATAAGCCCGAGATGTACGAACATCGAACCCACCCATTGTTAAGTCGCGCGAAATTCGCGCGCCGCGTCGCTCGTCATATGCTGCTCGCGCTTTTTCTGGTCGGCGTCGCACTAGGCATTGGCGTGCTCGGATACCATTGCCTTGGTGGTTTGAGCTGGATCGACTCGCTTCTGAATGCGTCCATGATTTTGGGCGGCATGGGCCCGATCGATCCGCTCCATTCGGATGCTGCCAAGATTTTTGCTTCGTGTTATGCGCTGTTCTCGGGTCTCGCTTTCGTTGGCATCGCAGGGTTGATGATCGCCCCGTTTGCGCACCGGCTCCTGCACCGCTTTCACATCGAGGCGAAATGAAACGCCGCAACCATTCGAGGTTTGGGACGTTAAATTTCCACTGTGCAAAATTTTACTGGCATTCGCGGCGTTTCGGCTTTGAATTCCCTCATGACTAAGCGCGCGGCCGCTGGATTGGTTTTGTCGCTGGCCATGTGCTTTTCGATTTCCGGGCAGGAAAGCACTCGTGCTGACGATCTGGACGCGATATTCGCGTTCTATCGGCCGGAGCTTTTGACGAGTGTCGATAGTTCAGATTTGGTTCGCGAACTGCCGATGACCAAATTCTTGGACGGGCGATTGCCCGGCTCGACGCCTTTGGGACGAATGGGAACGGCGCCGGTCGCGGATTTCCCAATGGCGCTGGTCAGCGCCGCTCCGCGGCAAAAAACGAAGTCTGCGTCGGCGCCTGCGAAAGATGCAAAGGATAGCAAGGATTATTCGGCGACCGAGACGATGTCGTTACAAAACAATCCACTGGTGTTCACAGGTGGCGAGGTCGGCTTCATGTACGGTCACTCGTCTGGAAAATTCGGCGGCGACGAATTCCTTAGCTACATCGTCGGCGGCGTCGGCAACGACAAGATGCAAATCAACGTCGGCGCATCGTATCAGGAATTTAACGGGCATTTCTCGCGCTCGCGTCCTTGAATCCCGAGCGAACTGAAGATTCGGAGAGTCTCTTCGAGCTTTCGTCTGGAGCTGCCGCTCCGACGAATTCGTGCGACGCCACTGGCGAATTAATCTGTCCCGTTTGCGGATCAACACTGGTGCGGGAGAAATGCAAAGTGATCTGCCGGAGCGAAAAATGCCGTGGCCGCGTGGTGATGAACTGCTCGGAGTTTTAGGGGCAAAGAGCGATCGCTCAGTCGCGGATTCTCCCCGCATACGTCCGGTTCTGTGGGTCGAGGGAGGCTAGCTGATAGGGTAGCTGATAGGGTCTTTCCCTACACTCTGATCGGCCGGAAAACTTATGGCTATTATGATTGACATTGGAATTCAATCCTGCCCAAAGTGGGCGCTGGTAGAAAAAGGGAGCTTATGAATAAAAAACTCTTTCTGGTATTGATCGGTATCACTTCAATTTCTCTCGCGACGCGCGCCGACATTATTCCGACCTTATCGTCTGTCACCGGCTCGAGTCCAAATTTCACCTGGAATTACTCGGCCAACGTGACCGTGAACGAAAATATCAACACCGGCGACTTTTTCACCATTTACGATTTCGGTTCAATCGCGCCCGGATCCAATACGCAACCAACCGGCTGGACATTTTCACAGTCGTTGATTGGTCCCACCGCCGCCCTGACTTCGCCGACCGACAATCCGAACATTTTGAACCTGACCTGGACTTATACTGGCACAACGCCGATCACCGGTTCAGCTGCGTTGGGAATCTTTTCAGTTATGACCGGGACTGACCAGCTCAAGACCGGTCAGTTCACGGCTTCAGCGACGCGCAATAGTGGACCGGACGCTGGGACAAAAATCTCCAATATTGGCAGTGTCGCGGTGCCTGTGCCGGAACCGTCCGCAGTGTTTCCGATTCTGAGCCTTTGCGCTGCGATAGGCGTGGATAGATTTTTCCGTCATCGTAGAACAGCGTAGAAAAATTTTGGCGGAAAGCACGGCGCTCGCTCGGCGACCGCGCAGGAGCTGGAACCATGGACAAAAGGGCGGTCAATCTCGAAACTGAGGAAACGCCCCTCCTGGTTGAATCGCCCGCGACAACCAAGTTACCTCGGTATCCTTCGCTGCTTAGCGTCCCCTTCGCCGCTGCCAGGGAATTGCAGGCTAAGGATCGCAGACGACACAAGCGATGGCTGACATTTCTTAAGCTTGAGCTACTCGCTTGCGTTCTTCTCGTTATCCTCCTCGTTCTGGCGACATCGAAGTCAGTTGCGGATCTCGGTTTGACGTTATCATCTAAAATCGCTGTCGTCCTCGACGCTCTGGCGGTAGCGATTATTCCGATCGTCTTTTATGGACCGACCCGCGAGAAATATCGATATCGCTCGCATCGATATCGCACTAACTCAACTGCATCTAATTAAGCGCGCGGTGCCATAACGCGGGATTTTCGTTAGCGTTTCGGCTGGAATCGAGGCAGCGGCTCGGTAGAACGTGCGAGTCGCCGGCTAACCATGGGGTGACTATTGCTCGATCATGTTGCGAAGCCGCTTGTTCCGTAGAATCAGGTAAGGACCGTATGCTCTCCACAGGTCGAACTCTGCCCGCACGATGTTGTTCGGCTCGTCCGGACCAAATTCCGACGAACGGTTTGGCTCGACGATGTTATCCCACGCGCGATTAAGAACCAGCCAATCCGCACTCGCTACATCGCGCGTCAGTCGAGAACCGGGCGCATTAGCTGAGCCCGGATTCATTTCCAGAAAATACGTGGCCGGACGCAACTGCGGGAAGAGATGATAAATCCAGGTGTCACAATAGATAGTCCGCCGCAAATCAGCCGGACCAACAAACAGACTCTGGCCGGGAAATGAAGCGCGTTGTAATTCAGACAGTGCCTGATCCGCGGCTTGCGGCAGACTCGTTTTCGCCAGCGGGAACAAACGCCCGTTTTGTTTAATAAAAACTCCCTTGTGGTGTGGCCCCAATTTGAGAAGTGCGATTGCACCCAGCGCAACGATACTTGCGACAATTATCTTGACCCGGCGTGATAGCGGTTTTGTTACCAGCGAGAAGAGAACCGAAATCGACACCGGCAGGAACGCGAAAGAGACCACAGCGCCATTAGTCACATGTCCGCTGTCGAAGCGCGAGAGGGAGTAGTGAATCAGTGAAAGTCCCAAAAGCGCTGCGCCCAAGAGCAGTCGACCACGCTCAGGCGCAGGTTCACGCAGCGCGACAAAGCCGGCGGCGACGTTGACGGCGCTTGCCACCAGATAGAAGCAGAATATCCAAACTACGTCCGCTGTCGCCGTCGATATTGGCAGAGTTGCTCCTGGACCTAACCGAAAAACCGGAAGCAGAAATAAATCATCCACAAGCTGCGCCGGTCCGACGACGATCCCGAACCAAAGTAACGGAAGCAATGCAACTACCAGGCCTCCGAGAAATTTGTGTTTCGCTGCTCGCTCCATTGAGAGGAAAAGTGGCAGAGCCGAAATGGCTAGGGCCGGGCCAAGGTCGCAACGACAAAGCAGCGCGATACCTCCGAACAGGCCCGCCGCGAAACAGCGCCAGCCCGACCTCACATTTGCCATCATCCACACGCCACAAAGCGCAAACGCGGTCCCGGCGAACCAGGTATTCGCCCACGCCTCACTATGGTCGAGTATTACAACTGCCACGAGAGCGCATGCGGAGGCGACAAATGTTCCCCAGCGTTGCGCCGTTCCGAAGATCGCCAGCAGAATGATGAGCCGATAAATCAGCCCAACCGCGCGTTCGACGAAAATGTTCGGTCCGAAAATGCTGTAAGTCGCCGACAAGATGAGAAGGTTTCCCGGGCCGTAGATACTTTCGAAATCTCGATACGGCAGGCGTCCTTTCAAAAGCAGTTCGGGATAAACGAGCGTGATACCTTCATCCTCAGGCTGTCCCGGTGACTGAAACGCAGGCCACAGAGCGATAACCAGCAGCCCGGCAAGCAGGCAAAAAACAATTATTTTAAAGCCCGCTCTTTTTAGCTCATCAGCCGAACCAGTCATGACATCTCCGACCGGACCAGGATATCAGAAATCGTTCGGGTTTCGGCTGGAATTAAAATCGGCGAAGCGTGGAGTTTTTCGGCTCGCTGTGGAATAGACACCTACTGCAAGATCGACAAAGCCGCGCACAGACGCGGCAAGTTTCAAATTCCCCCAAGCTCTAAAGAAATTCCAAGTTTTAACTCATGGCCACGTCTGCGCGCATCATCAGTTTGAATCTTGGCTCGCAGACGATCGGGCTCGCGGAATTTCAGGCGCAAGCGCAGGGCGGCGTTGTTTTGCAAAACTACCGTTTGCGTGAGGTTTTGATCGATCCCGCGGGCGAGGGGATCCGCCGCACGCAAACTTCCGCGACCTTGCGCGAAATGAGGGCCGAACTTCAAATCCGGCACGAAGCGGTCAATTACGCGGTCTCGGCGCAGTCAGTGTTCGCCCGTTTTGTAAAATTGCCCGCGGTCGAAGAGGAAAAGATCGAACGGATCATCGCCTTTGAAGCGCAACAAAATGTGCCGTTCCCGATCGACGAAGTTGTTTGGGACTATCAGTTGATTGGCGGAGGCGGCGAGGAGCAAGTCCAGGTCATGCTGGTCGCGATCAAATCGGACTTGCTCGACGAGATGAACGCCGCGGTCGAAGAAACAGGGCTGCGCACGGCGATTGTCGATGTTGCAACCATGGCGCTCTACAATGCCTTTCGTTACAACTACGCCGACTTGGGCGGTTGTTCGCTGCTGGTCGACATCGGCGCGCGCACCACCAACCTACTTTTCATCGAGCCGCAAAGAATTTTCTCGCGCAGCATTCCGGTTGGCGGCAGTTCCATCACGGTCGCAATTGCGAAGGAATTCAATGAGCCATTTGCGACGGCGGAATTTCGCAAGAAACGCGACGGCTTCGTCAGTCTCGGCGGTGCTTATGCCGAGCCGGCAGACCCCGAAGTCGCCCGCGTTTCCAAACTAATGCGCAGCACGATGACGCGACTTCACGCCGAGGTGATTCGCTCGATCAGCCATTATCGCGCGCAGCAACAGGGCAACGCGCCGGAGCGTGTTTTTCTTTGTGGCGGAAGCGCGAGCACTCCCTATATGCGCGAATTTTTTCGCGAGAAATTGCAAGTGCCGATCGAATTTTTCAATCCTCTCCGCAATGTCACAGTCGCGCACTCGGCGCCGGTCAACGAATTGACGCACTCTGCGCATTTGCTCGGCGAACTGGTCGGCTTGGCGCTGCGCTCAGTGGGCGCCTGCCCGATGGAGCTGAATCTCCGGCCGGCGATTGTCGTGCGCCGGCAGGAACTGGAAAAGCGGCGCCCGTTTTTTGCGATCGCCGCTGCCGCCGTCATCCTCGCCTTGCTCGGCTGGGGATTCTACTACACTCGCGCCGCGCAAGTGGCTCGATCCGGCGCCGAAAAGATCAGAAACATCAATGCGCCGATGCAGGCAGCGGAAGCAAAGATCGAAAAGTTGCGCAAACAGGCAACATCGCTCGACGCGCTCGGGGCGCCGCTTGCCGCCGCGATCAACGATCGCTTTTTTTGGACAGAAATTCTCGAGGATCTCAACGCGCGACTCCCGAAAGAAGATGTTTGGGTCACAGAACTGATTCCGCTTACCGGCGGCAAATCGATTGATGTGGATGAGAAACACGCGGCAGAAATTACGCCGGCGACAGCGGCTTCAAGATCGACAGCGAAAGGACAACCGGCGGCGGCGATCGATGGCATTCTGCTGCGCGGTCTCTATTTGTTTAATCCGAAACAACAGGAAGTCGTGGCCGATTATTTTCGAAATCTTGTCGGCTCACCCTTTTTAAATGTCGATCCGAACAATCAGGCGCGCGTGATCAAGTCCACCATCCCGAATAACACCGACTGGGCCTTTCCCTATGAATTGCGCCTCGAGCTCCGAAAACCAGTGAAGCTGCCATGAACTGGTACCGCGAAAATCGCTGGCTCGGGAATTTTCTGATTGCAGTGTCGGGCGCCGCGCTGATCGCGCTTTGGTTTCTCTTCCACGCCAGAAGCGGCTTTGCCGAAGCATCCGCGCAATTCAACGAGGCCGCGACCGAGCGCAATCGGCTCGAGCATCTCAATCCTTTTCCGAACGAGGAGAATTTTCGAAAAACGCAGGCCGCGCTCGATAATTATGGCGCCACGCTCACCAAGTTAAAAGAAGAGCTGAGAGCGCAGGTCCTGCCGGTGGCGCCGATCGCGCCGAATGAATTTCAATCGCGCTTGCGCCAGGCAATTGTCAGCACCACCGAAAAAGCGCGGGCCAACCGGGTGAAACTGCCGGAGAATTTTCATCTTGGCTTCGATGAATTCGCGACCACGCTTCCGGGCAGCGCCGCCGCGGCGGCGTTCCTTGGGCAAGAGCTGGCGCAGGTTGAATTGCTTCTCGGCATTTTGATCGACGCCCGAGTCGACGCGATCACGACCCTAAAGCGCGCGACTCTGCCGCCAGAGACGGCGGTAGCGGCAGCGCCCGCGCGCAAACCTCCCGGCCCGGCCAATGCCGCGCCCGGACCGGTCGAGCGGTCGATTGTCGATCTTACATTCGCGGCTTCGCCGTCGGCGATGCGCAAAGTTGTGAATCAGCTCGCGAGCTCAGAGCGCCAATTTTTTATTGTTCGCACGTTGTACGTTCGCAACGAGCAATTGAAAGGTCCGTCCCGGGAAGCAACGGGCGCTACCAGCGGGAAAGCCGCTGAGACAGCGGCGGCTACGGGATCTGGCGCGATAAAATTTATCGTCGGCAACGAACACGTCGAAAATACGGCGAGGATCGAGATGCTCCGTTTCACGTTCTAAATATGAACTGGGTCCGCGCTCATTATGAGGCAGTGTGCCTGATTGCGGCTGCGGGGGTGGTCTTTCTTTCTTCGACTTTCATTTGGCGTAACGCATCCAGCTTTGGCTCGCAACTTGCCGTCATGCCGCCGACGCCCTCGTTAAAAAGCGTGTCGCCGTTGGCGAAGGCGGAAGAGCTTGCCGCCGCCGCCGAAAAATTACATCAACCGCCGCAGTGGACGTTCGGCGGTCGCTCCGGACTTTTTGTGCCGGAAAAACATTTCATCGGCGCGAACGGACAACCCGCGACTTTGCAAACGACCGAAGTCCATCCCCCCGTGCCGAACGAATGGCTGGAGCAATTCGGATTGCCAATCACCGATGCCGATGTGCTCGATAAGGACCCGGACGGCGACGGTTTCAACAACCTCGACGAATGGTCAGGGCACACCAATCCGACCGACGTCAATTCGTACCCCGAGTATTACACGAAACTGAAACTCAGATCTGCGACCGAGGAACCGTTTCGCCTCGTTTTCTCATCGTGGGTCGGTGACACCTACGCGATCAACGCGATCGACCTGAAACAACCGACGCAATTTTTGAAAGTCGGCGACTCGATCAAAGGAACGCGTTTTAAGATCGTGAAATTCCTCGAAAAATATGAGCCGAACAAATACGGGACGAATGTCGATGTTTCGGAGTTAACGCTCGAACAGCTGGAAACCAAACAGCAGCTCACGCTCATCAAAGAGAAAGTCGCGATGTCGCCGGAATCAGTCGCGACCTTTGTTTACACCTGGGTCAAGCGACAGGAATTCCAGGTCAGAAAAGATCAGGAATTTTCATTGAAACCGCAGGAGCAGATCAAATATAAACTGGTAGACGTTGGGCCGGCCAAGGCGGTGATCGTGAACTCGCAACGGGTAGACGAGCCGATCGAAATTGGCCTGCTCAATCCCTAAACTGCAGTAAATGAAACCAAGTTCCCCCCATGAGACCAAACTTTCGCCGTGACCGGCTCGTTTTCGCCGCTTTATTCCTAGCTTTCCAACTCATTTTCGGTTTTGCGCTTGCGGCGCAAAACGTGAATCGAATTACCAAACACGAAGTGGAACGCCGACAGGCGGCATTGCCGCGCGGCGTGGCAGCGCTGGCGCGCGCGCAAGCGGCGATGCAGACCAGAAATTACGCAGTGGCGCACGACGAATTTCGAAACGCGCTGAATCTCTTGCCGGACGCCGTCACGTCGGCGAAAGCGCACGACGAAGCGCTGACCGGGTTCTCTGAGAGCGGCGTGAAAGTGGCCGAGCAAAACATCGCCGACGGGAAATTTGCCGAAGCCGAATCAGTTGTGCGCGAAATGGTGGAGGATCGCTACGATCCAAATTGCCGGCCGGCGTTGGAGCTGCTCGCGCACTTGCAGCAGCCCGGCTACTTCAACAAAACGATGGGGCCGAAGTTCATCGAAAAAGTTGAGGAAGTAAAAAAGCTGCTGGCCGATGCCGACGGTTATTACAACTCCGGGCGTTACGATCTCGCCTTTAAGAAATATGAACAGGTCCTGGCGATCGATCCTTACAACACCGCCGCGCGCCACGGCGAAGAGAAGATCGACAACACGAAATACAATTACAATCAGGAGGCTTATAACGAAAGCCGCGCGCGCCAGCTCTGGCAGGTTGAGAAGGGCTGGGAACAACCGGTCAAACGATATGGCAAGACCGTCGAGCCCATGACCGAAGCGTTTCAGCGCGACATTACTGGGACGGCGAGAATTACTCAGAAGCTAAACACGATCATCATCCCACGAGTCGAGTTTCGTGACGCCAGCGTTCGCGAAGCGATCGATTTTCTCCGGCAACAAGCCGCCGCCAATGATCCTGCGCGTGACGGTAAGAAAGGTGTCGATATCGTTTTGCGTCTGGCGCCCCTCGGCCAAATCGCACCGCCGCCGATACCAGTCGAACCTGCGCAACCGGCCGCCGGCGCCCCACCACTAGCCGGGGCTGTTCCGCCGGAAGGTGCGCCTGCGATCGCGACTCCAGTTCCAGCGCGTCCGATTGTTGCGCCGGCCGTGGTCGCGGCGTCTGCGATCTCGCCCGCTGAAGCGCGGATTACAATTACGCTCAATCAAATTCCGCTCGGCGAAGCGTTGCGTTACATCGCCAGCCAGGCCGGACTGAAAGTGAAAGTAGAGCCCTACGCGGTTTCGATCATTCCGATCAGCGAGCAAAGCAACGACCTGCTCACAAAAGAATATCGTGTGCCGCCCGGATTCATCAGCACGAGCGTGAATCTCGGAGTGTCAGCGCTAGGGCAGGGTGCGTACAAAACCGGAGCGGCTGCGCCGGCTGCTGCAGGCGCTGCGACAACCGGCACAGGCGAAGGCACACACGAATCGACTGGCGGACATCAACTCGTTAATCGTGAAGGCGCGCGAGAATTTCTCGAAAGTCAGGGTGTCCCGTTTCCGCCTGGAGCAAGCGCGCATTTTCTGCCGCAAAGCAGCCGCTTAATCGTCCGCAACACCGCCGACAATCTTGAGTTGGTGGATGCGATTGTGGAACAGGCGAGCGTTGCCGGGCCGAAACAAGTCGAGATCGAAGCGAAATTCATCGAGATCAATCAAAATAATTTGAAAGAGCTCGGGTTCGATTGGCTGCTCGGCCAGTTCAATATCGGGAACCACAAGCTGTTCGGCGGTGGCGGAACCTCCGGGCAGATAACCGGACCGGGCGTTCCCGCCAATTCTCCCAATTACCCCTTTGCCCCCCCGGGCGGTGTGCCCGTCGGTGAATTTCCGGTTACCGCCGGCAACCGCAGCGGCAACCTGGCCATCAGTGCGAACGCGATTGACGCGCTCTTGTTCCCGACTCTGGGAGCAAGCTCGCTCGCGCCGGGAATTTTTGGATTGTCCGGCGTCTTCACGGATCCGCAATTTCAGGTCGTCATTCGCGCGCTTAATCAAAAGAAAGGGATCGACCTCCTTTCGGCGCCAAAAATTACGACCAAGAGTGGCCAGCGCGCCGTGATCGAGATCGTGCGTGAATTCCGTTATCCGACGCAGTTTACTGAGCCCAAAGTTCCGGACATTCAGGGAAGAGGCAGTAGTAGTTCCACGACCACGACGATTGCCTTGCCAGTAGTCGGACCGTCCACGCCTTCGAATTTCGAGACGCGAAATACCGGCGTCACGTTGGAAGTTGAACCGGTTGTCGGGCCCGACGGCGTCACCATTGATCTAAACTTGGTGCCGCAGGTCGTTGAATTTGAAGGCTTCATTAACTACGGAAGTCCTATCAGGACTGTAAATCCTGCGTTGCTCGGATTTTCTCCTACGACGCTTCTTGGAACAACGACCCAGGCAATTACTCTGACGGACAACGTCATTAATCAACCGATCTTCAGCACCCGAAAAGTGACGACCAGTGTCAGTGTCTGGGACGGCCAAACCGTGGTTCTCGGTGGATTGATGCGCGAAGACGTCCAGAAAGTGGAGGACCGCACGCCATTCCTTGGCGACATTCCGATGGTGGGCCGCCTGTTCCGCACCAATGTCGATCAACACATCAAACGCAATCTCATCATCTTCGTGACCGCGCGGCTGGTGAATCCAGCGGGTCAACCGGTTAATCAAGCGGAAGAAGAAGAGGAACAGGAAACGGTGCAGCCGCCGGTTTTGCCGGAGATCCCGGCCTATAAAAAATAGTTTTGCTAACCGAAGACCAAAGCTTCCGAGATCTCCGAACTCGACTGCTTTAAACGGTCAAGTTTTCCGCGGCTTCGAAAATAGATTCCATTTCATCGGACGATCGGCAGGCAACGCGCGAGCTTTTGTTCGACGGCGGTGCCGCGTTCCACGGTGTCGGTGCAATAGAGAGTAGTCTGTTGGTGGAGCTTGCTCGCTCTTCTCGACAATCCGGACGAGGTCCGTGAAAAGCGCGTGATCGCGGTTAGCGCTGTAAAATCGGTGGTAACGGTTTGACCAACTAGTAACAAGGTGAAGCGCGCTGAGCTTACGAAGCTCATCCTGAACTGTGGAAAGCGTGAGGCCGCTCATTCTCATTAACTCGCGCACATAGCGTTCCTTCTGCGGCAACCCGAAAAGCAAGCGCAACATCTCGGCGCGCACGCGCGGGAATAACACTTCCAAAACGGTACATGGTTTTTTCATGACTGTGAAACGAAGATTAAACTTGACCGCTTAAAGCGGTCAAGCGCGAGCGACCCGGAACTCCGCGGTAACTTGTTTTCTTCTGTTACAAAAACGGCGGCGTTAGATTGTGGGTGATGCCAGCTATAGGGATCACCGGGGGAGTTTCCACGGGCAAGAGCACGTTTTGTGAGTGTCTTAAGGAAATTCTTCCCGCCGCCAAATTTTTCGATGCCGATGACGTCGCCCGTCAACTTGTCGATCTTGAAGAGGTTAAACAGGAGCTGCTCGCCCAGTTCGGGTTCGGCATTTTTTTGCGTAACGGCGACTTGAATCGGGAGGCAGTTCGCACCATAATCTTCCAGGACGCGGCTAAAAAAAGCGCGCTCGAACAAATTCTCCATCCCCGGATTCGCCGGCAATGGAGCGTTGAAGCGGATAAGCACCGCACATCTCCTGAATTTTTCTTCGCAGACATTCCACTTCTTTATGAAACCGGTGGTGAAACCTTGTGCGACCGCGTGGTGGTCGTGGCCTGTTCGCCTGAGATCCAGCTCGCCAATCTCATGCGGCGAATGGAGATCGCGCGCGCGGCGGCCGAAGCCATGATCAAATCGCAAATGCCTCTCGAAGAAAAAATCAAACGGGCCGATCACGTTACCTGGAACAACGGCGATCGAACTGTGCTCGCAGCCCAGGCGGCGAGTCTGGTGGACCTGTGGCGTCAGGAAAAATGGACAAAAAGTTAACAGACGAAACCGCAGAACCTGTGGAGGCAAATGCCAGTCCGGCTCGGACCGTCTCGCCTGCGGATTCGACCGATGCAGCCGAGGCGGCTGCCGTTAAAGTTGCACCGTCGGCACGGGAGTTGAGCATCAACGAACTCGAGAAGCTCGACGATCTCTTGCCGGTCGCGCGCGATTTCAATTTGCACTTGCATCCGGCGCGTTCGCGCCATCATCACATTCTCGATATTGCGCGGGCTGCGCTTGGCCAGGGCGCGAACGTCACTGCCGAAGGTTTTGTCGATCAGGTTGGCGATTCGTTTGGGTTATTGCGGTATCCCGAATTGAATTTTCTGCCGGTGCCGGAGGACGTTTACGTACCACGGGCAGCGATGGAGCTTTATCATCTGCGGCCGGGGCAAAAGCTCTCTGGCAAACTGCGCCTGCCTCGCGATCGCGAAAAAGGCCTCGTGCTGGACGACGTCATCACGATCGAGGGCGAGCCCGCCGAAAAATGGAGTGAGCCGACCGATTTCGAAAAATTGACGCCGCAGTTTCCGCAGGGGCGGATCATGCTCGAAAATCCGAAGACGAATTCGATCTGCGCGCGGGGAGTCGATCTGCTGGCACCGCTTGGCCACGGGCAGCGCGGGTTAATTGTGGCGCCGCCGCGTGTGGGCAAAACGATCTTGCTCAAGGAAATCGCCAAGGCGATTCGGGTAAATCACCCCGAGATTGTTCTCATTCTTCTCCTCGTAGACGAGCGGCCGGAGGAAGTGACCGATCTCGAGCGCGAGGTCGATTGCCAGATTTATCATTCCAACTTTGACGAGAACGTGACCCGACACGTGCAGGTGGCGGAGATGGTGCTCGAGCGGGCGAAGCGTTTGGTCGAAATGAAAAAAGACGTGGTGATTTTGCTCGACAGCCTGACCCGCCTCTCGCGCGGTTACAACAGTTTGCAGCCGGGCAAAGGACGGATCATGTCGGGCGGCGTCGAAGCAAAGGCGTTGACTAAGCCGAAGAAATTTTTTGGATCGGCCCGCAATGTCGAAGAAGGCGGTAGCCTCACCATTCTCGCGACTGCGCTCACCGAAACCGGCAGTCGCATGGACGAATTGATTTTCGAGGAATTCAAAGGCACCGGTAATATGGAGCTGCATCTCGACCGCGCATTGCAGGAGAAGCGGCTTTATCCAGCGATTCATCCGCTGCTTTCGGCGACGCGGCGCGAGGACCTGCTTTACCACCCGGAAGAATGGGAGCGGGTGCAGCTTTTGCGAAAAGCGATGGCCGCGCTGCCGCCGATCGAAGCGATGGAAAAGTTGATCGACAACCTGAACGCGACCAAAACCAACGCCGAGCTGCTCCTGAGCGGATTGAAGTGATCGCGACTTCCTCGCAGCTTCGCGAGCTGCTTCCACAACTTAAATCAGTCAATCGGGTGGCGCTCGATACCGAAGCCGACAGTCTTCACTGTTACCGAGAAAAACTTTGTCTGCTTCAGATCAGCACGCCGGAGCGCGACGTGATTGTCGATCCCCTGGCCGATGTCGATCTTGCGCCGTTGCGAGACGCGCTCGCGAATAAGGAAATCGTCCTGCATGGCGCCGATTACGACCTGCGATTGCTCCGGCGGAATCTGGGGTTCGTGCCGCAAAGAATTTTCGATACCGTGCTTGCCGCGCGCCTGATCGGCATCCACGAATTCAGTCTGGCCGCGCTCGTGCAGCGTTATTTTCAAATCGAGCTGGCGAAGGGATCGCAAAAAGCGAATTGGGCGCAGCGCCCGCTTCCCACGCGCATGGCCGAGTACGCGGTCAACGACACGCGTTATTTGTTGCCGTTGGCGGAGCAATTGGAAACCGAATTGAAATCGCGAAATCGAATGGAGTGGTTTCGGCAGTCGTGTCAGCGCGCGCTCGAGCAAGCCGCGATCGATCGCGAGCGCGATGTCGATGAAGCGTGGCGAATTTCCGGGGCGGGCGCGTTGCGTGGTCGAGCGTCCGCGATCTTGCGCGAATTGTGGAATTGGAGAGAGAAGGAAGCCGAAGCCGCCGATCGTCCGCCGTTTCACATTTTACAGAACCGCGAGTTGCTGCACTCGGCCGAACGGTTCGCCGCGGGCGAATCTCCCGACTACAAACATTTTTCCGACCGCCGCCGCCGCGCTTTTCTGGAAGCAGCCGCTCGCGCGTTGCAATTGCTGGAAAAAGATTGGCCGGTCAGGCCGCGCCGTTCTGGAACGCGCGCGACTGCTGAAGTTGTAAAGCGAATCGAACAACTTCGCCGCAATCGCGATCACGCCGCAAAAGATTTGCAGATTGACTCTTCCTTGATCGCCCCGCGCGCGACCTTGGAAGTAATCGCCGCCGATGAAACACGCGCAAGCGCGCTGCTTGTGTCGTGGCAGCAGAAGCTGCTCGGCATTTCACAAGTCAGAGGTCGGAGGTCAGAGGTCAGTTGAACACGCGCTATCGGTTCGCTGCATCAGCTTGGTTAGGCCGCCCACGAGCGCAAAGCCTTCTCCACAAGCGGAGTTAGCCCCGCTGGATGTCGAGCGGCAAGACGGTGTCCATGATCGAAGCCCCGCCATCCACGTGGAGGATTTGGCCGGTAATAAAGCTCGCTTCATCCATGCACAGTAGCATCGCGGCGTTGCCGACATCTTCCGGGGTGCCCAACCGACCCATTGGGGTCCAGCCGCCCTCGTGCCAGACTCGGATCGCCTCTTGGATCTCTTGCGGCAAAACGCGCAAGACACCCCCCTCAACCACATTGGGTGGACCGAAAACGCCCCCGGGACTGATGCCATTGACAGTGATCCCTCGTAGCGCTAGGGCCACAGCGAAGTAGCGAACCAGCGATTCCATCGCTGCCTTGGCGGCACCCATGGCAACCCATGGCTGCCAGCTCCCTGTGCGGCCGCCGGGGCTGTAAGTAATGGCAAGGATCCTGCCCCCATCGCGCATGAGGCGGGCTGATTCCTGGGCTCCCAGCAGGAACGCCCGGGCCTGGGAGTCGAGCGCCATGTGCCATTGTTCAAGCGTGATGTCCAAAGGCCGCCGGTAGAAGCCCGGCAGATCCGGCCGTGCGTTGCTGACGAAGATATCGAGCTTTCCGAATTCGCCTTGAACCTTGCGAAACATCTCGGTGATCGGTTCTGGACGTGTTACGTCGGCTTGAACGACGAAGCCGTCGGAACCTCGCTTGCGGACTTGGGCAAGCGTGTCATTCGCAGCGCGCTCGTTTTGGTAGTAGTGAATTGCGATCTTGACGCCGGTCTCCGCCAGTTTCAGCGCAATTCCTCTTCCGATCCCGCGCGAACTCCCAGTGATCAGTGCGCGCTTTCCATCGAGTGCCATACAAAGCTCTTCCGGTTACGTGATCTAACGACACCAAGATGAAGCCCGACGCTTGGGCGCGCAAGGGACAGGGGGAATGTTTTCTACTTTTAATTCCTACTTTCCACTTCGTCTTAATCAGAGAGTGCGTACGTGTTTTGGAATCAGTCGACGTATTTTTGCGCGATCGGCATCCGGCGGCCGAGCCCGAACGCGCGGCTCGTGACTTTTAATCCGGGCGCGGCTTGCTCGCGCTTGTATTCATTGAGATCGACGCGGCGTTGGACCCAGCGGACGGTTTTTTCGTCGAACCCGCGCCCGATGATGTCGCGCGCGCTCAAGTTGTCCTCGACGTAGAGCCGCAGAATCTCGTCCAGCTTTTCGTACGGCGGCAGCGTGTCCTGGTCTTTCTGGTTCGGCTTCAATTCTGCGCTGGGCGGCTTTTCGATTGTCGATCCTGGAATGATCTCTTTTTGCCGATTTATCCAGCGCGCGAGCTCGTAAATCATTGTCTTCGGCACATCGCTGATCACGGCGAGACCACCGGCCATGTCCCCGTAAATCGTGCAATAACCGACCGAGAGCTCGCTTTTGTTTCCAGTTGATAAAACCAGATGCCCGAATTTGTTGGAGAGCGCCATCAGCGTCATCGCGCGCAGACGCGGTTGCATGTTCTCCTCGGTCTCGTTTTCCGGCAGTCCGGAAAAGACTTCCTTAAACTGGCCTTTGAAGACGGCGAACATTTCCGCGATCGGGATGTGCAATAATTTGATCCCGAGATTTTTCGCCAGCTTCTTCGCATCGTCGATGCTGCCGTGCGACGAATACTGGCTCGGCATTGAAACGCCGACGACGTTTTCCGCGCCGAGCGCGTCAGCGGCGATCACGGCTACGACCGCGGAATCAACGCCGCCGCTGAGTCCGAGCACGGCCGATTTGAAATTGCACTTTCGCAGATAATCGCGCAGGCCTAACGAAAGCGCGGGGAAAAGCTGCTCCGGTGTCGATTCATCCCGAAACTCCACGGCCGTGGTCGAATCGCTATCGACGATCTGTTCGTGTTCGCGAAACGCGGGCAGTTGCGCGATCAAACCGCCAGACGCATTCACTGCAATGGAATTACCGTCGAAAATGAGCTGATCGTTGCCGCCGACGGCGTTGCAGTAAAAGATGGGGCGCTTGTAAGTTCGCGCGAGCGTCGCGACCATTTCATAACGGATCGCCGGTTTGTGCAATGTGAACGGTGACGCGCTCAAGTTGAGAATCACGTCGGCGCCTTGTTCGATCAGACTCCGGGTCGGTTCGCAGTCGTAAAGCGGGCGGGGGAGATAATGTTCGGTCCAAATATCCTCGCAAATGGTGACACCGATTTTTTTCCCGTTCAGGTCGAAAGGCTCGACGCGGGCCGCCGGTTGAAAATAACGGTCCTCGTCGAAGACGTCGTAAGTTGGCAAAAGCGATTTGTGGGCTTTGCGAATCGGCTCTCCGGGCGCAAGCAGCGCAGCCGCGTTATGAAATGGGCGGCCACGGCCTTCGTTCCGGTCGACAAAGCCGACCAGCAACGCTGCCTTCCCGATCCGGCGATGAAGTTCCTCCACAATCTCGAGCGTTTCCGGAACGAAGCGCGACTTGAAGACAAGGTCCTGTGGCGGATACCCGGTGATCGCAAGTTCGGGCGTGACAATGAGTTCAGCGCCGGCCGCGGCCAATCGTTCGTAAGATTGGACGATTTTCTCGAAATTACCCCGCAAGTCGCCCACGGCGGCATTGAGCTGGGCGAAGCCGACTTTCATCACGCAAATTATGCGCGGGTGAGCCAGCGGCAATCGTCTTTTGTGCTACTTAATCGGATCGAGGACCGCGCGGTGCTTGTAGCCTTTATTCAAGGCGTCGTCGGCGCCCTCGACGAAAACCCTTGCCCATTCGATGAGGCTGGCGGCAAGGAAACCGGCGAAGGCGCAGATGAGGACTTTCTGGAAGAAGGTCGCGTGCACTCCTTTTTAACAGCAACGATAGTGCCAGTGGCGAAGCTCTTTATAGATTGCTTCGACAATGTGAGTTCGGCACGGGAGTTGCAGAATTCTCCCTGCCATGGCTGATCCCGCTAAGCTCAAAGCCGATGAGATGGATCCCGGGAGTTTGTCCCGATTGCTCGAACTGGAGCTGATTCAAAAGCGCGCCACGTGGAAACAAGCGGCCGAGCGCTACCGTGCGTTTCGCGCCGCCGGCTTCGTTTTCCTCTTCGTCCTAATCGTCGGCTGCCTCATCGGCGGTTACTTTGCCTTCCTTCGCGTGAGCGAAACACGACAACGTCAGCCAACCGCCGCCACCAGTTCCACTTCGGACCGTTGATGTCGATCTTGCGCGGAGGAATAACTATTCCGCGGCATGCGTAGCTTCAGGACCGCCGTTGCTCTTTGCTCGAGCCAACTGTGTCCCGGCGTTCCGATCGGCGATGACGAAGGTATTGTTCTCTCCCAGTTTCGACCACGGTCCGCGCGGCACGTCCTTGAAGTCGACGAACTGCCAATCGGTCACATCAGTTTCATTTAGACTAAGATAATCCCGCACCGCCGGAGAAACATCGAGACCGGCGCCTTTGTTCAGGTTTGGTTTTGGCCGTTCGTTGCCGAAAACGTATTGCCAATGGTCGGTCCGAAACGGTCCAGCATCTTCCCATTGCGCGTACGCGACTTTGTTTCCTTTGCGAATTGCGATCCAGCGATCTTTGCAAACCGAAACGCCGGGGCCTTGATACGCGCCCTTGAACCATGGAACGACGCGCGGCGCCTCTGGTCGATGACCGGTCGCGGCTTTGTCGTTGTAGGGCAGTGCACAATAAAATGGATTCTGCCGCGGCGTGAATTTTACCGGCGTATAATCCTGTCGCCGCGCCGGATTTGGATCGTCAAAGCCGCCGTAGCTTTTCGACCACTCTTTGTCCCATGAACTGGAGCGGTTCGGCGCCGGATTATTTTCACTCGGCTTTTCACCGATCCAGAAAACGGTGGTCACAATCTGGCGCTTCCAGGGATACGGTTCGCTTGGCGAGGGTGGGGCCGATCTCAAATGAGTTGGCGCGAACGCGAGCGATTCCACACCGACCCGGGATTGGTCCGATTTTTTTTCTGGCTTTTTACTCAACTTCACCTTCGTCGGCTCCGCCTTAGTCACTGCTCCGTGAGCAAAAAGCGACGTGACCGACGAGAGCAAAGCTGTCAGCGTGTGTGTGATTTTCCCCGGTTTCATATGGCCCAGCGGCGCGAATGCGCGGCAAAAATTTAGACGTTAACCCTCCCTAAGAAATTCGAATGAAGTCGCGTGATCGCGCTTAGTCAAATGAGTTATGTGCGGATAGAGCTTTTGGAGTCTTCTTTAAATCACCTCACCTGCCGCTACGCGTCGTCCTCTCCCTCCTCGAGGGAGAGGAGTGAGGTGAGGGTTCTGCTCCGCTCCAAGGCGCTTTATTCGATAAATTTTCCGGGATTTAGAATCCCATTTGGATCGAGGATGTCTTTGAGTTTGCGATGAAGATCGCGCACCGGTTCGCTGGTTGCTTCCGGCCACCAGCGTTTTTTCGCCAGACCGATTCCGTGTTCGCCGGTGATAACACCGCCCCAGGCCAGCACTTGCGCAAATAAATCATCGAGCGCGCGCTCTACTTTTTCGCGCACGCTCGCGTCACGATTGTAACGGTCCGCCATGATGTTGATGTGAATGTTGCCGTCGCCGGCATGGCCGAAACAGGCGATCGGAAATCCATACTTCGCGTGCAAGCGCTCCGCGAACTCGACAAGATCGACAATGCGGCTCCGGGGCACGACCACGTCCTGGTTCAATTTCGTCAGCCCGGTCGCGCGGAGCGAATTACTGAATTGCCGTCGCAAGGCCCACAGCTTCTCGCAATTTTCTTCGCCGGTTGCCATTTCAAGCGCATTTGGCTTGTTGTTCGCGAGTAATTGGCGAATCGCTTCCGCTTCGCTTCGCACGCTTTCTTTCTGGCCGTCAAGATCGACCAGGAGATGCGCGCTGCCCGGCGGAACAAGGGCTTTGCCCAGGTCTTTGCGCGCGGCTTCGAGCGTAAAACTGTCGGCGATCTCGAGCGATGACGGCAAAAAACCTTTCTCGAAAATTTCCTGCACCGCGGCGGCCGCTTGCGAAATGTTAGCGAATGCCGCGGAGAGCGTTGCCCGCGCCGGCGGAAGCGGCAGCAACCGCAGCGTGATTTCAGTGACGACGCCGAGCATTCCTTCCGATCCAACAAAAAGACCAACCAAGTCGAATCCCGTTTTATTTTTGTGGACGCGTCCGCCGGTCCGCAGAACCTCCCCGCTTGCGAGGACCACTTCCAAGCCGGTCACATAGTTGCGCGTGACGCCATACTTCAAACAGCGCGGCCCGCCCGCGTTCGTGGCGATGTTCCCGCCGATGCTGCAATCTTTCATGCTCGCCGGATCCGGCGGATAAAATAACTTTTTTGCGCGCGCGGCCGCCTTCAGGTCGGACGTGATCGCACCTGGTTCGACAATCGCGATCGCGTCGGCAAAACTGATTTCCTTGATCCGGTTCATTCGCATGAGCGAAAGTGCGATGCCTTTCTTCGACGGAACGCAGCCACCGACGTAACCGAATCCAGCCCCTCGAGCAGTCACGGGAATTTTTCTCTGCGAAGCAAATCTTAGCAGCTTCGACGCGTCGGATGTCGATCTTGCGAAGACCACAACTTCCGGCACTTCAGCGGCGAACCATTTATCGCCGCTGTGTGCCGCGAGAGTATCCGGATCGTCGGCGATTGCGTCGTTGCTTAGCAACTGCCGCAGTTCGTCGCCCAATGACATCTAGTTAAGTGGGACGATTCGGTAGTGTCGCGATCGTTCGCTGTGTCGTTTGAGCAGTCGCCGCGCCTCGGGAGGGATGACCGGTTGCTCATAGTCTTTGCCCGCGAAAATTTTCACGGCATCGAGCGTTTCGAAGCGCAGCAACGTGATAAATTCCATCTCATCGTTTCCCGCTTCCCGAACAAATAATTCCGCACCTTTATAGCCGGGAATGCTGCGTTGTGCGATTTCGAGCAAAACTTCTTCGCGCAGGAGCTTTTCGTATTTCTCCCCGTTTTTGCATGACGTCCAGCCGTGCCAAATCCGCGCGATCATAATTTCTACATCCCCATAATTTGGTAGCCGCCGTCCGCGTAGATCACCTGGCCGGTGATGGCCGCGGCGTCGTCGCTCGCTAAGAATACGCCGGTCGCACCCAGTTCGGACGGCTCGCAACTGCGCTTCAATGGGGCCCGTTCCTGGTAATGCTTCAGCATCTGGCTAAATCCGCTGATGCCGCGCGCGGCCAGGGTTTGCACCGGACCGGCCGAAATGCAATTCACCCGAATTTTTTTAGGGCCTAAATCGTATGCGAGGTAGCGAGTTGATGCCTCCAGGCTGGCTTTTGCCGCGCCCATGACGTTGTAATGCGGCACCACTTTCTTCGAGCCGTAATAAGTCATGGCCACAATGCTGCCGCCATTGGTCATTAATGGTGCAACTTCACGGGCAAGCGCGACCAGCGAATACGCGCTGATGTCGTGCGCGACCCGAAATGCTTCGCGCGTCGTGCTTACGAAATCGCCTTCCAGTGATTCTTTCGGCGCGAAGGCGATCGAGTGCAGTAGAAGATCGACATGGTCGGTTTCGCCGCGGACTTTTTCGAAGAAACTTTTTATCTCGGCGTCGTTCGACACATCACAAGGGAAGAGCGGCGTTTTTTCTCCAAACGCTGTCGTTAATTCCTCGACATTTTCTTTCAGCCGTTCGCCTTGATAATTGAAGATCAGACGCGCTCCCGCCGCCGCCCAGGCTTGGGCGATTGCCCAGGCGATACTGCGCTTATTCGCGACACCGAAGACAACTCCAACCTTTCCTTCCAGCACTGGTTGCGTCATACAAGATCGACAATATTGCGGCGCTCAGAGAGGGCCGCTACAGAAATCTGCAGGGTCGCCTCGGCGACTTGCTCTACAACGTATCAATCGCCATGATTTATTCTTCACGCTTATGAGTACTCGATTCGCTTCGATCTTCGGTTTGTTCGTCACCCTTTGCTCGATTTCGCTCGCCCAGGAAGAATCTCCGCCCGCATCCGCGCCCGCCGCGGCGGGATCGCTGCCGGCCGCATCGCCGGTCAGCACGACACCGCCGTTGTCGGCTTCAGTGACGCCTGCGCCGTCGTCTGGCGCTCCGCAATTGACTGACGTTCTTTTCAAAAATCTGAAAGCACGTTCGATCGGTCCCGCGGTGATGGGCGGCCGCGTCTCCGACATTGCGATCGATCCACGCAATCCATTCGTGTTTTACGTCGCGCTCGGACACGGTGGCGTTTTCAAGTCGGGCGACAGTGGCGTTTCGTTCGACCCAATTTTCGACAAACAGCCCGTGCTTTCGATCGGGGCCATCGCGGTTGCGCCTTCCGATTCGGATGTCATCTGGGTCGGAAGCGGTGAAGCGAACGACCGGAATTCTTCCGATTGGGGCGACGGCGTTTATCGGACGACTGACGGGGGCGAGCACTGGACGAACGTCGGGCTAAAGGACAGCCGGACGATTGCACGGATCGTTGTCGATCCGAAAAATCCAGACGTCGCTTATGTCGCGGCGATGGGACATTTGTGGGCGGACGGTGGCGAGCGCGGCCTCTACAAAACAACTGACGGTGGCAAAACGTGGAAGCTCGTTCTGCAGGCCGCCGCGCCGCACAACGCGCGCACCGGCTGTGGCGACGTAATTCTCGATCCAAGTAATCCGCAAATTGTCTATGCGGCGCTTTACGCGCGGCAGCGCACGCCTTGGAGTTTTACTTCCGGACCGAATGCGACCGCCGGTGAGGATGTCGGCGGAATTTTCAAGAGCATGGACGGCGGTGCAACCTGGAAAAAATTGAGCGGCGGTTTGCCCGCCCAAACCGGACGCATCGGTCTGGCCGCGAGCGCGAGCAATCCGAAAATTGTGATGGCGGTCGTGCAAAGTTTTGAAGGCGGTTCGGGGACTCTGAGCGACCTGCGCAGCAAGAGCGGCGGCGTTTTTCGATCGGAAGACAACGGCGAGCATTGGACGCGGATGAGCGCGATGGATCCGCGCCCGTTTTACTTCAGCCAGATCCGGATCGATCCGGCGAACGATCAGCGCGTTTATCTGCTCCAGTTTGCGCTCTTGGTGTCAGATGACGGAGGCAAAAATTTCCGGGAAGATCTTTCCGAAAAAGTTCATGCCGATTGCCACGCGCTGGCGATTCAGCCCGGCACTGTGCCGGCGCCCAAACCGCCGAAGCCGGAAGACAAAAACAAACCGCCGAAACCGCCGGTGTGTCAGCGTTTGTTGCTGGGGACGGACGGCGGTCTTTACCAAAGTTTTGCCGGCGGCAAAAATTGGGACCACCTGAGCAAGATTCCGGCCGGAGAGTTTTATCGGATCAGTCTCGACGATTCGAAACTGTACTTCCGCATCGCGGGCGGGTTGCAGGACAACGAGAACTGGGTCGGGCCGAGCGGCGTGCAGAGCAAAGAGTTGATTCGCAACTCCGATTGGACCGCGCTCGCCGGTGGCGACGGTTTTTATGTTCTGTTCGATCCCACCGATCGCGACACGTTTTACGCCGAGAGTCAGGGTGGGGAAGTGCACCGGATCAATTTGCGCAACGGCGAGCTGCGGCGTTTGCGGCCCGAACCAACGGAAGGTGCGCCGCGTTATCGGTTCCATTGGAATTCGCCAATGGTCATGAGCAAACACAAACCGGGCGTGATTTATCTCGGTGGCAATTGCGTTTTCAAACTGACCGATCGGATGGAAAAATATTCGGTGATCAGTCCTGATCTGACGCACGACGATCCAAACAAAACGAATGCGGTCGGGAGCGGCGCCGAAAATTATGGCGTGGTGTTTTCGCTGGCGGAATCGCCCAAGCGCGCAGGCTTGCTCTGGGCCGGGACCGACGACGGTCGACTTTGGATCACTGAAAACGACGGCGGCAAATGGACCGAGCTGACCAACAATTTGCCGGAGCCGGCGCGCGGACAATGGGTCGTGCGCATCGAGGCGTCGAATATCGATCCAAACGTCGCTTACGTGGCGACCAATGCGTATCGCACCGGCGACGATCGTCCGATGATCTTGCGCACGAGCGATCTCGGCAAAACGTGGCAATCGGTCGCTGGCGATTTGCCGGCGAGCGCTTCAGTCGAAGTCGTTCGCGAAGATCCGGTCAATCCGAAACTGCTCTACGCTGGGACGCATTTCGGATTGTTCGGGTCATTCGACCAAGGGGCGCATTGGGTACGGATCGGCGATGTTCCGCCCGTGCGGGTGGACGACATTCAAATTCATCCGCGGACAGCTGATCTCGCCATCGCGACTCACGGCCGCAGCATCGCGGTTCTCGATGACAGCACGCCGTTTCGTGAATTCACTCAGGAGATCGCCGCGAAACCGGCACATCTATTTAGTGTCCGCTCGGTCACCGGCGCTTATCTCCAGCCCGGATTTGTGGATGCCAACGGGAAAGGCATTTATCGGGGAAAGAATCCAGACGAAGGCGCGCTCTTTACGGTCTGGGTACGCGAATTCACCGGCGACGAAATTAAAATTTCAGTCACGAAATCGAGCGGACAACCGGTCGCGACCATCAAAGCACCCGGCACGCCCGGGTTCACGCGATTGAATTGGGACCTGCGCCCGACCAAAGATGTCAGCGTCGAATACGGCGGCGACGATCCGAAACGCTTGCTGCCGGCGGGCGATTACAACGCCGAACTAACTTTCGGCACGAACAAGGTGAAACAAAGCTTCCACGTCGATCTGGCCGAAGGCATCACGCCGAGGTGATCTGAACATTTCCGCGTTTGAAACTTGACTGCTTTAAGCGGTCGAGTTTCAAGAGCGCGTCGTGGGATTGAACTCAGCAGGCAATCGCGTGTCTTCGGCAAACGCCGGAGAGCATTTCCCAGAGCGCATCGAGAACGCGGCGCACGGACGCGCGCACGTTGTCGATGTTGTGATTGTCGATGTACGAGTTGAGCATTTCGCGCTCGGCAGCGGAATGTTCGCGGTCTGCTTCGATGTGCACCGCGAAATATTCGTAATGCTTCGGATCGTTGAATCCGTAATGCTTTTTCAATCCGTCGATCTTCGATTCACAAATCGCGGGGATCTGACTCTCGTAGGCGTAAAGCACGGCCAAACCCTCCGCGGTTGGTTTCTCGCCGCAGACAGATCGAAACGTATCGATCAGATTTTTTGTCTCCGGTTGCTTCTCGGTCTTCGCAAGATCGACATCTTCCACGCCGAGGCCTTCAGCAAATTGCTTCCAAAGCTCCGGGTGATTCGGCGAGCCGGCTTCCTCATCGATCAAATTGGACAGAATTTGTTTCCGGGTCGGTTGATCGTCGCACTTGGCGTGTACCGCCGACAGATAAGTCGGAAACGCCGCGACATGGTGATAGTATTGCCGCGCATAATCGGTCAGCGCCTCCTTGCTCAGCTCTCCGCGCGTCCAGGCGAGATAAAACGGATGTTTTAAGAGATGCTTCTCCGCAATGTCATTGTCGATCTTATCGAGATGTTGGTTCATAAGCTCTTTTCTACGGAATCATTACAGCCACAGATTGACATAGATTTTCGCAGATAAAAGAAACAGAATTCTGATCTGTGTTTCATCGGTGTTTATCTGTGGCGACTGTCTATGCTGATTTCAAAATGTGCTTGATGCCGCGGATGGGGATGATGACCCAGTCGGGACGATTGTTTAGTTCGTAGCCGATTTCGTAGACGGCTTTGTCGAGGAGGTAGGCTTCGAGAAGAATTTGGAGGTCGTCGGAGTTTTGCGGGACGAACATCGCGCCGGGCGTTGTCTGCAAATAACTTTGGAGAAAGATGCTGCTCATCTGCCGATACCAGAGATCGGCCCAGCGCTCGAGAAACGGGACGTCTTCGGTGCGCATGGCCGGTTGCCAAAGCGCACTGTAGGCCGCGTATTGAAACGAGCGCATCATCCCGGCGACGTCGCGTAATGCTGAGCGCTTCAGTTTTCGCTCGCTCAACGGCCGCGCCGGTTCGCCCTCAAAATCAAGAATGACGAAATCTTTTCCGGTCGAGAGAATTTGTCCGAGATGATAGTCGCCGTGGATCCGAATTTTCGCCGCGTTAGTCTTGCGATCGAGCAGACGCTTTTCGCAGGCGAGAATTTCCTTCTCGGTCCCGAGGACTTCTTTGGCTTCATCGCGAAGATTTTCGGGCACGTCGCGCAATTTCTTTTTCAACGAATCGAAATTGCGGCGCAGAAGAGCGCGCATGCTCTGATAAACGGAACGCTGGGCCATGGCATTGAACGGCTCGGGCGCGAACAGGGGATCGTCCCGGACCGACGCGAGCGCGAGATGCAATTCGCCGGTGCGTTGCGCGAGCAGTTTCGCTTTCTCGGCATAAACGCCGCCGACCAGGTCCTCAACCAGCGGTCCGGCCGGCGCGGTTTCATTTTGCAACTCGGCTTTGCGCGCGAGCACGCGTTCATAAAAACGGCCGACGTGATCGAGCGTCATTGTCCAGGCGTCGGCTTCGCTCGTGATTGCGTCCTGCAACAAGCAAACAACGGTGGGCTGCGTTTTAGCTCGGCGATATTCAATTGCGCCGCCGAACGCGGGCACATTTTCAAATCGCGCGCGCTCGGTGAGGAACCGCGTGACTTCCACGTCCGGATTCACGCCGTCTTCGAGCTTTCGGTAAAGCTTGAGGAAAAATTTGTCGGCAAAGAGCATGGACGAATTGCTCTGCTCCCCGCGGAGCACATTTGAAGGTGGAATGGTCGTGACCGGTCCGATCCGTGGACTCAGTGCGCCGACAAGATTTCCGTTTCGCCCACTGGCATGTTGTCGATCTAACATGAGCCGGAAAAGCTTTTCGCGAAAATCGGCGTCCCAGACCGCGTCGAACAGAATCGAAGCCTTCTCGTCACCGAAGCGCGCGATGACAGCGTGGGGCGCGGATTGGACGAGCGCGCTCGCTTTCTCTCCGGAGACAATCTTTACTGGAAGGGCGTAGGTTTCGGTCGGTCCGTCGAGGTAACTGACTTCGACGAACCAAAATTGTGCGGCGTTGGGCTCGGAAGAAATGGTGGAGCGCTCGAGCACGCGCATCTGCCGCAGTGTGCGAGCTTTTGCGCCGAACCAACGGCAAGTGGCGATATATTCGGGCAGAATTTCGCCTTCGATGCGCGCACGCTCGCCATCGTCGAGCAACGATTGCAACTCAGGACGCGCGTTGAGCGTTGGGACCACCCGCTTTTTCTCCAGTCGCCGCCGCTCGCTCTGCGGTTGCAGCGTAAACCAGTAATGCGAATGCGGGCCAAGGGTCAGCACGTAGGCGGATTTTTTGATGATTGGAAATGGATTGCGGCTGAACACTTCAATCGGGACACATCCGGAAAAGCGCGACAAATCCAGCTCAACCGATTGCGCGAAACGGGAAAGATTTACGACAACAAGAATGGTTTCGTTTTCGTAGCGGCGGAGGAAGGCGAGCACCTTTGCGTTATCCGGAAAAAGAAATTCGAGAGTGCCGCGTGAAAAAGCGCGGAAATTTTTTCGCATCGCGATGACGCGGCGCATCCACCAAAGCAGCGAGGACAGATTCTTTTGCTGATTTTCGACGTTAGTTGCTTCGTAGTGGTATTCAGGATCGATGATGACTGGCAAATGCAGCTGTTGCGGGTTGGCCAGTGAAAAACCGGCGTTGCGATCTGGGCTCCACTGCATCGGCGTGCGACAACCGTTGCGATCGCCGAGGTAAATGTTGTCGCCCATTCCGATTTCGTCGCCGTAGTAGATGATGGGCGTGCCGGGCATGGAGAGAAGCATGGTGTTGAGCAGCTCCATTTTCCGCCGGCTGTTGGTGAGCAACGGCGCGAGGCGGCGGCGAATGCCGAGGTTAATGCGCGCGTGCGGGTCATTGGCATAAACTCGCCACATGTAATCGCGCTCCTCGTCGGTCACCATTTCGAGAGTCAGCTCGTCATGATTGCGCAGGAACATCGCCCACTGGCAGTTGTCGGGAATCGGCGGCGTTTGATCGAGGATGTCGATGATCGGAAACCGATCCTCCATTTGCAGGGCCATAAACATTCGCGGCATGAGCGGGAAATGAAAACTCATATGCGATTCATCGCCGCTGCCGAAATATGCGGCCGCGTCCTCCGGCCACTGGTTCGCTTCCGCGAGCAACATCCGGCCGGGAAACTTTTGATCGACGTGCGCGCGCAACTTTTTCAGGTAGGCGTGCGTTTCGGGTAAATTTTCGCAGCTCGTGCCTTCGCGCTCGTAAAGATAAGGCACGGCGTCGAGCCGCAATCCGTCGACCCCCATCGCCAGCCAGAAGTCGCAAACCTTCTCGACCGCTTCGTGCACGACCGGATTGTCGAAGTTCAAATCGGGCTGGTGCGCGTAGAAACGATGCCAGTAATAAGCCTTGGCCAGCGGATCCCACGACCAGTTGGAAGTTTCGAAATCTTTGAAGATGATCCGCGCGTCAGAGTATTTTTCCGGCGTATCGCTCCAGACGTAAAATTCGCGCTCGGGCGAACCGGCACGCGATTTTCTCGATTTTTGGAACCACGGATTCTGATCGGACGTGTGGTTAATGACCAACTCGGTGATGACGCGCAGCCCGCGCCTATGTGCGGCGTCGAGGAACGCTCGAAAATCGTCGAGCGTTCCGTAGTTTGGATTGACGTCGTAATAATCGGCGATGTCGTAGCCGTCATCGCGCAACGGCGATGGATAAAAGGGCAACAGCCAGATAGCGGTGATGCCGAGCTCCTGGAGATAATCGAGCTTTTGGATCAGGCCGCGGAAATCGCCAATGCCGTCGCCATCGCTGTCATGGAAGGTCTTGACGTGCAGCTCGTAAATGACCGCGTCTTTGTACCAAAGCGGATCGGCCATTGGTTCTCTAGTGCTCCCCGGCATGCGTGTAACCTTTGCCGCACAAAGCACGCCGCGCAATGATCCGTTAGCTTCCTCCGCAAAAAAGCGGCCACGTTTCCATGGCCGCTTTTAGAATAAACTAAATCTTGGCTATCCCTTAACTTTGGTGATCTGCGATGCAACGCATTGCCATTGTCCGTTGCGCAACATCCAAGTGTCGGTAAAAAGAAAGGTCCGATCGAAAGCTTTACGGTCTTTGCCTGTTCCCTTTTCCCGGGCGCGGCCGGTCACAACCACAACATTCGGCCCGAAAGCTTTGACGTTTAGTTTTTCGTTCTTTGCCGACTTGTACGTGTCCGTGTCTTTCTTGAATTCTGCCAGCATGCTGGATTTGTCCACAAACTTGCCGTGTGAAGATATGCCGACGAAATCAGAGGCAACGAACCCCTGGACTGTCGAAATGTCGTGGCTGGGAATCGAAGCTTCCCAGTTTTCCTCCATCTCCCTGACACTCATTTTCTTCCCGCTTGGAGCAGCGGGAGCGGCTGCAGCGGCCGGCTTTGCGGCGGCCGTGGTTGTGGCTTCCTTTTTCGCAGCAGCTGCCGGTGAGGTGGCGGCTTCTGCTTTCTTTACCGCAACTGGAGAGGCTGCTTGAGCCGGCTTGGCCACGGGCGTTTCGTCGACTGTGGCCGATGCTTTTTCTTCGGTTGCCGGCGCCGTCGATTCTGCCGGCGATGCTGATTCTTCCTGAGCAAAAGTCATTGCGGCGAGGAAGGCGGTTGCGAGAAATGAAATGATAATTTTCATCGGATTATTTTGGTTGGCTTTAGCACGGTGTAGCGCGACCTGAGTTGAGCGCGAATCGTATTTGGGTAGCTAGGCGGCGGTCAAGGCTTATCGCGATCAGAAGCCCGAGGTTTGAAAACTGTTGGACGCGGCTGACCGGCCGAACTAAGACTTGAGAATGTCGGCGGTCGATCCAAATCTGCAGGCCGCTCCTGCGTCTGATCCTGACGTGGCGACCTCGGAAAAATCCACGACGAGTGCGGTCGAACTTGAGCCGGGCGCGCCGAGCGATGTCGATCTTATGTTGGGCATTCAATCGGGCGACGCGGACGCGCTTTCCCAACTCTATGATCGTTACAACGGGATCGTGAAGGCGCTCATTTTGCGCATCATTCACAACGATACCGAGGCGGACGACCTCCTTCAGGAAGTGTTCATGGAAATTTGGAATCGGGCGAAGAATTTCTCCGCCGAAAAGGGAAAACCGCTAGGCTGGATGGTGACATTGACCCGGCGGCGAGCGATAGACGCGTTGCGCAAGAAACAGGCTTACAACCGGGCCGAAGAACGTCTCCAAGCCGAGCCCCAGCAGCAACCTGTTGCCTGGGTGCGAAATGTCACTGAGATGGAGATTCGAGCCGGAGATACCCGGGTTTTGATGGCCAAAGTGATCAATTCTCTCCCGGAGGCCCAGCAGCGGGTGATCGAACTTGCATTTTTTCAGGGGATGAGCCAGCGCGAAATCGCTTCTAATACGAATATACCTTTGGGCACGGTAAAAACCCGGCTCGAATTAGGCTTGAAAAAGATATATGACGGTTTGAAGGAGTTGAAAGATGAGCTTTGAGGAATTCCAGAATCGCGCACGGCTCTACGTGATTGGAGCGTTAGAACCCGAAGAGCTGCAGGACTTTGAGGCTGCGCGCAAGCAATACGGCTCTGCCGCCGAGGATTTTATTAATCAGTGCTATGGCTTGCATGAAGCTTTCGCTCTTAGCCTTAAGCCAGCCAGGGCTTCCGGTGCCATCAAGGACAAGTTGATGTCGATGGTGCGGGGCCGCGGTCGCGGCCAGGGTCAATCGGGCTCTCCCTCGGCCTGACCGCCTAACTCCCTCAGGATAAATTCCTGGAGAAATCCGTAGAAATTTATCTGAAACAATCCGAGGTCCCGGCGCGAACCGATGGGGGACCGATTGTGGTCGTTTAGCTCTTCTTCAGAAAATTTGTATTTGGTAGCGATCACGAGCCGGGCCTGATTGAGAGTGTTCAACCACGCATCGGCGTGCTCGATCGGAATGTGGAGAGTGCAATTGCTCAACGATTTCTCATTTCCATTCAGTTGCGCGAGATCGTCGGCCACGGTTTCGCTGGCAGTGCGAAAAAGGCGTCGCAATTCCGGTTCGACGTAACTTTTCCACTCCGCGCGAATTTCCTTTTCCGCCGAAGGCTGACTAAATAAACGCGCCTCGGCCGCGGGCGCGCCGTCCGGATTAGCGCTGAGCGGGATTTGTCGCAGCAGCTCAGCCAGAAACGGATCGAGATCGGAAATCTGCAGGGCGTCGTCTTCGCGGCAAATCTCCATATCAGTTAATTTTTTCCAGCGTTGCGAGAAGGAGATGACCGTGAAGCTGCTGCACGTAGAACTCAGCGCGTTCGCGCACACCGCTCCATAAAATCGAGCGGCCTTTGTGATGCACCTCCAGCATGTGACGCTCCGCCTTTTCGCGCGGATAACCGAAGACGCGCTGGAACACCATCGTCACATAAGTCATGAGATTAACCGGGTCGTTGTGCACAACGACCTGCCACGGCAGATCGAGTTCTTCTTCACCTCGTGTTTCTTTTTCCCGGACCGGTGCTTCCACCGTGGATGTAGATCCCTTTTCGAACTGCACGGCGTTCACCGCGCTCATGAAAAAATGCTATCACACTGTCTCTGCAGTTCAAACTGTGGCGTCGACAAGAATTCGCCCTTGAACGACTTGCATTCTCCGCGCGCTTCTTTCATTTCGATCATCGAAGCCGTGTAAGTGGAGCAAACCGTGGACCACGTACAAGCGCAGCTCACGCGCGAGAGCGTTTCCGAACCGTCCGGCATTACGCCGCGCAGTCTCGGCGCTGATGAAAATTTCGCCGTGCTGAAATGTGATCACGTCGGTTGGTCCTGATTCGCTCATGAATTGTCGATGCAACGACGCGATCTTCCGATCCGAGACAATCAAAACCGAAATCTCGCGCAGCTGCGCCAGATCCGTCTTCTTTTTCCGCGGCACACGAAGACATAGCCCGAGTGCCTTTCGCGCGAACTTCTCAAGATCGACAACGCCCACCGGTACTTTGCGCTGAAGATTGCGCACGGTGATTTTCGGGACCCCAGCGTCAATCTTAGGTTTCATCGCAACCGCCGTACGTTGTCTAATTGCTTGAGAAGCGCGTAAATCATTTCCGTTCGCTGCATCTGCCCGCCGGCAGCAACCGCACGGCGCGACGGTTCTCCCCAAATCGGCTCGATCTCCAGTGGGCGACCGGCTTCCCAGTCGAGCAACGTTGAAGGTTTATATCCGCCCATCGTTTCCGTTCGCTCGATATGTTCACGCCAGGCATCGCTCGCCAATGCGTGGCCGCATTTATTGGCGGCCGCGATCACTTCGTCCATCAACGCGAGCGTCGCCTGTCGCAAATCTTCATCGCCAACTATCGCAGCAATGTCGATTCCGCCCGCTAAGATCGACAATCCGTTGAACGGAATGTTCCAGATCAGTTTGCGCCAGCGCTCGAGCGCGAGATCGTCGGTAATGTTGCAAGTCACTCTGCCCCGCGTGAATTCAGCAGCGACTTCGCGCGTCCGCGATTGTGAGGCGCGCCCGAATTCGCCCAAAACAATGTGACCGTAGGCGTAACGCTCGATCTCTGTCCTCGATCGTCGATTAAGGGCGATGAAGCAGAGTCCGCCCAGCACGCGTCCGGCGCCGAACTGTTTCGCCAGAAATTCGTCGTTTCCCAAACCGTTCTGTAACGTTAGCAACATCGTTCGCTCGTCCAGCAGCGGCGGGACAAGATCGACTAGATCGGAATTTGAAGTCGCCTTGACCGCAACGATCACCAGATCGCACGCGCCAATCTCTTTGGTCGAGTTGTAGCAATTGATTTTCGCGACCTGGAAATTTTCTCCCTCACCGCGAACGAAGATGCCGTCGCGCCAGAGGTCGCTAAGATCGCCGCGCATCAAAAAGTGCACGTCGCTGCCTGCGTGGGCGAGTTTTGCGCCGTAGTACGACCCAATCGCTCCCGAACCCACGATTGCAATGCGAAGCCCCATTGAGGTTTAACCGCAGAGATCGCCGAGTCCGCAGAGAAAACATATTTTCAGACATCTGAACTCTGCGAGCTCTGTGTTCTCTGCGGTTATCACGTTGGGGGTCTCTGTTCTGATTGGAAATTTCGCGTAATCAGGCGCGCGCCTTTGTTGAAGCTGAAATAGGCCCAGGCCCACTGGAAAAGAACTGCGAGGCGATTGCGAAACCCGACCAGAAAAATGACGTGGACAAACAACCATGCCAGCCACGCTGGGATTCCGCTAAGATGGATCAATTTGAGATCCGCCACGGCTTTGTTGCGGCCTATCGTCGCCATGCTGCCTTTGTCGAAATACCAAAATCGTTGCGGCTTTCGGCCGTTGATCATTGCCAGAATGTTGCGCGCCGCGTGACGACCCTGTTGCATCGCAACCGGCGAGACGCCAGGCAACGGCTGACCGGTTTGATGCGAGAAATTCGCCAGATCGCCGATTACTTGAACCTCCGGATGATCGGGAATGGTCAGATCTTTATTCACGATCACACGACCGACGCGGTCGATTGGCGCGCCGAGTGAATGGCCGACAAACGAGGCATTATTGCCGGCCGCCCAGATTTTGACGCGACAAGGAATGAATTCGTCGCCGACTTGCAGACCTTGCTCCGAGAGATTGGTCGCGTGAATGCCGGTACGCACTTCGACGCCAAGATCGACAAGTTGTTTCATCGCGCTGATCTGTAAATCTTCCGGAAAGGCGCCGAGCACGTGCGGCTCGCCTTCGACCAGAATCACTCGCGCCTGAGACGGGTCGATGTGGCGGAAATCTTTCGCCAGCGTGTAACGCGCGATTTCGGCGATCGCGCCCGCCATCTCGACACCAGTCGGCCCGCCGCCAATCACGACAAAAGTCATCGCAGTCTTACGTGCCGCCTCGTCAGAAATTTTTTCGGCGTATTCGAATGCAAGCAGGATGCGACGCCGAATTTCCACCGCGTCTTCCAAGCTCTTGAGGCCGGGCGCAAGTCTTTCCCATTCCGGATGGCCAAAATACGAGTGCCGCGCGCCCGTCGCGACAATAAGATAATCGTAATCAAGCTCGCCATCGACCATCTTCACTTTCTTGGCATTCACGTCGATCGATTCCACTTCAGCGAGAATCACCTCCATGTTTTCGCATTTGCTCAGAATTGCGCGTACTGGCGCGGCGATATCAGCCGGGGAAAGCGCCGCGGTCGCGACCTGGTAAAGCAGCGGTTGAAAGAGATGGTAATTCGTCCGGTCGACCACGGTGACTTGGACGGCTTCACAGCAGAGTTTCTTGGCCGCCTCGAGTCCGCCAAACCCGGCGCCTATAATCACAACGCGTGGTTTTTGGTTCGACGGCGCTTCCATATGTCACAATGTTCCAGCAAACGCCGAACGCTCAACGTCCAATCCAATCTGAAAGAGGTTGTCAAAGTAATTGCTGCGTCTATCTTTCGCGCCTCATGCCGAAGCCAATTTCTCGCAGCAAAACGCGCAAAGCGGTCGCGAAACGATTTAAGATCACCGGTCGCGGCAAAATTTTGCGTTCCCAATCGTCCCGGCGTCATTTGCTCTCGTCCAAAAACGCGAAGCGTAAACGGCATCTCGGCAAAATGGCTCGCGTTGACAAAACGGATGAAGCGCGAGTCAGAGCCAATCTGCCGTTCGGTTAAGAGCTAACGAAACTGCGGCTTCGGCGCCGGACTTTGTTTGCTTTGCGGCTTTGCGGTCATTTGCCGCATCGCTTCGTACGAATCAGGCGCCGGTTCCGGGCTGTAAAGATCGCGTCGGTTAGCCAGCGTCGTGCAACCCAATTGCGCAGCGACAAACAACAGGAGCGCCAGCAGTTTCACGGCGCGATGATAAAACCCCATTGCACGATGTCGATCTTGCGCGGAAGTTTCCTCTCCGTCAGGGGCTATGGATTGAGGACTGACGAACCCCGCCAGGGCAGGAATGCAGCAACGGTAGTTTGATCCTCCTTGCCGTAGTTCTCTGGCGGACTTCTTCTGGTTGAGACGTTGTGCGGTTGAGACGACGACATCCTCAACTTCTCAACGACTCAACTTCGAATGAAATTGCTCAAGACGAAAACGAAACGATTCGCCGACGTTGTGGAAACAGCGGGCAAGCCGGAAGTTTACACGCTCTGGCAAAAGCCGGCGCAGGATCGACATCTGCAATCGGAAATCAAAAACAATCGCGTGATGACGATTCAGAGAAGCGACGCCGGGACTGAGTTCGGCATGGTCGGGTTCAAAGAACAGAAAGGCGCGAGCTATCTCATTTTTCCGAAATCGTTGAAGCGCTTGGAGAACAAACGGATCATTGGGGTAAATTGGGAACTAGTTAAGACCCGATGAAGTCCGAGCCGGACTGGCCTTTTCCAGGCTAGCAGCGTCCTACGACAACAATGTGCTAAATTCAGGAGCGGTATGAATAAGGAGCAGCAACTGCGCTATTCGCGCCACATGATCATGCCGGAGGTGGGAGCGGAGGGGCAACGTCGTTTGAACGCCGCGCGCGTTTTGTGCATCGGCGCGGGCGGGCTCGGTTCGCCGGCCGCACTTTATCTTGCCGCTGCCGGCATCGGCAAACTTGGTCTGGTCGATTTCGACGATGTCGATCTTAGCAATTTGCAGCGGCAGATTTTGCACGGCACAAAGGACGTCGGCCGGAAGAAATTGGATTCGGCTCGAGATCGATTGCGGGACGTGAATCCGAACATCGAGATCGAAACGCACGACTGTCGGTTCACGAGCAAGAATGCGCTCGAAATTGTCTCCTGTTATGACGTCGTGGTAGATGGCTCCGATAATTTTCCCACGCGTTATTTGTCCAATGACGTCTGCGTTTTTGCGAAAAAGCCGAACGTTTACGGATCGGTCTTTCGGTTCGACGGTCAAACGACTGTTTTCGCGCCGCATCTGGGCGGACCCTGTTATCGTTGTTTGTTTCCCGAGCCGCCGCCGCCGGGATCGGTTCCAAATTGCGCGCAAGCGGGCGTGCTCGGCGTCCTTCCCGGAATCGTCGGAACGATTCAGGCGAACGAAGCGATCAAATTAGTTTTGGGCGTCGGTGAGCCACTAGTCGGCCGGCTCCTCTATTTCGACGCGCTCAAAATGAAATTCCGCGAGTTCAATCTCCGGCGCGATCCGCAATGTCCGGTCTGCGGCGATTCGCCCACTATCACCGAGCCGATAGATTACGATCAATTCTGCGGAGTCGCAACGAACGTCCCGACCGTTTCGGTGCGCGAACTAAAACAGAAACTCGACGCGCGCGAGTCGCTTCAGCTTGTCGATGTTCGCGAACCGCTCGAGCACGAGATCGCAAACATCGACGGCGCGCAGCTGATTCCGTTGGGCGAATTACCCGATCGGTTGAACGAATTGGACCGCAATCGCCTGACGATTGTGCATTGTCACAGCGGGATGCGCAGCGCGCAGGCCGTGCGGTTATTGCGCGATGCCGGTTTCCCGAACGTGTTTAATCTCGAAGGCGGAATCGCCAAATGGTCGGACGAAATCGATTCGGACGTCCCGAAGTATTAGTTTTGTTTTAAGACCGCAGCTAATTCGTTGGCCGGCGGGACATCGTTCCATTTTTTCAGTAGCTCGCCGTTTCGCCCGAAAACAAGAACGTGAAAGAGCGTTGCGCTCGGCTGTGACCCAAGTTGCGTCGTCACGACGCCATCGAAATCTGCGACCGCGAAAACATCCTGGCGAGCATTTCGCGCGATCTTGAGTTGATCGTAGCGCGATTGAAGGTGGCGGGCTTCGGAATCGAGTCGCCGTCGTATCAGCGAAGTGAAAATCATGCGAACGGGCTTGCTGTGTTTCGTTTCGAACGCCAAAACAGTGATCATTCGATAAGTTGGATTGCCAAGACAAGAATCCGGAGTGCGATCTCCGACCGCGCGCGCTTTGTCGATGTTCGACTTGCTGACCAAAACAACAGTCGTGATGTGGCCGTCGGCGGTTGAGAGCGTGTTACCATCGACATCGACGAAGTTGATCCGATAATTTTCGCCAACGGTCAGCTCAGCGAGGATCGACATCGAAGGAGCGCAGAGCGCTATGATCGCTAAGAAAATTTGCGCTCGACTCAGGTTCACGATTAGAGACGTTGATCACGAGAAATGGACGCTGACAACTCTCGCCTCCACCTTTTTGCAGCGTCGCTTTCGATTTTGGTGCTCTTCAGCGCGTGCGATCGGATGGTGACGTCGCGGAACCCCCGATTGGTCAAAGAAGCGGATTGGAAGGCCGCGCAAGGCGATTATCTCTGGGCGATTAATCTCTACGAAGCCGCGCTCGACGGCACGCCGCAATCCGCGGAAGTGCATTTTAAGCTCGCCCTGCTTTATGACGACAAAATGAACGACCCGCTGCACGCGCTCCATCATTTCAAACGCTATCTGGTTCTCAACCCAAACGGGTCGCACGCGGGTGACGTCAAAGATTTCATGAAACGCGATGAAGTTGCGCTCGGCACCAGTTTGTCCGGCGACTCGGTTGTAACCCGGGCCGAAGCCGCCCGCTTGCGGAATGAAAATCTAAAGTTGCACAAGGAAATCGACGAAGGAACATCGCGGTCGCGCGCGGCCGTGCAGAAATCGCCATCGCATCATGGCGACAAGGAAAAAGCGGAGTTGAAGAAGACCACCTACGTCGTGAAAGAAGGCGACACCCTGGCTTCCATTTCACGCAAGTTTTACAAAACATCGAAGCGCTGGAAAGAAATCCGCGACGCCAACGAAAAAAAGATCGACGATCCGGACAATTTGAAAGCGGGCCTGACCCTAACGATTCCGTTTAACGACCGATAAAACCGAACCGACTCCTCACCCTAACCCTCTCCCCTTCACAAGGGAGAGGAGACAGGTGAGGGGTTGTTATTAAACGTTATAAAAACGTGCCGAGCAGACTGATTACTCGAATCGCGCCCGACGTCGGCTGGCTTCCGGTGAGTTTTGCGAATGTTTATTTCATCGGACGTCCGGGCGGCAAATGGGTCCTGATTGACGCGGGATTGCCGGGATGGGCGGCGGAAGTTTTTTCGGCGGCCGAAGCACGATTCGGCGCCGGTTCGCGGCCGGAAGCAATTGTGTTGACGCATGGCCGCATCGATCACGCCGGTTCGGCGTTCGCGCTCGCTGAAATGTGGGACGTCTCGATTTACGCGCATCGCCTCGAGATTCCTTTCTTGACCGGCAAATCACCGTATCCGCCGGCGGATCCAACCGTTGGCGGCGCGCTCGCATTTCTTTCGCGGTTTTTTCCGCGGCTTTCGCGCGATCTGGGCGCGCGGTTGCGTGAGTTGCGAACCCACAAGGTCCCAGGCGCACCAAATTGGGCATGGCTATTTACGCCCGGCCATTCTCCGGGTCACGTTTCATTCTTTCGTGATTCGGACCGTGTTCTTTTGGCTGGCGACGCTTTTGCCACGGTCAACATGGATTCGTGGAGCGGATTACTGACCGGACGGCGCCAGCTCTCGCGCCCACCGACGCCATTCATAATTGATTGGAAGGCAGCAAGCGTGTCGGTCCGAGAGTTGGCAACTTTGCGACCAAACGTCGTTGGCTGCGGCCATGGTGTTCCAATTTCCGATTCCGATTTAGCGGAACGTCTCCAACAGTTCGCGCAACACTTTCGTGCTCCGCGGCGCGGCCGTTATGTGCGGCAACCGGCGAAGACAGACGAAAAAGGAATTGTCGATCTTCCGCCAGCGCCGTTCGATCCGGTCCCGTTTGCGACTGCGGCGGCGCTGTTCTGTGTCGGGTTCGCGCTCGGTGCGGGTTATCTCGACGAAAAGCGCCGGCGAGAATGATTAGAATTTCGCGCCGCTCGGAATGATCGTCGGCTGCGGCGGCGGCTTCGGTGGTCGCGCATTGATACTTTGATCGATGATGTCCTGGCTAGTTGGATCGATCAGTCCGCCGCTCGGCGGCGAAGTTTGCTGGTCCTCAATGTCAGCCAGAATCAAGTCCAGTTCCGGCAGCGGGTTCTTGAAGCCCTTGACCAATTTGCCGTTTAATAATTTCGAGATGTCGACGTTGAGAACTTGCGGGCAATGCGTCGGATGCGGCGGGAACACAACCATCTGTCCCGTGTGCAAATCGCAGGGATCTCCGGGAATTCCATTAATTTTTAGCCAACCCTTGCCATGAAGAATGATGAATTTATTCCACGCGTTCGAATGCCGTTCGAAAATCGCGGTGAAACCGCTCACCGCGCAGGTCGCGACCGCCGTCGTAATTTTAACGGTTCCTGTTTCTTTCGGGGCCGACATTAAAATCGCGCCGCTGCCGAGGTCGTAAGTACGCGCGGCTCCGCCAAAGCTGAAAACCGTATTCGCGCCGAGCCGGGTGAGCGTTTGGTCGGTAAACGTTAATTCCGCGCGTGAATCGGTACCGGTGCGAACGGCCGTTCCTTCGTGGACGGTATCGTTCACGGCGGCGGGATGCGCTGCGGTCTGCGCGCCCAGCAGGCGCACATCATGGATGACTTCCGTCACGCGAGCTTGCTTTTGCTCGGTCGCAGAAAGGAGTGCGGCAATGCCGACAGCAGTGCCGATTAAAGTTATGGCAGCGACAAGGTTTGAATTTGGGAAGTGAGTTTTCATCAGAGTGATTATCGATCTTATCATGGCCCTTGACCCGGGTCACCGAGCGGTGGGGCATTGGCCAATGGTTGCGGATTCTTTGCGCCAACGCTGCCGAAAGTTCCACTGCTGGCCGGTGCGCCGGTTCCTCCAAAACCGAAATAGTTTGGATTATTCGTGAAAACATCCGCCTGTTGAGCCGAATTGATCGTGACGACGCCGCCCGCGGCTTTCGGCACGCGCAAGAGCATCGCGCCGCTGGCCAGATCGAGATTGCGGGTTCCTTCGTCGAAACTGAAAATTGTGCTTGCGCTGAGCCGCGCCAGAACCTGGTCGGCAAAGGTGAGCTCCGTGCGTGAATCCATCCCTGTCTGCACGCTGCTGCCGTCGGGCACTTTATCGTTTACCGATGCGGAGTGCGGCGCAGTTTGCGCCGCATGCAATTGCACTTCATTGACTATTCGCGTGATGATCGCTCCGTTGGGGTGCGCCGCAATTGTCGATCTTGCCGCCGCAATCAACGACAGCAGAACGACGCCCGTCCCCACGAGCCCCGGGCGCGTGCTTTTGATTGCCCTTTTCATGTTGCCCTAAAATTTCGCTTGAAGCGCGACCGCGCCGCCGACGTTCGCGACGTTGTAATCGAACACGTCCTTGTTCGAATCGCTGTGCGCGAACGAGCTGATCGCGCTGATCGAGCACCAGTTCGTCAGGCGATAGGTGGCCGTGGCCGAAAGAATCTCGCTCACATCGGTCCGGCCGTTTTGGTGATAATCGCGCGCGACCACGCGCCCGACCGCGTTGATCGTGAACGCGCGGGTCAGGCTCACCGAGTAACCGACGTAACCTTCGTAGTCATTCCGACGCGGGCTCTGGTGGTCCGCGGCTACACTAATGTTCGCGTCCGCTCCGACCGAAAGCTGCTGCGCCCGGCTGAACCGGAATGGCAGCTCGGCATTAAAGATCAGCGCGTGATTCGAGAAAAATTCGTCCCCGAGCCGGTCATCAAAAGTCAGACGATTAAAATCGTATTCGCCGCGGAGAATGAGATTGTGAAATTGGGGCAGGAAATAACTCAAGCCCGCTTCAACATCAAGGCTTCCGAAATCGAACGCGTGGTTATCGCCGTAATAAAAAACTTGCTCCCGGGCACCGATGTTGCCGTAAAGCGTTTTTGTGATCCGCGGCTGGTAGTAAACCGCCGCCATCGGCGCCATGACCACGTCGCTCATCTCACCGCGACGCGTCAGCGCGACGTTCGACGTGTAAAATATCGGGCACGCGAGCGACGCCGTGAACGGCTGATACTCGGTCGTCCGCTTGAGAACTTCCTGCTCTCCAATGTCGGCATCGTTTGGACTCGCCGCAGCATGTCCGTCTTCGACGCCTTCCGGAGTCGGCGACGTTCCGAACGGCGGCTGGGTCTGGCCCTGAAGCAGTGATGCACGATCGACATCTTGCGAAGTCGGCCCTTGGGCAAAACTTGGCTGCGCCAAGATCGACATTACCGCCGCGCAAACGAACGCGACTAGAATTTTAAAATGAATTTTTGCCAAAACGAGCCGCGCCTCTCCGTGCGGCTTCCTGTTTTGCCCGCTCCGATTTCTCCCGTCAAGGAAGTTATTCACCCGCCCACGGCGCGTCGCAGGATATCCGGCTTCCAATCCAGCGGACTCTTCACCCCGATGCCCGGGCGGCTCAGAACGTGGGTATCCGTGCAAAAGCTAACGCTCACGCGGTTTTTACGCGCGTGGGTTTCGCGAGGTAGTTTCGCAATTGATTTTTTAATAATTTTCTGCCGCCGCCGCTCTTTAAATATTTTTCCCGGCCTAACGCATCTGCCTGTTCACGCGACGCGATACAGGCATTGTCTTGCTGAGTGCTTCAGCCCTTTCTGCGCTCGCGATGCTTTCGTTCCCCCTGGGTGCATCAAGCGGGCTACGACAGGCTGATGCCTACCATCACATATAACTGCGAGTCCATTTTTAGAACTCCTTGGATCGACAATGAGCGAGCCGCATCTTAAACCCCGCCAGTACTGGAAGATTTGGTAAAATAAAAAGGTCGAATAGTAAGATAACTAATTTTAGAGCAATTATGAAGAAGATGAATCCTAAGCCGACTGGAGAAGAATCAGAGCCCAGACTGCCAACGGATCTTCGCAAAGCCCTCGCGGCTACGCCGATGGCGAAGGCTCAGTGGAGGGATCTCACGCCGATCGCGCGAAGGGACTTTATTAGTTGGATAGACTCAGCCAAACAACCGGAGACACGTAGACGCCGGATCGAGAAAGCCTGCTCGATGCTTGCGGCTGGAAAGCGACGCCCCTGCTGTTATTCGATAGTGTCATTCAATCTTTACACAGCCCTCGCGGCTACCCCGATGGCGAAGGCTCAGTGGAGCGACCTCACGCCGATGGAGCGAAGGGACTTTATTAGTTGGATGGACTCAGCCAAACAACCGGAGACACATAGACGGCGGATCGAGAAAGCCTGCGTGATGCTTGCGGCCGGAAAGCGACGCCCCTGATCTTTTCGGGATTTTGGATGTGGAAAGGCCATGTCCTTCGACGACTTATTTCGAAAAAGATCGGCCTAACACGACCCTGCAGCGAACCGCCCACAAGCTCTGCGATTTACGGTTATGGAAAGTTTGAACCCCAACATTGTGTGTTAAACGCTCACCGCCCGGCGGTCGCTGAGCTTGAACGTTAGGCCGGTACATGTGGCAACCAACAGCCACTAAATCGTGCTGTCTGAATGTTTGTTACCAAGCACAGCTTCTCGTTGACCAATTCGTCACTTAATTTCACTACGCTTCAACACACGGGCCGCCCACATCCAGCGCTGTCCTTCGCCAACCTCGACATCCTCCAAGATTATCTGCGAAGCGAAGTTAGAAGCGCGACCGAACTCTGCTCTTACGGAAACAGATTGTATCGCACAATGGCGTAGATGGCGTGGAAGCCGTCTTTCCAATTCACTTTCTTGCCTTCGCTGTAAGTGCGGCCGTTGTAGGAAATGCCGACCTCGTAGATGCGGCATCGGGCTTTGGCCAGCTTGGCGGTGACTTCCGGTTCAAATCCGAAACGATTTTCGCGAAGATCGAGACTCTTCACCAGCGGCGCGCGGAACACTTTGTAGCACGTTTCCAAATCGGTGAGGTTTAAGTTCGTAAACATGTTCGAGAGCAGCGTGAGAAATCTGTTGCCGACCATGTGCCAGAAATAGAGGACGCGATGGGGCCGGCCGCCCATGAACCGGGAACCGAAAACGGCGTCGGCTTTGCCGGAGAAAATCGGCTCGAGCAAAGTCGGATAATCGCTCGGGTTATATTCGAGATCGGCGTCCTGGACCAGAATTACGTCGCCGGTGGCAGCGGCGATCCCGGCCCGTAGCGCCGCGCCTTTGCCGCAATTGCGCGGCTGATAAATAATCTGGTCGGCCATCGACGAAATTTTTTCCTTCAACACCTGTTGCGTTCCATCAGTTGAAGCGTCGTCGACGACGATGATCTCAATGTTCTCGACCGGCGCGGCGCGGACCGCGCTTACGACCTGCTCGATCGTGCCGCGCTCGTTAAAAACGGGAATGACGACAGAAACCTTCATTTTTGGCAGAGAGACTAGACAGGATTGGCCCGATTTTTACCAGACCCGAAGAAAGAAATCCTGTGAATCCTGTCTAAAACGAATTGAAGTGCACCGTATAGGACTTGAACCTATAACCCGCTGATTAAGAGTCAGCTGCTCTGCCAATTGAGCTAACGGTGCCAGTGCAGTTTTAGATTTTAGATTGCCGATTTCCGATTGCCACAAAAACCAGCTCGCTGTCAGAAAAATGATTTCTGAAAAACTGCCAGTCCGGCTCGGACTCAAGCCTGGGTATGGCGCGCGTAATGACGATCGACGCCTTTTGGCAACAAACGTTTGCGGCCGCGCTGACGACGACGCGCGAGGGTGGCGCGTCCGCCTTTGGTCCGCATGCGCGCGCGAAAACCGTGCTGGCGCTTGCGCGTTCGTTTGGATGGCTGATAAGTGCGTTTCATAAGGCCGAAAAATAACCCCGGCGCGAATTGAGAGCGGTTACATTAGGATGGGGGATGGCATTGTCAATTTAGTCGGGCGCAAGATGTCGATCCATTCGACTTCGCTCAGGACAAGCCTTTCACTCGTGGGTTGCCAGCACGCGTAATTTCTGGAATAAGCAATACAAACGGTGAGCGAGAAAGTCGTCATTGAACCGGCTACCGAGGCTGATTTGGATGAGTTGTCCGAGATGCTCGGCGGTTTGTTCGCTCAGGAGGGCGACTTTCACCCGGACAAAGAGAAACAACTGCGCGGTCTGCGTCTGATTTTCGAACAGCCGAGCCGTGGGCGCGTGTTCGTGCTTCGCCGGGATGGCGCGATCGTCGGCATGATCAATTTGCTTTTTACCATCAGCACGGCGGAGGGCGGCTTCGTGATCTTGTTGGAAGATCTGGTGATTCATAAACAATACCAGGCACACGGTTACGGTTCGAAGTTGCTCAACCACGCGATCGAGTTCGCGCGCCAGAAAAATTTTCTCCGGATCACGCTGTTGACCGACCGCCCGGAGAACCAGGCCCAGGAATTTTTCCGGCGTCACGGATTTCACGAATCATCGATGATCCCGATGCGGCTCTTGATCACGCCCGAGCAAGATCAGGCGCAATCGAATTTATAAGTCGCTAATTGCGTTTAGTCTGGGTGTTGATCCGGGTATCCAATTGCGGTATGAGCCATTGCTTGAATTCAGCGCGGAACTCCACTTCATCGACCGCTTTGGCGACTTCTTTGGCGCTTGTGTCCGGCAAATTCGATTTGGCGTAGGCATTCAATTCGTCCGCGCGCGATTTTTCGGAAAAGAAAACAAACAGACTCGGCGCAAAACTATTGGCGCCGACTGCATCGGTTTTTTCGAGAAGAGCTTTCATGTTCGCCTTTGCAAAATCCCACGCGAGGTCGGGATGCCCGCTGTAGCGCGCGATTTTGCCCACTAAGTGAAGCGCGCGACTGGTCGGCAGTTCGTCGGTCAAAGAGATTTGCAATGCTTTTGCGGCGAGCTTCGGATCTCGCGCCGCGGCCAGCGCATCGTAATAATTTTGTTTCTCTTCAATGCTGGTCGTCTTCAATCCGAGCTCATGCAACTTGTCCCAAGTCGCGTCATCAGCGTAGTGCCCAACCACGGAACAAACCGCTGCGCGTAAATCAGGCGCGAGCGAGTCAGGATCGGCAACGAACTTTTCAAAACGCTTCTTGCACGCTGCGATAATTTCCTGATCGTTCAAATCTCCAAGCGCCGCGATCAAGCTCGCGCGAAGGAGTGAATCGCGCGGTGATTCGCTTTTCTTGGGCGCCCAACCAAGCTCATCAAACGTCGGTCGCAAGATTAAGCGCGCGTATCCTTGAAATTTTTCGCGACTCGAATCGCCCAGTAACAGGCGATTGATGTAATCGAACGCGTTAATAATCTGATCGCGCTCGGCCAGTTCATGTCCGCGCGGTAGCTTCCCGATCAGCCCTAGATAGAGTGAAACGTCTGCCCGGTTCGCCTGCACCAGCGCCCACGAATCGCTCAGTAAATTGACGCGATCTTCAACATTTAACTTCGCCAACGCACCGAGAAGCGCTTTCCAAGACGACTCATCATACTGGACCCGATAGTTGCCGGCACCGTTTGCGTTTAACTTGATGACGCGA
>DATNKD010000085.1:0-39366 GCA_035603575.1 Chthoniobacterales bacterium
AAAAACTTATTTCAAGAAAGTGAACGACAAAGTCGCGCGGCTAATCGAAGACACGATCAAGAAATGGGACATGGCGCGCCTTTGAAGCGCGCGGTTCTCGATGTTACCCCCGCTTGGCGAAGATGCGAAGTTGATCGGCGGCGTCCTTCAATTCGTCGAGCTTTTCTAATGCCGCTTTTTGCTTTGCCAAAACCTCGGCGTTAGCGGCTTTGATTTCCTCGAGGAGCTTTATCGCCTCCGAAGTTGATTGAACGTCCGCCACCGCTGCGGTCGCTTTGGACGATGTCGATGTTGAGGCGCTGCTGTTTGCAGGTTGAACGATGATAGGTGGGGGTGACTGCGCGTTCGCGATTGCAACGAATAAGACGACAAACAGGAAGAGGACTGTAGCTAAGCGGGATGTATTCATTTTGGAGCCGGAACCTTGTGCTTGCCGCCGGCGCGACTCGTATAGATTCGTGCGGCACGAATCGTTTCCGTTAGATCGGCGATCTTAGCGTCGAGGCTGGTTTGGTTGTCGGCCAGCTCCGCCTGTTGCTGCTTGAGCTGTTTGACCACGGCGATCACCTGTGAGGTTGGCTCTTGAGCATCAAGGGAGCAAACCATCGCGAGAGAAACCGCAACAAAAAGCACCTTCATGACAAGGATCTTCGTCATTGTGATCGACTGGCAAAGATTCGCGCCTCGCGAACGGTTTCATTTATTTCGGCGAGCTTTGTCTCAATTTTATTTTGATTGTCGGCCATTTGTGCCTGTTGCGTCTGAACTTCCTTGATCAAGGCGAGAAGTTTCTGTTCCTGATTTGCATCCGGCGTTTGGGCAACGCTCGACGATAGCCCGAAAAGGCCAGCGGCCAGTAAAAGCGAGAGCGAGATTCTATTCATCGCGATGAGACGTGGATCGATTCCCACGGTAGCAATTCGTGTTCCGCGATCGGCTCTTTAACTGGAAATTGGGGGATCGAATAGCGTGCGCGGCCCGTAACCTGCTTGCCTGTCCGTCGCCCGACAGTAAACTCCACATATGGCCGGTCCTGGGATGCATCAGACGCAGAATCTTTCTCTGCAACAGGTCCTCGCCCCGCAACTCCAGCAGAGTCTGCTCATCCTGCAGGCGCCACTGCTCGAATTGCGCAACCTCGTTCAGCAAGAGATGGAAACGAATCCGGTGCTGGAGGAATTGCCGGACGCACCGAATCCCGACGCGCCGCCTGAATCGGAGACGCCGCCCGCTGAGGACAACTTCAAAGAGGAATTCGATAAGCTGGCAAAGCTCGACGAAGAATGGCGCGATTACATGGCCCAATCGAGCAGCTACAGCGGCCGCTCGCAGGAAGCGGAAGAAAAGCGCCAGTTCTTTTTCGATTCGATCCCGACGCAGGAGACGTTGCAACAGCATTTGATGGGACAGCTCAATCAAAACGCGCTCGACGCGGATGACCGGAAGACGGCCGAGCTGATCATTGGCAACATCGACGACAACGGATTCCTGCAAACCACGCCGGAGGAGATGGCGCTCAACACCGGAATACCGCAGGAAGATTTCGAGCACATGCTTACGCTCATCCAGAGCTTTCATCCGCCTGGTGTGGGCGCGCGAGATCTGCGCGAATGCTTGCTCATTCAGCTGAAGCGCGAAGGGAGACAAAACAGTCTGGAATACAAAATCGTGGCCGACCACATGCAGGATCTGGGCAAACGGCGTTTTCCGGAGATTGCGCGCCGGATCGGAATCAGCGTCGAGCAGGTGCAGAAATGCGCCAATAACATTGCCCAGCTCGATCCGCGACCGGGCGCAATTTTTGCCGAAGCGCCGCAAAATTATGTGCTGCCGGATGTGACTGTCGAAAAAGTAAACGGCACTTATCAGGTCATCTTAAATGGCGAACAAATTCCGCACCTGCGCATCAGCAACACCTACAAAGACATCATGGCGCGGGACGGAAACGGAAGCGAAGTAAAGGATTACATTCGCGACAAAATCCGAAGCGGAAAGTTTTTGATCAAATCGATCCATCAACGCCAGCAGACAATTTCCAACATCGCGCACGAGATCGTGAAACGGCAGCGCGAGTTCTTCGACAAAGGTTCGGCGTTTCTTAAACCAATGACGATGGTCCAGATCGCGGACGCGGTTGGCGTGCACGAGACAACGGTGAGTCGCGCCATTTCCGGCAAGTACATGTCCACGCCACAGGGTGTGTTCGAGATGAAATACTTCTTCACGCCCGGCTATCAAACCGCCACCGGCGAATCGATGAGCAACACGAGCGTGAAGGAAGCCATTCTTGATTTGGTGAAAAGCGAGGAGGGCAATGCACCTCTCAGTGACAAGGAAATCGTGGAGATCTTGAGCAAGCGCGGAATTCCGATCGCGCGCCGTACCGTCGCCAAGTACCGAACTGAGCTGAACATCCTGCCGAGCAACATGCGGCGGCGTTATTGATCGACGATTGTCGATCTTGCTGGCGACGTTGTAGCGGCGTTTGTGTCAAACGCCGAATTATCGAGACAGGTGCTTGGCACATGCGCCTCTACGGGAATCTGTGTCTTCAAAAAATCTGTGTTTCATCCGTGTTTATCTGTGGCTAAGTAATCAGTCGATGAACGCCGCACTTCGCGCCAAAGTCATCGCTGAATGGCGCGGTCTGCCGGAGAGATTTCCGCGGCCGGATCGTTGGGCGGCGCCGGCAGACGTGCTGCCGAAGTTAATGCAGCGGCTTGGCCTGAAAGAGCGATTGCACGAAACCGAAGTAATGGACGCGTGGAGCAAAATCGTGGGCGACTTCATCGCGGCACATTCTGCGCCGGTTGCTTTGCGCGAGGGAATTTTGTATGTGCGCGTGCTGCAGCCGGCATTGCATTACGAGCTCGAGCAGGTTTCCAAGATCGAGATCTTGCGGAAATTGAAGCAGCGCTTTGGGGGCAAAGTCATCCGCGACGTCCGTTTTCGCGTCGGCTAAAAGCAATTAAATTTGAGGGCGGAAGGCCCTGACATTCGCTAAAGGATCCGAAACGCGGCCGCTCATTCTAGCTTTTATAACGCTCTAATGTGAAATCCTACAAAAAGTTGTTGACACCTCCCTCGGAAAACTGGTTTAAACGATGCGCTATGAAAAGATTTATTGCCTTACCTATTGCTGTTATTACATCAATTGCTCTTCTGCGAATTGCTTTCGCCGGGCCGGAAGCGTATTCCGGCAAGGAAATGAAACAGGTGGCCCCTGCGCCGCTACCGGAGTGTAATTGGACCGGATTCCATATTGGAATTCAGGGCGGTTACACTTGGAGTGACATGAGGTGGATCGACTCCGATACGTCCGTATTCCCGGACACGGGCGCCGACACCGAGGGACCTACAGTGCTCACTAACCAAGATTTAACCGGCTTTTTCGGAGGCGGGGAAGTTGGCTATGATTATCAATGGCACTCGTGGGTCTTTGGACTTATGGGCGATTTTTCCTACGCGGAGATTGCGACCAAGAGTGTACCGCCAACCGGCGAGCTGGCGGGCGGCGATAGCAATGATTTTTTTTGGGTCCGAAATGATTGGACTGGATCGTTTGGCCTCCGCATCGGATACGCCTGGAACAAATTTTTACTGTACGCCAAAGGCGGCGGCGCCGTCGCACATGTGAAGGCTCGACAAGTCCATCCCATAACTGGCATAACTGCATCCACGGCTAATGTATTCACGGCTGACGACACGCGTTGGGCGCCCATGGTGGGTGTGGGACTGGAGTACATGATCAACTGTCATTGGTCGGCAAAAGTTGAATACGAACACGACTTTTACGGCCGGGAAGCGATTAGCGGAACCATGGTCGAGGCGATCGATAGTACCGGCGGTGGTGGTCCCGAGCACGAGACCTACGATATTGACATGACGCATAATACTCTGCGGTTTGGGCTGAACTACAGATTCTAATCGCGCGTTTTAAAGAAAGATTACCAATCAAAGCGCCGGAAACACTGCATGTGTTTCCGGCGTTTTGACTTTGCGACCTGAGCGCAGGTTGAATATTGATTCTGGCCAGTCCCTCCGTGATCCCGAAAGCGGCCAAGGTAGAGAATTAGTTCTGTCCTGGCGTATTGGAATGCCCTTGTCGGGGCGCAACCGCTGAAGACCAAATCTCCTCCATCGCCAGACCCACAATTGGGCAGAACCAGGACAGGTAATGTGTGTGCACCACGGAATTAAAACTCACAAACGTCAGAAATAATGCCAGGGCCGCTCCAAACCTTCCGACCTTACGACGGAGAACCAGGAAATAAATGCATGCCATCAAGACGAGCATCGGAATTTTGCCGACCAGACCAACATAGCCCAGAAGAGCATCGATGCTGGGAACCTTTAACCCAGCCGGTAACCGAGTGGCGGAGAACAGAAGCGACAAAACCAATCCCTTGGCATCCCAAATTAGGAAAGGCAAACAGATCAAGAACGGAAGGGCTGCAATGTAAAGCAGATTCTTAACCCCCTCTCGGAGGTTCCACATCAAAGGCTGGTGGAGATCACTTTCCAGGAGCAGATAAACCGGAAGCATAAAGATCCCGATTTGCTTGATCGACAGGGAAGCGCCAAATAAGATCAAGCCGGTCCGCTTGCAGCGCGGCAGAATCCAGATCGAAACTAATAAAATCGCGATGGCCAATGCATCAATTTGGCCCGACCTCATGATTTCAAGCGTCCAGCGAGAAAGCAGCCAGAACTGAGAGCCGAACAGGGCCAGCCAAAAACCACCGCGGGGAAGGAGAACAAAAAATAAGAAAACTCCGATTGCAAAATGAATGGCAAAACTAGCCAGCCTCCAAAACGACAACCATTCATCAAAGGTTTCATGGCCCAGCGCGACATAGCCGCTGACAATCAAGTAAAATCCGGGCAGGTAAGTTGGATACTTCTCGTTGATGAGAGTATCCGAGCCCTGAATCCTTGAATATGGATTCTCACCATGAGCAATTTGGTGCCCGGCTGACCAGATAAAGAAAATATCATGGCCCTTATATCTGCCCTTTTGGACATCCGCCTTATAGACGGTGAGGAGGACAAAAAGAGAAGCGAGAAGAATCAAACATCCTACGGCGACTGATCTGTTGATTTGGAAGGGCAGAAGTTTAGACATACCAAACTAACAGGTTTGTTAACCTCAATGTTTCATGGCGTGCAATGAAAACTTTTTTTGCCCGGTGTGCTCGCGGGACGACCCGAATCGCCGCGCACCTGCGGTCCTCGCCTAATCAAAATTACTTTTTCGCGTTCGTTCTGCTCGCTGTGACGTTGCTGGCCTATCAGCCGGCTTGGAACGGGAAACCGATTATGGACGATGCCCGGCATCTCATCGCACCGGAACAACGCTCGCTCGAAGGTTTCAGCGCCCTTTGGACGAAACCCAGCACAACGCAGCAATATCACCCGCTCGTGGACACTCTTTTTTGGGTGGAGGACAAACTCTGGGGCGATTCGATGCTGGGCTATCACATCGTCAACGTCCTGTTGCACGTTGCTTCAGCTTTCCTGTTGCTGAAAATTTTGCAGCGCCTGCAAGTTCCCGGCGCCTGGCTGGCGGCTGCCATCTTTGCCCTTCACCCCGTGCAGGTGGAATCGGTCGCGTTTTTGGTCGAACTGAAGAATACATTATCGGCTCTCTTCTTTTTTGGCGCGATGCTCGTCTATTTGCGCTTTGACGAAAAAAGAGACAGGAAATTTTATCTGCTCTTTTCGTTATTGTTCTTCGTCGGCTCGTCCGCCAAGACGGTGCTCGCGCTCTCACCCGCTGCGATCCTGATCGCGCTATGGTGGAAGCGACGAAAATTGGAATGGAGGCGCGACGTGCTTCCGCTAATTCCCTTTGCTGTTCTTGGGATCGCAGCGGGAATCGCTACGGGATGGATGGAACGAGAGTTCAGCCAGGCCAAAGGCGAGGGATTTGAGTTTTCCATGCTCGAACGGCTCCTGATCGCCGGAAGGGCATTTTGGTTTTACGTCGGGAAAATCTTTTGGCCGTCGAACCTGATGTTGATGTATCCCCGTTGGAAGATCAGTTCGACGGTTTGGTGGCAATACCTGTTCCCCATTGCGGCGGTCACGCTCTTCGCCGTTGCCTGGATGCTGCGCCAGCGGTGGCGTTGGCTGTTCGCCAGTCTGCTTTTTTTTGCTGCAATGGCGCTACCCTTCCTGGGATTTCACAGTATGCGCATCTTCCGCTTCCAATTTGTAGCGGACCATTTTCAGTATCTGCCCATTATTGGCATCATTGTTCCCGTGTCAGCGGGTGCGACGATGCTGTTAAGCTGTTTACGCGGCTGGCATCGGACAGTTGGCTATACGCTTTGTTTCTCGGCGCTCGCGACATTGGCAGTTTTGACCTGGCGACACAGCAGGATGTTTCGCGACTCGGAAACATGTTACCGAATGGTGATCCAAGGATATCCGGACAGTTGGCCTGCGCACTTTAATCTCGGCTACGCGCTTCTGAGAGAAGGACGCCAGGACGAGGCACTCGTTCAGTTTAAAAAAGTGGTGGAGCTAAAGCCCGACGATCTCGCAGCAGTCAAAGGAGTAAACCTTAATCTGGGCGCAATCTTTTTGAAAAAGGGATACGTGGACATCGCAATCTTTCATTTCGAAAAAATGTTGGAAGTCGGGCCGGATTATCGAGCCTACAATGGTATCGGCAACGCACTTCACCGCAAAGGTAGACTTGGTGAAGCAATCGCTAATTATAATAAAGCGCTCGAGATCGAACCCAAATCGGCGGTAGTAAAGAGCAATCTCGCCTGGATGTTGGCAACTGCTCCGGACGCATCGCTTCGAAATGGCCCGAGAGCCGTGGAGCTCGCGGAGCAGGCTGTTCGTTCTCGCGGCTATGAGCCCCTCTTTCTCCGTGCTCTAGCTGCGGCTTATGCAGAGAACGGCAAATTTTCCAAAGCGATCGAAACCGCCAAGCGCGCGTCGCAGCTGGCTACTGCTAGAGGGATGCCCGTTATGGTAAATGCTCTTGATAACGAGCTTGGACTTTATGAGCTCGAATTGCCTTACCGGGAGACAAGCGCAGCGGACACGTTTTTCTAGCGATGGAGAAAATGTTTTCATTCTCGGAAGAAGCGTATAACAACAAAACCCGACGACGCTTTGAAAAATGTGTCAAACAAGGATGAGACTGCGAAGGAGACGACGGACGCTCCTTCAGCTCCTGTAACGAATCCTGCTGCTAGTTCCTTGCGACGGAGGATTGAGTATGCCGCGGTTGCCTTGTTTTGCTGCGTCTTATTCGCCAGCAGCTTTTTTCTTTACACGCGGCACAACAACTTCTCCCCGAACTTCCATCCGGACGAGGCGACAAAAGCAGTCCAGGTTCTTACGCAAACGCGTAACCACAAGCATCCGCATCTGCTGCTGGAAGGAACAGAAGTTACTCTACGTCTTTTCGGTCTCGCCCGCACCCCCCGCAACGTAGTGTTAACCGGCCGCTGCGTCGCCGCGGCCTATGGCGCCCTTGCCGTCGTTGCTCTCGCGCTGGCAGGCTACCGCTACGCTGGACTTTTCGGTCTCCTCGTCAGCGGCGCATGCGTGGGATTGTGTCCATCGCTCCTCTTGCACGGCCATTATATGAAAGAGGATACCGCGTTAGTACTCGGAATTGCCCTGACCTTGTTGGCCGCGATAATTTTTTGCAGGGTCCGCTCGCGCAGGTCGCAAACTTCGAGCCTTATTTTTTTGGGCGCGGCGACCGGCGTCGCGGTCTCAGGCAAATTCGTGGGCGTCGCCGCGCTCGCAGCCGTACTTATCTTAGTTGTGGCAACGCCGCCCCGGGGATGGACGACTCCATCACGCTGGATCGCCGTGCTAATTGCCTTTGCTGTGACTGCTGCCGTCATTAACCATCGTGCGCTGGAGGACCCGGTCGCCGCCTGGAGCGCACTGACTCACGAGGCCGAACACGGTGTCGGTGAGCATCGCGGACTCACCATGGACCAGCCGAACTTCTTCTTCGCCAAAGGTCTGATTCGCGAAACGATGCCGCATGTGCTGGTCCTTGCCGGCTTCTTTCTAGTGTCACTCGCCTTATTTTCGCGTCGAACCGGTTCTTGGGATTTGTTCCTGCCGCTTTTCGCTGCCCTGTTCCTATTCGTCATTTCGTTCGGCGTCATACCTGAGTATCGACACAACCTTCCGATCATTGTCATGCTGCACCTGATGGGCGCGCTGGCAGTTGTCAGATTCGCGGCAATTCTCGCCATTCCATGGCGCTGGGCGCTCCCGATCGCGGCCTTGGCGGTGATCATCCCTCTCCAACTGCTGCGTTGTCTGAACTATCTGAATCAGTTTGCCGACGACAGCCGCCTCCGGGTGCGTTCGTTCGTTGCCGATAATCTGCCGGCCGGAAGCCTTGTGCTCGCAGACCGCCAGGTCGGTCTGCAACGCAATGACGATCCGCGGATCCCGGAAAGTGAGCGCCGGTTGCCTGTCCTCCTCCGCGTGACTTTTTGGGTGGCGGATTTCGGCGACCTGAACTTCATTCGCGGGTCAGGAGCAGATTACGTCGCGGTTAATGAAACGGCCTACAATCGCCTTTTTGATCCTGATATCCATCCAATTCCAAGCGAAGTCGGGCGCTGCAACGCCCGTCGACGATTCTATGAGCAATTGTTTGCCGAAGGCGAACTGATTTGGTCGAGCACGCCGCATCCCCCGACATATTCCTCGGTCAACCCGGCTCTGCGCCTCTATCGGCTACGCGACAGCCCGAATGCCACGACCGAAGGAAAAGTGCGTCAAAAGTTGCCAGACCCTGAGCAACCCCAAGACGAACCGTAACAGAACTAACGATCCTCAATTTCCGTCGAACCGGGCACGACATCAGCTTTCGATTCACGCCCTCGAGGCGGCAACGGTCCCCGGATAAACAGCAGCCAGCGCGGCCTGCCTAACGTTCGCGGTTCAGACGCGAGATCGACATTTGGGTCTATCAGCAGCTCCGGTTTCCGGCCGTTAATGGAGACGAATACTTGCGCCTCCACTTTCAAGGGTTTGGGTCCCGCTCGCGGCAGAGTGGTCGCGAGATATTGCGCGAACTGGACGCACATGTCTGGCAGATATGCCATCACCAGTCGCTGGCGCTTCGTAAGAAACTGGCGCGGATTTACCGGGAAAGTTTGATCGATATTCGGATCGGTAACGTAAAAAAATCCCCCGCCGCTCTGCTTTAGCGCCATCATGCGCCAACTGAAAAGATGGTCTGCATAAGTCCATTCGATCCCACCACGATAAAGGAAATGATGCAGCGGAACGAGGAGCTGGATCACCACGTAGATCGCCACAAGACTTAACACCAACATTTGTCTTCCCCGGGCAGGCAGTTTCCAATCACGCGCTGAAATTTGATGCGATGCCACGCCGAAAATGCTCAGGATTCTTCGAGGCCAACTCGGCGGGAAAAAAAGCGCCGTGGCGGAAATCGCCATCCAGGGAAAAACATCGATGTTAAACCAGCGCGCGTTGATGAGATGAAAGACCAGTGCCATGCAGAATGCGGCCACCCGAGTCCGACGCCAGAGTAGAAGCGGGACGATTAAGAGATCGAATAACAATCCCCCGTAACTCATCGCGTAGACCGCCCATTCCTCCCGAAAGAAATGGCCGATGATCGGCACATTGCTGTTGCGCGCCATTTCCGTTCGCATCGGTTCGCCACGGAACCAGTCCGGCGAAAGCTTGGCCACGCCGGCGAAAAAATAGATAACGCCAATTTGAAACCGAAGTAACCAAAGCGTCCAGGCAGGCGTCGCGCCCGAACGGATTTTTGGATTGAGCCAGGCGTCGACGGACAAAGCGCGATTGGCTGGAACGAAGATCAACAGGAAACCGAAAAGACAAATAAGGTAGGTGTGATTTACATACCAGGCTTCATCCAGAAAAAAATAAGTGTAGCTGAGAAAAAACGGCACTGTGCTCAAGCGATAAAAAAATCCGACAGTCACGAACAACGCGAAGAGGCCGAGAGCCGCCCAATGAATGTAAAGCCCGCTGCCCGGCCAGGGATGGACCCAGGAGAATCCGTAGAATTTGAACAGGAAGCGCGGTTCGAGCCAGTAGAGCGCGATACGATTGAGGGCCAGGAACCTGCCGCATTGCCAGACCATCAGCAGGCCGAACACGATCCGGAAAAAGACCAGCGAGGCGATATCGACCGGCGCAAAGGCGCGCGCCTGGGCGTGCATCAAAAAGTCTTGATACGCAGATTAATAGCTTTCATTGCCGAATGCGCAGTCGACTTTGCGCCATTTACGTCGTTGCACGCAAGATCGACATCTTGCGAAAATTGAAGCAACGCTTCGGCGGCAAAATCATTCGGGACGCGCGTTTTCAGGTGGGCTGACCGTCGCTCGCCGTCAATCTTTCGGTTGGAGCGCTGACGTTCCGTCCTGTCCGTTTTTCGCGAAAACTTGAGTGGAGTCCCTGCGAAAATTAAAACAACGGCTTCGGTCGAAAAGTAATTTCCGATGTCCGTTTCCGACTCGGGTAAGGAACGACATCACAGCCTTCCTCCGTGCTATTGCCAGGGGCGTAGAACGAAATTTGTCGCCGTTTTCGAAAACTTAGCTGCGCAAAAGCCGTAAAGGCGAGTGAATGTGACAGTCTTTCTGTCTCTCATGAAACGCCGACATTTTCTGAAGCGGTCGCTGGCGGGGGCGTCGCTCACTACGTTCGGTGCATCAATGCCGGGCAATCTCTTCGCGGAAGCCGAAACAGCACAAAATCTTGCGCTCAGCGGCACGCCTGCTTCAGCTTCCGGACGTTACACAAGGATGTTCTCTGAGCTTAGAGGGAAACCTGCGCGGCCGAGTTCCGATATTGAAGAAGGTCTGGCCAGGTTAGGCGAAGCGATGGTGGACAAAGACTCATTGGTCGAGCCGGAGAGCCAACCTGAACTGCCCACTGCTGGATACACTTACTTCGGGCAATTCATTGATCATGATCTGACGCTGGATCTTACCCCTCTCAGCAAGGCCAGCGAGAAGGTTGAGCAAACTCAGAATTTTCGGACCGCGTTTCTGGATTTGGATCACCTTTATGGCGGCGGCCCAAATATGTCGCCTTTTCTGTACGAGACTGGAAACCATAACGCGGAGCGATTTCTGATCGGCAAGACAATTGAGACGCTCGGGCTCAAAGCATCCGACGACGATCTACCGCGCAATTTTCAAGGCCTCGCATTAACCGGGGACCCGCGGCAGGATGAAAACCTGATACTTGCGCAACTGCACGTCGCGTTTTTGAAGCTGCATAATCTGGTTATTGATCAACCGGACGAATTGAATGCTTCGCCGCATTATCGTCAAAAGGGCGACTCCGACTTCGCGGCGGCGCAGCGTGTGGTGAAGTGGCATTACCAATGGGTGGTACGTCATGATTATCTCGAAACGATCCTTGATCCACTAGTGGCCGAAAGCCTCAGGCAATTGGAGGAAGAGAAGCGGCTTAACCGGATTATAGATTTCAGGATTCCGATCGAGTTCAGCGTCGGCGCGTTCCGCTTCGGGCACAGCATGGTACGCGACGTCTACAAAACCGGTGTCAATGATGTACACGACAAAGAAGTCAAACTGGCTACGCTCTTTGAGCGAACCGGTTCCAAGGGCGGCGCTGCTCCCGCGTTGCCGGCTGAGTGGGTGATCTCATGGGAGAGGTTCTTTGCAATTCCTCCGCGAACAGCTTGCGTAAATCGCGCGCGAAAAATTGACACGCAGATCGCAAACGCGCTGCATCACTTGGATGAGCAGACGATAAAGGATGTCGATTTTGCAAAGCAAAGCGAGCACATTGAACCCAAGCTTGCTGTTCGCACGCTCCTGCGTGGCTTTCGTGTTGATCTGCCTTCAGGCGAGGATGTGGCCGCTGAAATCGCGCGCAGAATGCCTGGTATTAAAGTCCTGACCGAGGATGAGATCGTCAGTGGCCCTCATAAAGATGTCCTTACGAATCCGAAATATGGTTTTCGTAATAACACACCGCTCTGGTATTACATCTTGAAGGAAGCCGAGCTTGCCCCGCGAGAGGGCAAGCACCTTGGCCCGATCGGCAGCTACATCGTTGCCGATGTGATTATCGGCGCCTTGACAGCCGACGCGGATTGCTACCTATCGGCTCCTACATGGGAGCCAACGCTCGACGGCGGCGCCGGCAAGTCGATAAGGAAAATCCTAGATTTTGTTACTAGCGCTTTTGGCGCTTCCAGAAGTCGTAGCAGCACATGAAATAGTTTTCGTACTTGTACTTCTTCGACTTGTCGTCCTTTTTGAAAGGCGGCAAGCAAAATACATGGACGTTTTCATTGGACTTCGATTGCGATAATAATTGCACAAAGGTGTAAGCATTATCCTGGGCTGTCGCGCTCCTGGCCGCATCAGGTTTCGCCGGCTGCGCTTCGTAGAAGACGATTACTTTGTCCGCCGGAATTCTAATATTGCCTACTTCAGCGACAGCCTCCTTCGCTGAATCCGGTGTTTTGATCAGCCGCTGACGAAACTCCAAATCCCACCCGGCCCGAGTGAGAGCAGCATCAAACGCTTCTATCGCGGCGTCGTATGGCGCACTTTCGGGCCACTCAGCCGGCGCTTGCTTCTGTTTAGCTGGTGCTTGGGCGGTTAATGGTGAGACTGCCAGGGCGGCGGCAAATGTAATGAAGACACTTGCGATCCTCCGCGCCGAGCGGGTTCGTGTTTTGGTAATGGATAGTTCATTCATAGGTGGATACGATGCTAGTTGGGGTGGGTGGCCAGCTCGCGGCCTGGCCGTGGCCGTCTCATCTCCTGCACTTTGCTGATCAGGCGATTGAGCGCGTTTTCGAAAGTTTCATCATTACGAATTGAATCAAAGCGAGGGTCGAGCATCATCGAACGATAGTCGATCCAACCGGCTGCGATCGCTTTATCCAAACAAACGGTGGCGGCCTCGCCCTTGCCCTGCGCAGCATAGTTCGCAGCTAGACTGTATAAATGGCGAAGATTGCCAGGCGCGGACAGCAATTCCTTTTCATCAAGCCACTGCGCTTCTTCCAAAAGCACGTTCCCCTCTTTAGCATGTGCGCCCGAAAGTTTTTGTATGAACCCTATCGCGGACAGGTATCGCACCGATCCAGCGAAGTCGACGCCACCGCTGCGGTCGACTGCTAAAGCTTTGCGGTAGAGTTTCTCGGCTGCGGGGAAGTGCCGGCTGAAAAATTCAATCAAAGCGGCCATCTCCAATATCTCCGGATTGTCGTTGTACTTGTTTTGGGCGCGTTCGCATTCCTTGCGCGCGCCTTCGTAATCGCTTCGAAATAATGCAAGCTTACTTAAGCCTAAGAGACCAACCGGTAGATCGGACTTAAAGATGATGGCGGTATTGTAACCCTTTTCCGCTTTGTCATAGTCACCCAAGCTGGTCCACGCGTTGGCTAGATTATCTGCAAAAATAGGTTGAGTTTGACGTCGCGCCGCCTTCTCGAACCATCCCAGCGCCAGATCGGGACGACCGACTTGCTCATAGGTATCGCCTAGCAACACGGCACTTCGCCAAGCCGCCGGCTCCAGTTCATAGGCAGTTAAGAATGAATCGAGCGAAGCACGCAATTGGCCGTGGCGCCGGAGAGTACCAGCGCGAGCGTGGTGAGCTTCCGGCAGCATTGGCGCAATTCGCAGGGCGATTGCAGTAGCCGCATCCGCCTCCGCGAGCCAATCGTGTGTGGGATCAGTTTGGGCGCGAGCCTGACACGCGTTTCCAAGCATTGCATGAGCCAAGCCGTAATTAGGATCCATCTCGACGGCTTTGTGAAAGGATTCGATCGCGCGGTCCAAATCCGCCAGGTTATAGCGCAGGAAAAATTCCTTGCCGCGATCACAATAACTGCGTGCCAATGAATTGCTGGTTTCTCCAGTAGCATCCATCTTCCAGTCACGGCGACCGACAATCGCACCGGAATCGCTTACTTTAGAATCGGTAACGACATCCGATATTCTCGTTGTCAGTGTTTTGGCGATTTCAGAATACGATTCTCCATCCTGTAACCACGTGCTCACGACAGAACCGGTAGCCGTCTCAATCAAATGGATCGCAACTCGCTGCTTTCCTTCGCGCTGCCGCACGCTCCCGCTCAACACCATCCGAGCGTTGCCGGCTTCTCCGATCCTTTTCCAATCTTCCGGACGCCAAGGATCGACATCGTCCGCAGTCTTGCTCGCTGTCCGGTTCACCTGAATGCCCTTTGTCTGCGTCAATGCAAAAGTGAACGCGCTCGCAACGGATTGCGCTGGATTTGACGTTGTCGAGATTTCATCCAAGTCTTCGAACGATGTCACTGCAACTGAGCGCTGTGCGATTTCGACCCTTTGCAGTATCGATGACAAGCGAGCGCTTCCGATCTTTTCGGTGAGGCCGACCCCGCCAAGGATCAAGCACGCCGCGACACTTCCGGCCAGTTTTGGATTGCGTCTTGACCAACGCCATAGCCGAACTGGCGGCGAAACGGGCCGGGCTTTGACGGGTCGGCCTTCCAACCAACGGTCGAGATCTTCGGCCAGCGCGTCGGCGGATTGGTAACGTAGGTTGGGATCGCGTTCGAGACAGCGAGCGCAAATTGTTTCCAGATCGCGCGATATCTTCGGTACAACCGAGCGCAGCTTCGGGGCGTCGTTTTCGGCTGCCTGACGGAGGACCGCGACCGCGTGCTCACCCAGGAATGGCGGTCGCCCGCAGAGCAGCTCGAATAACATCGCGCCGAGACTATAGATATCAGTCGCGGGTGTGAGATCCGCGGCCGCATTCTCCGCTTGTTCCGGCGCAATGTAGCCGGGCGTACCGAATACAGTGAGCGTGCCGGTCAGCTCGCTGGCGGCGTCGAGCCATTTTGCCAAGCCGAAGTCGCTGACCATCGGCGCACCGCGTGCATCGAGCAGAATGTTTCCGGGTTTAAGATCGCGGTGAAGAACACCCTGGCTGTGAGCGTGATCGATTGCTCGTGCGACCCTTGCAATCAGTTGCACTGCCCGCCGTGGCGAATCGCGAAAGCTTTCCTTTGAGTCGAGTAAACTTCCGCCGGAGGCGAGTTTCATGCTGAAAAACGGAAGCCCGTCGTCAGTCGCGCCGACGTCGTAAATGGGCAGAATATTTGGATGATCGAGGCTGGCGGCGGCTCTGGCTTCGCGTTGAAATCGCGTCAGAGTCTCGCGCGAATCGCTGTGATAATTCAGGACTCGTTTCAACGCAACAATTCTCCGCGAAGGCGCGTGCCGCGCGCGATAAATGACTCCCATGCCGCCGCGACCGATTTCTTCCAAAATACGGTAGTTGCCCAATTGCCAGTCGCGGTCGGGAACATCGACTGCGGCGAGAAGCGCGTCGAATTCCTCGACGTTCGCTTCATCCGACTTAAGTCCGCTGCGCAACAAACAACTTACGCAGAGCCCCGAAGCGACGCGTGCGAGCGAGCCACATCGGCAGCGCGCGCAATCTTGAGCGGAGCGTTCCGGCAAGTCAGTGAGACCTGAAAAAATCATAACGCCATTCACTCCGAGCTGGCTAGCGCGGCGCACAAATAGCGAATTTCATCGTCGACGTCCGCCGGGTTTGCCACCGTCTGCGAGATTTCCTCTCGCAAAATGATTCGATAACGCACGCGGAGCTGATGCAGCACCCGTTTGATTACAGTCTCAGGCACTCCTAACGAAGCCGAGAGCGACGCATAGGAAATCTCTACCCGCTCAAGACTCAGGTATTTGCTCAGAGCTGTGAACATGCGCAAACGGCCGCGGCTCTCACATTCTTCCGCCAATCGACGCAGTGCTTGCTCGACCACGGTTGCGGCCCAGCGCACATCGAAGATTCGCTCCGCCGGCCAGCTTTTCAATTCTTGGCCGTAGATCGACAACTGCGATGGCGCTTCTGCCATCCACTCATCCCAAGCCACGAAGTGCATCCTGCCGCCGCGCTTTTGCCGCCGGGCGAGGTGTTGTTTGTCATTCAAGAAATTTTCCACTGCCGTCCGCAGGAGCGAGCGAAAGCGGCCCCGCGCCGGATCTGCCAACGAAAGCAGGTTCCCTTTAAGTAACATCACAAAAAAATCCTGTGTTAAATCCTGGGCGTCGGTTACTGAATGGCCACGACGACAGATCAATGCGAAAACCGGCCGCCAATAAACGCGGCAGAGCTCCGTCAGCGCTCTCTGCGCGGCGTCCTGCCGCTCTCCCGTTTGCGCGCAGGAAAGAACAACGCTCCAGCGGGTGGTTCGAAATCGGTTCGAATTGAGCGTATCGCTGCCTGCCGGTTCCGTATTCAAGGGCGGACATAATGGAATCTTGGCCGGCTCTGAACAAGCCCAAACCCTGCAAGCTCCGGCAGAGCGGGTGGCGTTTCATTCTGAGGCAGATCTCGCTTCCATTTGGTCATTACGAGATTTGCCGGTGGAAGTTCCGGAAAAACTTACCAAAATCGGAAGTTCTCGATTAGAAAGTAATTCGCCTAGATGTTAGGACTCTAAAAGAAAATGAGAGTTAGCGCCGAGCAGCAAGTTCATATCGAGCAGTTGAAAGTCTTTGCGCGGGTCGGCGTTCTGCGGGCCGAACGAGCCAGACGCCAGCGCCTTGTTCTCAATATCACTCTTTTGCCGGCGCGCGACCTCCGTGATATCCGAGACGCCATCGTGCGAACGGTCGACTATTCTGCGCTCTGTAAGGAAGTGAAACAATTTCTGTCCCGGCAGTCGCCTAAACTTCTTGAAACACTGGCCAACGATCTGGCCTCGCACCTTCTACGTAAATTTCGGATCCGGAAAATCTGCATTGAAATCCGGAAGTTTGTTCTGAAAGACGCCGCCTACGCTTCCGTAACTGTGACGCGGAGCGCGTCTCTTGGCTGATATGCGTAAGGGACGTTTCCAAAAATCATTGAGCAAGGTCGCGCAGCGTTACAGTGAGTCCGTTTCCTTCGACCGTCGGCTTTACCGGCATGACGTTGCCGGCTCCATCGCGCAAGCGGCCGCGCTCGCGCAAGCGGGGATTATCTCCGCGGCGGAAAAGAAGAAAATCGAAGCCGGGCTGCGCGAAATCGAAAAGGAAATCGACTCCGGAAAATTTCAATGGGACGAAGCGCTCGAGGACGTGCACATGAATATCGAGAGCGCGCTCACCAACAGAATCGGCGAAGCTGGCCGGAAGCTGCACACCGCGCGGAGCCGCAACGATCAGGTCGCGCTCGATCTGCGGCTTTACGTCAAAGAGCAAATCGGCGAGACCTCGTCGCAGCTCAAAGAATTACAAACGGCGCTTCTCGATCTCGCCAAGCGACATGTCGGTCTTGTCATGCCTGGATATACGCATTTGCAGCGCGCCCAACCGATTTACTTCGCGCACTACTTGTTAGGCCAAATCGAAGCGTTCGCGCGCGATGCCGAGCGTCTACGCGATTGTCTGCAACGAACGGACGTTCTTCCGCTCGGCTCCGGTGCGGTCGCCGGTTCCACCATCGTTCTGGATCGCGAATTGATTGCCCGCGAGCTCGGATTTGCTCGCGTAAGCCAAAACAGTCTCGATGCGGTCAGCGATCGCGACTTTGTCTGCGAATTTCTTTTCTGTCTCGCGATGATTGGAATGCATCTCTCACGTTTGAGCGAAGATTTGATTATCTGGAGCACCAGTGAATTTGGCTTCGTTGAGCTCAGTGAGGGCTTTTCGACCGGGTCGAGTTTGATGCCGCAGAAGAAAAATCCCGACATCGCCGAGCTCACGCGCGGGAAAACCGGGCGGCTCTACGGAAACTTGATGTCGGTCTTAACTACGTTGAAAGCACTGCCCTCAGCTTACAATCGCGATCTCCAGGAAGACAAAGAAGCGCTGTTTGATTCTGTCGATACTGTTTCGGTCGCGCTCGAAGTCTTTTCGACGATGCTGCCCGAATTGAAAATTAACCGCGAGAGAATGGAAGCCGCCGCGAATGACCCGAATCTTCTCGCGACCGACCTTGCCGAATATCTGGTCAAGAAAGGAATGCCTTTTCGTCAAACGCACGAAATCGTTGGCAAGCTCGTGGCCGATGCAATCGAGAAAGGAGTGAAACTCAATGCGCTCCCGCTGGCTGAGCTGAAAAAGTTCTCAGCTTTATTCGATGTCGATGTTGCTCATGTCTTCGACGTCCGCCGTTCGCTTGCGGCGCGTCGCGCCATTGGCGCGCCTTCGCCTGAGAATGTCGCGTCGCAAATCGAGCGTTGGCGAAATCAACTACGCTAAAATGCGATTCACAAACTTGCTGCAAGAAGAAAAAGACTGGGTGACAAAATCGACGACGACGCATTTTGCCGACAAGCATCTCGCTGTCGTGACCGAGCTGGTGCAAACGCCGACGAATTCCGAGCCGAGGCCGTGGACGACTGTTCGTCGCAAGGCCGCCGTTGTCGTTGCGCCGCAAACTGCTGACGGAAAGTTCGTCCTTATCAAGGAAGAACGCGTTCCTATTCGCGCCGCCATCTGGTCTATGCCGGCCGGTCAGATCGACGACAACATCGAGCCTAACGAAAAGGAAATTGAAGCAGTCGCATTGCGGGAGCTGAACGAGGAGACTGGTTACGAGCTCGCGCCTGGCGGCGAACTAGTTTCGCTCGGTTACTTTGTCACCTCGCCGGGCTTCACTGACGAGCATTGCTACCTTTTTCTGGCGCGCTTCGTTCAAGTCGCGGCTGTTCAGCAAAAGGAAGAAGCCGAGGGAATTCTCGAGTCCCGTGCATTCACCGCCGCTGAATTAAGCCGGATGATTGCAGCGAATGAAATCCGCGATTCCAATACACTGAGCGTTTGCGCACGCATGGCGGCGCGCGGATTTTTTTCGTTCGGCGCGCAAAAGCAAATGTCGATCTAATGTCCTTGCGCGACATCTTTAAGTTTCGCGAAGTGCAGGAAAGCGAAACGTCGAAACCGTTTCTCGAGCATCTGGAAGACCTGCGCTGGACGGTCGTGAAAATGGCGATTACTCTCGTTCTCGCGATGCTCGTCTGTTTCGCGTTTCGTTCGCTGTTGGTGCGGGTGATGCAGGCGCCGCTCCATGATGTCGATCCACAAGTCGGCGCGCTCAAAGCGCTGGGCATTACTGACTCGTTCGTGATTTCGTTTCACCTCGCGTTTTACGCCGGAATCGTGGTCTCGTTTCCGTTGCTGCTCTATTTTGTCGCCGAGTTTGTTCTTCCCGCGCTGACCGCGGTCGAGAAACGGTTTTTGTTTCCGGCCATCGTCGGCAGCTTCGGCCTTTTTCTCACTGGCGTGATCGTTTGTTATTTCTGGTTGCTCCCGAAAACGATCCTTTTCTTCTTTCGCGATACTCAATCGCTCGGATGGACGCCGACCTGGACGGTGCAGCAGTATTATTCGTTCGTGACGAAATTCGTTCTCGGCTTCGGTTTGGCTTTTGAATTGCCGGTCGTTGTCCTTGCCCTCGTTTATTTCGGTCTCGTAACCTACAAGTTCATGGCGCGCACCCGTCCTTACGCCATCGTATTGATTTTTGTGCTCGCGGCCATCATTGCGCCAACGCCCGACCTCTTGACCCTGATCGCGATGGCATTGCCGATGTCTTTGCTCTACGAAAGCTGCATTTGGGTCGCCTGGGTGATAGAACGTCGTAAATCACGCCCGAGTCTCACCTGATCGCGTGGAAATTTCTTTTTATTACGCGCTGTTTGCAGGCCTCGCATTCGTTGTCGGCGCAGTCATCGGTTCTTTTCTGAACGTCGGCATTTATCGGTTGCCGCGCGATATCTCGATCAACGAACCGCGCCGTTCCTTTTGCCCGGTCTGCAAAACACAAATTCCGTGGCGACAAAACATTCCGCTCGTAAGTTGGCTGTTTCTCCGCGGGCGTTGCGCAAACTGCGGAGCCAGGATTGCCTTTCGTTATCTCGGCGTCGAATTGCTGACCGGCCTTTTGTTTCTCGCCGTCTGGGAAGTTTTTCCGTGGAAGATCGCGATCGCCTACTGGGTCTTCGTTTCGATCCTGCTCATCGCCACCTTCGTCGACCTCGAACATTTTATTATTCCCGACCAAATCACCATCGGTGGAACCATAGCGGGAATTGTCGCGAGTTTTATCGTGCCCGAGTTGATGAACACGGACTCGCGTCTGGCTGCGCTGGTGCGCGCTGCGCTCGCGGCCGCGCTCGGTTATGTGATTTTGTGGATCGTGCTTGAGGGCGGAAAGATCGCCTTCGGAAAAAAGCGGGTGAAATTGGACGGGCCGACTCCCTTCGCGTGGACGCGGCATGGCGACGATGCCGATTTCGTCGTTGGCGAAGAACGCAGCTTGTGGAGCGATTACTTCGCTCGCGAAAAGGACCGGCTAGTGCTCCACTGCGACGAAGCGAAGATCGACAATCGCGTTTTCGGAAATGACGTTCTGGAGTTCCACTACAATCGCGTCCGTGTTGGCGCCGACGAGTTTATGCTGGATACCGTGGACCAGATTTCCGGTGTGGCGCATGAGTTGGAAATTCCGCGTGAAGCGATGGGTCGCGGCGATTTGAAATTTCTGGCGGCGATCGGCGCTTTTCTCGGCTGGCGCGGCGTGTTGTTCAGTATCTTTGCCGGCTCAGTCGTGGGTTCAATCATTGGATTGACCACGTTGCTCATCGGAAAACGTGTCTGGTCGGCGAAATTGCCGTTCGGTCCTTATCTCGCCTTCGGCGCGTTGACCTGGATGTTTTTCGGCGAAAAGTTCGTGCAGTGGTACGTGCAACTGCTGAATCCGTCCTAGCCCGACCCGCTTATCTCAAAGCAGCGGTGTAAACGCGAACCATTGTTGCCAATAACCGTTCACGATTTCTTCCAACACTTGCGCCCAGCGCTGCATCGCGTCCGCGATTACTTCGTCACGCGATCCGCCCCCGCGGGAGCAACGCGGCGTTCTTCTCAATGATCAGCACGCGCGCGGCCGGATGTTTCCGCTTGATCATGAGCGCGGTGGCCGCGCCGGAAAATGCGCCGCCGATGATCACGACATCATAATCAAAATCCGTCGCCAATAGAGAGGATGGACTTTGGCCGCCGCAAACGCAATTGTGTTCCCTCGAATGATCTTTAAGAACGGGCGTTTGATTTTTCCGAATGGCGTTCGCGATGGGTTGGATCTCGTCGCTGAGAACGGGATGATCACGGGGATTCGCGGGCAAGCACCTGCGATGGGCGAGCAAATTGTCGATCTCGAAGGCAATTATCTCGCGCCGGGGTTTATCGATCTTCACGTTCACGGCGCGATGGGGCGTGACACAATGCAAGCGTCGACCAGAGCTTTTCGTGCAATCTGTGATTATCACGCGAGCGGCGGGACGACGTCGCTGCTCCTAACAACTGCGACCGCGTCGATCAAAGCTATCGTCAAAGTGCTCAACGAGGTGCGCGCCGCTAAATCGTCGATTAAACAGATCGCCGGCGTGCATGTTGAGGGGCCCTTCATCTCGAAAACAAAGCCGGGCGCGCAGCGCGCGAGTCTGATCCGAAAGCCGAATCGAAGAATGTACAAGCCTTTGTTTCAACACAGCGACGTGATCAAACGGATGACCCTCGCGCCGGAATTGTCCGGAGCGATCGCGCTGATCGATGAATTGCGCAAACACAACATCTCTGTCAGCGGCGGTCATAGTGATGCATGGGAGGATGACGCGCGCACCGCGTTTGAGCACGGCATGCGCAGCGTCACGCACACGTTCAACTGCATGTCGAGCACGCGCCGCCGAGGAATCGACCGCGTCGCCGGCCTGCTCGAGTTCGCGATGAGCGAGCCGGAAATAATCTGTGAGCTCATCGCCGATGGTCATCACGTTTCGCCAACGCTGATGAAAATGTTGTATCGCGCGAAAGGCTTCACCGGCATTTGTCTGGTAACAGATGCGACCGCCGGCGCCGGTTTGTCCGACGGCTCAAAGTTTTCGCTTTACGGAACGAAATGCATCACGGAAGCCGGCGTTTGTTTGCTGGCCGATCGCTCCGCGCTTGCCGGAAGCGCTTCCCGAATGATTGACCTCATTCGAACTATGGTGACAAAAGTTGGTGTGCCATTGCATGAAGCCGTTGCCATGGCGACCGACACGCCGGCGTTCGTTATTGGTTTGACCGGCAAAGGCCAATTCAAAATCGGCGACGCCGCCGACCTGGTCGTTATCTCACCGGAACTGGAAGTGCTCCAAACATTTGTCGGCGGAGAAGAAATTTTTCGGCGTTAGAGCGACAAGAGGAACTCGGCGATGTCGAGCGACGCACGCGGCCGACTGAGTTTGCCGATGTTGGCTGACCATTCGCGCCATTGTTTTGCGTCGTCGGCGAATGCGCGTTGAACTTCCGCGAAGACTTCGTCGTTTGAAAGCGCGATCGCGCCGGAATTTGTTTCAACGATGAGTCGCGCGTTGCCTTCTTCTTGACCAGAAACAACATGATTGATGATCATCGGGCATCCAGCGGCGATCGTTTCCTGGACAGTCGCGCCGCCGGCTTTGCCGATCAGCACATGATTTTCGCATAGCAACCGCGGGAGCTCGTCGGTCCAACCAAAGATGTCGATCTTGCGATCGGCGGCCGCTTTCTCGATCGCGCGCCGAAGTCTTTCATTGCGGCCAACGGTCACAGTTAAATGAATATCAAGCTCGAGAAGTGTGCGGACGAGGGCTGGCGCGCGACGCGTTCCAGCGTTGATGACGTAAAGAACGCGCGGCGTGACCTCAGCGGGCGATTTTCGATCTTTCGTGAAGTCAGCGAATCGCGGGCTGACCGGGAAACCGAACACCTTGATTTTTCCGGACGGCACGCCGCCATTTCGGACGACGGCAGCGCTTTGTTCGTTGGCGACGATAAAGTAATCGGCAGGCGAGCGGTACCAAATCGCGTTAACTGTGATCGAATCCGTGACGACGGCGACGTTTTTGCAGCGCTGTTCACTTCCCAAGATCTTCTGCAACAAATAGGGATAGGGTGGAAACGTCGAAACAACGACATCCGGTTGGAAGCGGTCGAGCAGGCGGCCGAGATTTTTCTTGAGGCTGCGGAATCGCTGGAATCGTTTATCGAAATCTTTTTTGCGATCGAGCCAGTTGTAAACGTAGCCCCACGATTTCGGCCAGCGGTTGATCAGGGCCAGGTACGTGCGCCGGACAATTTCGTTGAACGCGCCAAACGTTTCCGGGAACAAATCGCGGAGTTCGACTTCGACCTTTGGAGCGACCCGCGCCAGCCCGGCGCGAACACCGCGCGCAGCGCTGTTGTGACCCTCGCCAAATCCGGCGGTGAGGATCAAAATTCTTTTCACGATTCGTTAGGCCAACACCGCAACGACAGCAGCTGAAGCGCGTGGAAGTTTAATGGATATTTCCGGTCGGCAAAGTAAACTCTCCTCTGCGTGAAAATGTTGCGCGTAATCTGGAAAGTTTTTCGACGGCTGGTTTGGGAAACCGCGACTGACAACACCACCGGTCTGGCCGCGCAGATGGCTTACACGCTGTTGATCGCGCTTGCGCCGGTGCTGCTTTTTCTCTGGCATCTGCTCGGCTTGTTCGGGACCGATCCGGCGAAGTTACACGGGATCTTCGGCGTCCTAAAAAGTTTTCTCCCGCCGGACCCCAAGGTTCAGGACATTCTCGATGCTGCTGCCGCGAGCGTGGTCGTGACCGGCTCGAGCGGATTACTTGCAAACGCGGGTATCCTGCTCGGGATTTACTGCGGCACCGTCTTCATCGCGACCATTTCGCGCGCGCTCAGTCATACCTACGGCGTGACTGAACCGCGCAATTGGTGGTCGAAGTACGTGATTTCGTTTTTGCTGCTGTTCTGGTTCGGAATCGTGATCCTGGTTTGTTTCAACGCCATTGTTTTCGGCGAAACACTGGCCGGCGTCGCGGAAGTAAATTTTCAACTGAAAGTGCCGCTCCAGGAATGGGTGGCGGCTTTGAGCTTGCCATTTACGGCGATCGCCTTAATCGGGCTCGCGCTGGTTTTGTATCTGCTCACGCCGGAAAATTTTCTGACCATTCGGCAGGCTCTGCCTGGCGCGATCTTTTTTTCGATCGGCTGGATCACGGTGACGAAATTGTTTCAGTTATATGTCGCGCGCTACAGCCGCTACGACGCAACTTATCTCGCACTCGCGTCGATCATCATTTTGCTGACCTGGATGTATCTCACTTGTTTGTTCCTGCTGCTCGGGGGCAAATTAAACGCGATCCTTCGACGGGAACGAGAAAAACGCGGCAAATCTGAAACCGTCGAGTCAGCGATGCAGCCGGCGTGATGAATTTTTGATTTCGTTGCCGGGTTGATCGGACGTAACACTCTGTTACGCTGCGCAGCAGTGGTACGTTTCCGCGTTTGGCTGACAACTTTTCTCGCGCTCAGCGCGGTCATTGGCGGCTTCGTCCTTCAGGCGCAACAAACCGATGAGGAGAAACCGACGCGAATTCTGAAGGCTCGGGCGGTGAGTTCGCCATCGGTGGGCGAATCGCCGACACCCAAACCGAAAACGTCGCCACACAAGAAAAGGAAAACGACCTCGCCCTCGCCGAGACCAAAAGCGAAAGCAAAGAAAACCCCAGCGGAAGAATCCGAAGCGTCTCCGACACCGAGCGAAACTCCGGAAGCGACGCCGAAGGCAAAGGCGAAGAATAAGAAGACCGCGGGAAAAGAGACTTCGCCGAGACCGAAGAAGAAGAAAACCGTCGGAGAAAAATCGCCAAGCCCGCACAAAGCGGCTTCGCCCAAACCATCGGAGACTTCGCCGGTAAAATCGAGCGGATCACCGCCGCGCGCGATCGCCGTTCCGAGTCCAAGCGCACTGCCGCCACCATCTGGGCCAAGATCGACATCCGCATTCGGCGCGCCGGTTGAAGAACCGGAACAATTGACGATCGAGAAATACGGATATGAAAAACCGCGCGGTTTTTGGGCGCGATTATTTGGCGGCGGCCGGCGGAGCAGCAGCAGCGGCGCCGGTTACCGTTACCTTACCCGCGCGGTCCGCGATCAAATCGATCGCGCGCCGGTCGCGCGGAGCCGCTGGCAATTTATTGTCGTGCACAACAGCGGAACACGTCAGGGAAATGCGGCCGCGTTCGATTATTACCACCGGCATATTCGCCGAATGCAAAACGGACTTGCTTATCATTTCGTCATCGGCAATGGAACTTCCACCGGCAACGGCCAGATCGAAGTCGGAGATCGCTGGCGCCGACAAATCAATGGCGGCCACGTTCACAGCGATTATTTGAACAACATCGCGCTCGGCATTTGTCTGGTCGGCGATTTCAATCGCGATCAACCGACACGTGCGCAACTCGACTGCTGCGAAGAATTAATTCGTTATCTCCGGCAACGCTGCGGGAAAGTCGGCGATCATTATCCGATTGTGAAGCCGCATCGCGAAATGAATCCGCCGCGCTGGGCGACCGATTGTCCGGGCGACGTGTTTCCCTACTCCTGGTTCCGGCGCTTTCAGGAATAGTTCAGCTGCGCGTGGCCACGATGACGTGGCTCTCCTTGTAATTCCAGCGGTAGCCGAAGTTGAATTCAATCGGCGGCGGACTGCTTTGCTCAAAAATCTCCTGCAGTTTCGGCTGATAGTGTTGTTTGAAAATCTCGATCGGGCCGATGTAATTGCCGAAGACGCGGATGTTCCATTTGTCGCGATTGAAATTGGCGACTGGAACACCGGCGTCGTCCTGAACGATGGTGCTGCTATGGTCGAGAATGAAATCGCGGATGCGGCCGAAACCTTCCTCAAACATCAAATAGGAAGATGACTTAAGAAAGCTGCATCCGACGCCGAAGTGGTCGCAGAACCTGAGAAACCCCGGCGAGGAAGAGATTCCACCGTCGGAAATGTCGGTGGTGAAATAGTAAAGCGTCTGCTGTTGGCCGGAGTGATTGTCGATGTAATCAATCCGGACACCCGGGGTCTCGCCGCTACCGGGTCGGCTCTGCTGGAATGCTCCACTCGCGCTCAACGAGCCGAAGCTGACATCTTTGATGGATTTGTCCGCACGGGCGAGGAACACGTAGAGAATTGGCAAAGTGCCTTTCAATTCCTGCGACTGAAGATCCACTTTCATGTCTTTGGTGATGAAAAAGCTGAATCGGAGCGAGGAATTCATTGCTTCCTCGAGATTGTGCAGCGCCGCGGAAAGATCGGGCGCTGCTTGCGGATCCGGCGGCGGTCCGAGCGATTCCTTGCCGCAAAGGATATAGACGTCGGCTTTGGGAAAGAATTGATCGATGTAGAGAAAATCAGGACCACTGAACATGTAGAAGGCGACCGGGATATGTTGTCGTGATTCCGGAAAGTATTGGCCTTCCCAAGTGTGCAGGTTCAGGAGTTGCCGCCTGTTCATCTTGGCAAAAGCCTTTTCGAAATTCGCGGAATGCTCCTGCCATGCCGGATCGGTCGTTAACGAAGCGAGCGGCGAATTTTTTGGAAGCGGCATTCCGGCGAGAAAGCGCGCGGTGTCGTCGGGCGGTGGCTGCGCGCGGGCAACCTGCGCCAGCGCGACGATCGACAAGGTAAAGATCGACAATCTGGCGGGAGTGAGATTTCCCGCAGCAAATTTTTTCATTGGCCAGCACTGACGCGTCTTCCGGCGCAAAAGTAAAGGAACAACCCGGCGATTGCCGTAGCGAGACCGGCGACTGATTCAATGGTTTTGGAGCGCAAAAGATAAATCATCATCCAAACGGTGATGGCGGCGAAGAGGATCGGCGGCGCGGGATAGAGCCAGATGCGGTAGGGCCGCAAAATGTTTGGCCGCGCTATCCGCAGCACGATTACGCCCAAGACGGCCAGAAGCGAACAAATCAACAAACTGAATTGAGTGTACTGCACCACGCTCTCGAAACTGTGGGTCAACAAAAGCAAGTTCACGATTAGCAATTGTAGAACGATCGCGGCGGTAGGAACGCCATGTTTGTTTTTGCGGCCGAGTAATCGCAAGAGCCAGTGGTCTTCGCCCATCGACATGGTGACGCGCGGCCCGATCCAGGTCATTGAGCTGATCGTCGAGATCAGTCCGAGGCAAATGAGCGCGCCGACAACCCGCCCGCCGTTGGCGCCGAAAATGTGCTGTCCGGCAATCAAGCCGACTTTGACCTGGCCGCGCATCTCGGATTGAGGCGTCGTCGCGAGAAAAATTCCGTTCAATAGAACGTAAGCTACGATCACGACAACCGTTCCTGCGAGAAGAGAGCGCGGAACATTTTTTTCCGGCTTTTTAATTTCGCCGATGATGTAGCTGGCGGCGTTCCACCCGGAATAGGAATACATCACGTAAACCAACGCGACCGCGAACGCGCTGCTAAAGATCGACATCGTATCGCCAGACGCGGGCAGAAAACTGATCGGCTGTTTCGATTTGACAAAAAATCCGGCGAAAATAAGCGCGGCAATCAAGAGTAATTTCAAAAGCGTCCAAAGATTTTGGAAGACGCTGCGGACGCGCAGATTGCCGAGATGAAAAAGTGCTACGATCCAGACGATCGCGAACGAGAGAGTTAACGGTGAGCCGAAACGAGACATGTCTTGGAAATATTCGCCGAACGCCATGGCCGCCAGTGCAATCGGCGCGGCGAAACCGACCGTGGCGGAGATGAATCCGGCCATGAATCCGAGGGCGGGATGATAAATCTCGGAAAGAAAATGGTATTCACCACCGGAACGCGGGAGCGCTGCGCTCAGTTCACCGTAACAAAGCGCGCCACAAAGCGCGGCGATTCCACCGACGATCCAAAGCATGAGCAAAGCAAAGCCGGATTGGATATCGGCAACCTGAAATCCGAGACTGGTGAATACGCCGGTGCCGATAATGTTTGCGATCACAATCCCGCAGGCGGTGAAAAAACCGACGGTTCGTCGAGTAGTGTGCAAATCCGCGCCGGCTGGTTGGGGGGATTTATCCATGTTGGGAGCGACAATGGCACTTGCGCGCGCGATTGGCTAATTGCTTGAACGATCTCTATTGTCAGAAGTGACTGACCGCGTCATCGTGAACTCAAGATGAAAACCATTCTCTCCCTGGAAACGGCGACGCAGCTCGCGGTCTTTCTGGAAAATCGTCCCGGAGCGTTGGCCCGCGTCTGTGAAGCTCTGGCCAAAGCCGGAATCAACATCCATGCGCTCACCGTTTCAGACACGGTCGATCATTCGGTGGTTCGAATGATTGTGAGCGACCCAACTAAAGCACTGATGCTGCTGGGCGAGCGCGGCGTCCTGGCGTTTGAGAACGATGTGCTTTGCATTGATGCCGCCAACGAACGCGGCGTGCTCGGCAAAATTGCGGATGCGCTCTCGCGCGCTGAAGTGAACATCGAGTATGCTTACTTCGCGACAGGCGCCACCTTGCCCAAAGGCATCATCGTGCTGCGACCATCGGATGTGGAAAAAGCGCGACAAGCGCTCGCGAATCTGTAAACGAGGATCGCTTCAAGATTGATCGCGATCGCCAAGTGCCTCGCCATTCATGTCGGGCTTGAGCGATGAGCGGAGCGAGACTGACATAGAAGCGAACGACGTAGACCAAATATCCGGCGAACCCAAGCAGCTCAGCTGCGATCAGCCAAACGTGCGCGTTGCGCGCCAGAAAAAAAGTTGTCGCTCGGCAATCACGGCGTGCGCGTTCTCGATCAAAACCGTCAAGGCGACGCCCCGAATAATGCCGACGAGCGTGAGCTCGATCTCTACGACCATTGGATCCAATTCCGAGCGCGCCGCGGAAAACTTCATGGCCGTGGCTCCTCGCGATAAGGTTGATTCGATTGAAACGATGTTAAGAGATTCTCGGCAAGTTCGGCCGTCTTCGCATCACCGTTCGATCGCGCGAGGGAAAGTGCATCTCGAGCAGCAGCGATCGCCTCGGAAAATTTTCCGACTTCGGCGTAAGCGGCCGCGGCGCTGGCAAGAAGCGCGGGTTGTTTGCGTTCGGTCAGCGCGCAGGCGCGCTCTGAAAGTTGAACAGCCCGCGGCCCATCGCGCAGTGCGGCATCGGGATGAGTTGCAAACAACCAGGCCAGTTCGTTTAACAGCGGAGCAGAATCTGGCGGTGAAGAAGCGATCGCTTTCAACTTCGAGGGAGCGTTCGAACCTTGGGCCGCGAAATGCACGGCCAGATCAAGTTTGCCGGCGATTTCGGAGCGATTAGGCCGGAGCAATAACGCGTAGGCGAGTTGATGAGCGGCAGTCGTGAAATCGCCAATCCCGCCTGCTGCGAGACCGATTCGATAATGCAAATCGGAATCAAATGGTGAGACAACGAGTGCATCGCGTCCAACGGCGAGCGCTTCTTCGGCGCGGCGGAGTTCGCTGGCCAAAGTGAAGACAAGATCGTAAGCACGCGCTTTCTCCGGCTGCAGTTCGAGAGCGTGTCGCGCTTCGCCCATCGCCCGCGTCATATCTCCCTGCTTCGCCAGACTGATCCCCAATTGAAGATGACAATCGCCGTTCGCAGAATCCAACTCGAGGCCATGCTCGGATTGCGCGACGGCTTTGTTCGGCTCACCGATCTCATCCAAAACTGCGGCGAGAAAGCAACATGCGCTCGCATTGGAACGTTCGTTTCTTGTCGCCTCAGTTGCTTCTGAAAGGGCCCGGTCCGATTGAGACTGCGAAATCGACCTGAGCGCCGCGTAGATATGTTGTTCGGCCGACGCGCGGATCCAGACCGAGCCGAAGCTGTTGATGCTAAAAAAAATGAGCGCGCTGCCGAAGAGCAGCTGCAAAACGCGCGAGCGCGCGGTCAGCATTTGCCATCCGGTTACGGCGAAACCGCAAAACGGTACGATTGCGGACAATCCGTAGAAAGCCTTAACTTGCGCGTAGGAAGGGACTCTTAGCGTCATGAAAATCAGCGCGACTGTGACTGCGGCTGAAAGTCCAAGTAACAGAAACCATTCCGGTGACGACTGACGAGTGAATCGATAGATCGCGACTGCGGCGCCAATGGCGACGAGCAGAGTAGGGAGCAATGCGAGCCAATATCCGCTGATCATGAGTTGGTAATTCCACGGCGTGCGCGAAAGCAAGCCGGACAATCCGCCGCAAAGGCTGTCGCCCCAGAGTGTCGAATAAATTCCATCGGCCAAGCTGTTGAAACCGCTGAACAGCGGAGCAATGAGCGCCGCGCCAAAACGAAAATAATCGCGGGCAACGTGAAACCCGGGGTCTTGCCACCACGGAAATCCTAAAGCGGGATCCCAGTTGCCGACGATGGGCGTGCCGAAATGATGCCAGACCCGCACGTAGTGCCATCCGCAGGTAACGAGAATCGCCGCGATTGTTACTCCGAACGCACGGAACCAGCCAAAGATCGAAGCTCGTTCTTGTAAAAGTTTGATCAGCAAAGCGCCGAAAAGCGGCGGAATGAGCAACAGGCTCGTGGCCTTGGCCAACATCGCCAGTCCCGCGCAAACGCCAAGCCAGAGACATTGCGAAGCAGATGCGCGCTCGCTCGTTAAGGTCCGCAAGCCAAAGTAAATCGTTGCGGTCACGAGTGTCGCAGCCAGTGTCTCGTTCGTTACGTAATGCGAGAGATAAAGCTGCATCGGTAAAAACGCTGCCGTCAGCAGTCCAATCGCTTGAGCGACAAGCCGGCCGGGGAAGAGCAAGCGCAGACTCAGAAAAACCAAAATAAAATTCGCGAGGCCGAAAACCATCGTCATCGCGCGTAAGACAATCACCGCGGCGTCGTCCGCGACCGGGAGCCGGCAGATTGAAAGGACCGCGGCGGAAACGGCGTAATAGAGCGGCGGCTGAAACATTTCGAACCCCTCGTTTGGCAGCGGCAACGCCCCGTGGTCCTGGATGTACTTAATATAAGCGATGTGGTCCTTGGAATCGTAGCCGGAGGGGAACGGCAACATTTTCGCGTTGTTCCAAAAAAGAATGAACCAGGCGACGCTGCATAGTCCGAGCAACGCGAAGAGTTGCCGGTGGGAAAATTTTGCACCGTCACCCTTCGTTTTTGCCGTAATTTGACCCAACCACCAGCCTGCGGCGATCGTCAGGAGAACCGCCAGAACTGCAAATACCGTCCATGATCGCCAAATTTTAGGCACCACATCGAATATTCTTTCGCCTCCGGCTAGAAGATTACCCGGCCCGGCATGCTTCGGCGTTGAAGCGAGCGCGCTGTGGCGCCATGCCGAACCGGCAAGGGACACTTCCCAATTGTCGTCACTCCGCAAAGTCGATGAGTCCGCGGTTAATGTGAGCCAGAGCGCGGGTGGCGCGTCATCGTTGAAAACTCTCGCCTCAACCGTGTTCGGACCGGTGCGGAAAAATTTCGACGCGTCGAGTGTTGAGATCTGTTTCCAGTTGCGCGGCGAAACGGTTTGAACCGTTGCGCCGTTAATTTTCAATTCGACTCGCTTGGCCGCGCGAAGGAGCAATCGCGCCGATCCCGGTTGCGTTTCCAGCTGGAGCGTCCGTCGAAAAGTTGCATCCATCATCGCTACTGGATGCGTACGTGCGTTCACCGCCGCGGGGAAAATAACCCACTCGGCGCGGCTATCTCGCGGCAGGAAATTAATTTTTGGATCGCGAACGCATTTCCATGTGAGGCAGCCAAAAGCGACGGTGGCAGCCGCGCCCAGAGCGAGTGCTGTCCAGAATGTTTTCAACGGCGCAAGCTCGGTCGCAGTAGCGGCCTGGAAAAAATGCGTGCCTGGAGGGATTCGAACCCCCAACCTTCTGATCCGAAGTCAGATGCTCTATCCAGTTGAGCTACAGACACAATGACAAATCCCAAAATCCAAGTTCCAAATTCCAAAGTAAGTGTTGGGGTTTGAATATTGGCATTTGGAATTTGCGAAAGCTGGGTGGTCGACGGGACTCGAACCCGCAACAACCAGAACCACAATCTGGGGCTCTACCATTGAGCTACGACCACCATCACGGGATTCAGATTCTAGTTTTTAGACGCGCGATTGCAAACGCGCAAAGAACGCCGCGCCTGTGGCACACTCTCCGCTTCTGTTTAACACGATGCCCCATCGTTTCGTTGCAACCCGCAGTCCGTTTGTTATCGTCCGCACGCCGCGCTCGATGAAGAAAATCGGCTCAATCCTGCTCGCCACCTTCGTTTTTTGTCTGGCCGCGCCGGTCTTGACCGCCCAATCGGATGATCCGAGCGAGACGTTTCTCCAAGCTTACATGACGTCGCAGCAGGGCGAAAAACTCGAGCACGAGAATCAATTCAAAGCCGCTCTCTCCAAGTATCGCTTTGCCGGCAGCCTGCTCGAACAGTTGCGCAAGGCACATCCGGACTGGCAACCCGCCATCGTCGAATACCGAGGCCGCAAAGTGAGCGAAAGCATCCTGCGCGTGCAGGACAAAGCTTCGACCCAGGAAAATGTAACCGTCACCGCACCGACTGCTGAAAACGCCACCGCAGCGCCGCCGCCAGTCGCAAAGCCGGATCCATCGAGTACAGCGAACGAAGTTGCGATCGAGCAGGCCACTCGCAAACTGCGCGATCGAGTCGATCAGCTCGAAGCTGAGTTGCAGAAATCGCGCACGCAGATGAGCGCGGCCGAAAACGAAAAGCAATCGTTGAACAGCCGTCTCGATCAAACCAAATCGAAGCTCGAAAAAGCACAGGGCGATCTCGATAAAGCGAAAACGAGTGAGAAGCAGGTGCGCGACCAATTAAATCAGGCGCAGGCTTCGTTGAGGAAAACTGCGGCCGCGGGTTCGAACGACAGTAAAGCGCAGGAGGCCCTTAAGTCGGAAATCGAGCAATTGAAGAAAGCGCTCGTTTCGGCGCAGCAAGGCCGCAGTGCCGCCGAAAAAGAGCGGGACGATGCCAATGCGAAAGTTGCGAACGCCGACCAACAGCGAGCCTCCGCCGGCAAAGAACGGGATGAAGCGAATGCGCGCGCGACTGAAGCTGACCAAAAAGTCGCTAGTGCAAACAAAGAACGCGACGACGCGCTCGCGCAATTGAAGGGATTGAAGGATACGGAGCAGCGCGTCGAGGTGCTGGTCGCGGAAAATTCCGATTTGAAGCAGAAGCTGGCTGACGCGGAAAAAACTGTGCGCGAGATCAGCGCGGACAAACCGAAGAAAGAAAAAGAACTCGCCGACGTGAGAAAACAGATCGGCGATCTTCAGCAGCAGCTTGCCGCCAGCCAGAAGCAGAATCAGACCTACGAAGTCACAGTCGCGCAGTTACGATCGCAGCTCGACGAAGCGAGCAAGCAGGTCGAGCAGGTCAAGCTCGTCGGCACTACACCTGAAGAGACAGCCAAGCTGACGAAAGAGAATGAAATGCTGCGCAACATCATCGTGCGCGAGCGCCAGGAAGAAGCGCGGCGCGATCAGGCGAAAAAGCTGATGCTGGCCGAGTTCGATAAATTGCAAATCAAATCGGAGACCTTGACTCAGCAGATTCAATTGCTGGCGCAACCGGTGACCCGGCTCACCACCGATGAGCTCGCTTTGCTCCGCCAACCGGTCGTTTCGATTTCCGACGATAATCCGAGCGCGGTCAAAGCCAGTTTCAGCTTCGCTAAAAATTCGAGCACAAGCAAGCCGGCAACCGCCTCAACCGAAAAACCAGCCGGCAATCTGATCGCGTCGAACACGCCGGCCGGACAAACGGGTTACACCGTTCCGAGCATCTTCAAACCGAACGTTCCCGAGGACGTTGTCGATCTTGCCCGGCAGGCCAAGGAAAATTTCGATAATGGCAAATATCGTTCAGCGGAGAAAATTTATCAGGAAATTCTGACCAAGACGCCGAACAATCTTTATTCGCTCTCCAATCTTGGCGTGGTTTATTTTCGCAGTGGCAAACTTAAAGCTGCCGAGTTGACCTTGAAAAAGGCGGTCGCGCTCGCGCCCAAAGACGAATTCACTCACACCACACTCGGCATTGTTTATTATCGGCAATCGAAATTTGACCAAGCGCTGACCGAATTAACGAAATCCCTCGGGCTCAATCCGAAGAGCGCAACCGCACACAATTACCTCGGCATCACTGCGAGTCAGAAAGGCTGGCAGGAAGCTGCCGAAAAAGAATTGCTCGAAGCAATTTCGGATAATCCAAAGTACGCCGACGCGCATTTCAACCTCGCTGTGATTTACGCCACCTCGTCGCCGCCGTCGAAAGAACAAGCCAAGCGTCATTACGCCATGGCCACTTCACTCGGCGCCCAGCCGGACGTCGCGCTCGAGAAATTGCTGCACTAACTTTGGCGGCGGTCTGTGATCGTCGCATAATCTTAGTAGCTTTACTGCGGTGCATTCCTTTCTCACCGCCAATTGGCGATATCTCGCCATGCTCAATTTCGTGGTCGATCCAAAGATCGTCGCGCCACTTGTCCCGCCTGGGACTGAAATTGATTTTGAAAATGGCGAAACGTTCCTCAGCGTGGTCGGCTTTCTTTTTCTAGACACCCGCTTGCTCGGGCTGCCCATCCCGCTGCATCGCGATTTCGAGGAAGTGAATCTTCGCTTTTACGTTCGAAAGAAATCCGCGGAGACCTGGCGGCGCGGCGTTGTCTTCGTTCGGGAATTAGTGCCGCGCCGCGCGATCGCTGTGATCGCGCGCGCGTTCTATGGAGAAAATTATGTCGCCTTGCCGATGAAGCATCAGATCGATCATGTCGATCTTAAGTTGCGCGTGGAATATTCCTGGCGGCGCGGTCGCAAATGGGAATCGCTCAAAATGAGCGCGAGCGGCGAACCGAAAATTATTCCCGCCGGCACACACGCCGATTTCATCACCGAACATTATTGGGGCTACACCTGTGTGCGCGCTGGGTGCAGTGAGTACCGTGTCGAACATCCGCGGTGGAAAATTTGGAGCGCGGAAAAATTCGAGTTGCGCGCCGGCGTTGCCGCTCTTTACGGCGAACAATTCGCCGAAACGTTAAGTCAGCCGCCGCGTTCAGCCTTTATCGCCGATGGTTCAGCCATCAGCGTGGAGCGAAAAGAAATTCTTCTGTAGCGGCGGTCTATTTATCGCGTCGTAGCGTCGGCGAAGACGGATGGCCGTCGCGTGCTTACGAGCTGTGAAACTCTCTTACGAGTGTCCTCTTTCTCTCATGCCGCGAGATCGCAAGATCGACAAGCCGCGACAAGAGCTCCGTATAGGGAATTCCCGAGGCTTCCCACATCTTTGGATACATGCTGATTGAAGTGAAGCCTGGGATCGTATTCAGTTCGTTGAAGAAAATTTCTCCGCTCGTCCGATCAAGGAATGTGTCGACTCGAGCCATTCCTTCGCACTCGAGTGCCGAGAAGGCTCTTCTTGCCACATCCTGCACCCGTCTTGTCTGCTCGGCGTCGAGCTTCGCCGGGATAATCAGGGTAGCGCCTTTCTCGTCCAGATATTTGGCCTCGTAAGAATAGAACTCATGCGTTGGGTTGATCTCACCCGGAGCGCTTACAAGTGGATCGCCTCCTACGTCCGGATTTTCCAGAACTGACACTTCGATCTCGCGCGCGTTCACGGCGGTTTCGACGAGGACTTTCGTGTCATATTTGAACGCGTCTTCGAGCGCCGTGTTGAGCCGACTCTGTTCCTTCACCTTGTGCACGCCGACGCTTGAGCCAAGGTTCGCCGGCTTTACGAAGACAGGATAGCCAAGCTCCTTTTCAATCCGCTTCGCTGACTGCTGCTTTTCTTTTTTCCAAAGTTCATGCTTCAACGAAACATAAGAAACGATCGGAAGTCCTGCGTCACGAGCCACACGTTTTGTCATCTCCTTGTCCATCGCGACGGCCGATGCGAGCACTCCGCATCCAACATAGGGAAGATCGGCGAGCTCAAGTAATCCTTGAATCGTTCCGTCTTCGCAGAGAGGCCCATGCAGGACGGGGAAGACCACGTCGATGCCTCGTGGTTCTCCGCTTTCACCCAAGCGAATCAACGCGTTGCTACTATTTGGGTCTGCCGGATTTGGCGGGAGCACAACTTTCGGCGCGTCCTTGAAAACGGGCAGAGATTTTTTTCCTTCCAGCAGAGAAATGTCGTTGAGATGCCAGCGACCTTGCTTGTCAATCGCCACAGGCACGATCTCAAAGCGATCACGATCCAGATGATTAATGACTGACGCCGCCGATTGAAGTGAAACTTCATGTTCTCCCGAGCGACCGCCGTACAATACTGCCACGCGCAGTTTCTTCATGCGTCTCCAGTATTAGGGAGGTCGCTTCGCTGATTCACTTGCGCCCGAGCAACTGCCGCAGCACGAACGGCAAAATCCCGCCGTGTCGGTAATAATCGATCTCGATCGGCGTATCGATTCGCAGTTTCACCGGCACGTAACGTTTTTCTCCCTTCCGGTTTTCGATGTCCATCGTCAAGCGCTGGCCGGGCTGGATCGCGTCGGACAAACCGCCAATTGAAAATGCTTGCGAGCCATCGAGTCCAAGCGATTGCCCTGTGACGCCGTCGAGAAATTGGAGCGGAAGCACACCCATGCCGACAAGATTTGAGCGATGAATTCGCTCGAAACTTGCCGCCACAACGGCTTTCACCCCGAGAAGTTTCGTTCCCTTTGCCGCCCAATCTCGCGATGAACCGGTTCCGTACTCGTGACCAGCAAGAATGACGAGGGGTACTTTCTCTTTTTGATAACGCATCGCCGCATCGAAGATCGACATCTGCTCGCCGGCGTCGCCGTTCCCGAAATATTTTGTCACGCCGCCTTCCGTTCCCGGCACCATCAGGTTTTTGATCCGGACGTTCGCGAACGTTCCGCGCGTCATGACTAGATCGTTTCCGCGGCGGCTGCCGTAACTGTTGAAATCCTCCGGCTGAATTCCGCGCGATTTCAAATATTCGCCGGCCGGTGAAGTCGCTTTGATGGCGCCCGCCGGCGAAATGTGATCGGTCGTTACTGAGTCGCCAAAAATTCCGAGTGCGCGCGCGCCGACGATATTGTCGATCTTGCTAACCTCCATCGAGAAATCTTTGAAGAACGGAGGCTCGTGAATGTAATCGCTCTTCTCGTCCCATTGGTAAACTTCCCCGGTGCTCGATGGGATCTCGTTCCATTTCGGATTTTGATCCGCGAAATCGCGATAAAGCCTGCGGAAAACTTCCGGGTTCAGCGCCGACTGCATCGCATCGCGCACTTCTTTCAAACTTGGCCAGAGATCGCGCAGAAAAGTTTCTTTTCCGTCCTTATCTTTTCCGATCGGTTCGCGTGAAAGATCGACATCCACCCGTCCTGCGAGCGCGAAGGCGACCACCAACGGCGGCGACATGAGAAAGTTCGCTTTGATGTTTTGGTGGACGCGCGCTTCGAAATTTCTATTTCCGGACAGTACTGATGCCGCGACAAGATCGTACTCGTTAATCGCTTTCTCGATTTTCGGATGAAGCGGTCCGGAATTGCCGATACAGGTCGTGCAGCCGTAGCCGACGAGATTGAATCCGAGCTGATCGAGATATTTTTGTAGCCCGGTCTTGTCGAGATAATCGGTGACCACGCGCGATCCCGGTGCGAGCGAGGTTTTTACTGCCGGATCGATCTTCAACCCGCGCTCGACCGCTTTCTTTGCGAGCAAGCCGGCCGCAAGCATCACGCTTGGATTGCTGGTGTTCGTGCAACTCGTGATTGCGGCAATGAGAACGCTGCCGTGACCGATTTGGCTTTGCCCGTGGCGAAACGGATCAGCGGTCGAATCTTTTAATTCCTTCGCGGTGTCGGGCGTCGGCCGGTTGTTTACCATCTCGGCCTTGTTGCGCTCTTCGCCCGGCTCGATGCTCGGTCCGCTCTTGTCGGATGAAGGCATGTCGCCGTCGCTCGGCGGCGATCCATTCAGCTGCACGAGATGCTTGGCGGCAAGATCGACATCTTTCATTCCGTAGCCGCCGTCCTTGACCGGTTTTTGCAAAAGCGACCGGAAAGTTTCGCCAAGCGCGGGAAGATTGATCCGGTCCTGCGGCCGTTTCGGTCCCGCCACGGCCGGCTGGATATCGTGTAGGTTCAATTCGAGATCGATACTGTAATCGATCTCCCCTTGGCGGGGCATGCCGAACATTTTCTGCGCGCGGAAATAATTTTCGAACGCGGCACATTGCTCCTCACTTCGCCCGGTCGCGCGCAAATACACGACCGATTCCTGATCGATCGGGAAAAATCCCATCGTCGCGCCGTACTCGGGCGACATGTTCCCGATCGTCGCGCGATCGGGCACCGGCAATGACGCCGCGCCTTCGCCGTAAAATTCGACGAACTTCCCGACGACTTTTTGTGCGCGCAGCATTTCCGTGATGTGCAAGACCAGGTCGGTCGCCGTCACGCCTTCGCGTAATTTTCCCGTCATGTGCACGCCCACGACTTCCGGCGTTAAAAAGTAAACCGGTTGGCCGAGCATTCCGGCCTCCGCTTCAATTCCGCCCACGCCCCAGCCGACCACGCCGAGGCCATTGATCATGGTGGTGTGCGAGTCGGTCCCGACCAAAGTATCTGGGTAGAATATTTCTGACTTCTGACCTCTGACCTCTGACCTCTGACTTAGCACGCCCTTGGCGAGATATTCGAGATTAACCTGGTGAACGATCCCGATGCCCGGTGGAATCAGTTGAAACGTTTTGAATGCTTGCTGGCCCCACTTCAGAAATTGGTAGCGCTCGCGGTTCCGCTTGAATTCCATTCCCAAATTCAATTGCAACGCTTCGGCTGAGCCGAAGAAATCGACTTGGACTGAGTGATCGATCACTAAATCGACGGGCACGAGTGGCTCGATGATTTTTGGATCGCCGCCAAGTTTCTTCACTGCGCTGCGCATCGCGGCAAGATCGACAACCAGCGGCACGCCGGTGAAATCCTGGAGAACAATCCGCGCGACCACGAACGGAATCTCTTCGTTTGCCGGTTTCTTCGCGTTCCACTTCGCCAGCGTTTCGACATCTTTGCGCCGGACTTTTTTGCCGTCGCAATTTCGGAGGACCGACTCGAGCACGATCCGGACACTTACCGGCAAGCGGGAGATCTTGCCGACGCCTTGTTCCTCCAGCGCCGGCAGGGAATGCAGAAATCCTTCGCGACCTTTGCCGGCATCGAATTTCTTCAGCGTTTTGAATTCGTCGGTCACTTTAGCTTGCCCAATTTCGCTTTGATCTTGTCGAAGTTTGGCAGTTGGTTCGCGTCGTCATTGCTCTCGGCGTATTGGATCACGCCGTTCGTGTCGATGATGAACGCGGAACGTTTCGGCACCCCGGCCATTCCAAGATTCAATTGCGGCAGAAACGAATCGTAAACAACGCCGTAATCCTTGGCGACCTTGTGCTCGTAATCACTCAACAGCGAGACGCCGATCTTTTCCTTTTGTGCCCAGGCTTCCTGCGCGAACGGATTGTCGCCGCTGATG
>DATNKD010000086.1:0-2934 GCA_035603575.1 Chthoniobacterales bacterium
ACGAGATGGACCTTGCGATAGATTTGCACCTGCTCGCCGCTGTTCGAGACAAGCAGCGCTGCGTTGTAATCGTGGCCGTCTTCGACATCGAGCGTCCCGAGCATCAAATCCGTTTTCATCGCCGCCGAAAAATCCGTCACGAAACGATAGCTCTCGGTATTCTGATCGCGCACCGGATCGGGCATCGAGCTTTCCGGCCAGACCAGCAAATCTGGCGGCGGATTCACGCCCAGCGCAATCTCGCTTAATCGCCGAAAACGTTCGAAAACTTCGCCGGTGAACCGCGGATCGAATTTTTGCAACTGTGGGACGCTGGCCTGCACCGCCGCCACCCGCACGGTTTTCGCGAGGGACGAATGTTGCACACAGTGCAAGCCGAATGCGAGCAGCGCAACAATGCCGACCATCGTCAGGGTGAGATCGAAGTGCGGCCGCATTCGATGGGTCCGGGCTTCGGAAAAAAGGCGGAGCGGCGTGGTGACTGCGATGATGTTTGCGAACGCGATTGCAAAGGATAATCCGACCACGCCCGTGAATTCAGCGACTTGAATCATTGGCCACTCGGCGTGGAGGGCGACGCCGAGACCGTTCCAGCCAAAACCGCTGAAGAGCCAGCCGCGCGTCCATTCGTGCGTGGCCCACGCGCAGGCAGCGAAGAACGCCACGAGCAAGTTGCGCCACGAAATAGTGAACGTCTTCGGTTTTAAGAATCCGATTAGCCAGCTCCAAAAAGCGAAATGGAGCGCGAGATAGATCGACAACAGCAACGAGAGGCCGTGCAGAAAAAAGTTTTGGTATAAATCTCCGAGCGCGCCGAGCCAGCCAAAGGTGCCGGTGAAAAAAACAATCCCGGCGAGGTAACCGAGCAACAGATTGCGCAGCCAGCGCCGGCGTGCGTTTTCACCCGAAAACCAAATAGCCACGATCAGCGGCGTGAGCGCGATCCAGCAAAGCCAGCTTTGATCGAACGGCGGGAAACAAGCCGTGACCAGCAATCCGCTCGCGATCGCTGCGAGCCACGGCCAGAGGCAAAGCGCTTTCTTAATCACCGCGCATTCAGCCGCGCCGCCGCCGACGGCCCTCGCTCTCCCGTCGCCGGCCGGGGTGGAGCGCGTCGCGCAGATCGCGCGCGTAGGAAGCATTCACGCGGAACACGGCGTGTTCGACATCTTCCATCGTCCGCACACTCACTTTGTCGCAGAGGATGTAGCCGAGCGAAATGAGGCCGGTCAGTTCATCCAGAAACTCGGCTGACTCCATCTCGCCGATGCGCTCGGCCAGCTGCTTGCCATAAACCGGCGTGCCGGAGAGTCCCATCGTCTTGAGAAGCGTGATCTCGCCTCCGCTCAAATTGATCTCGCGATGCATACGAATTTTAAACCGATCCCGACGCCGACGATCTTATCATTTCAGGCGCGCGTGCGCATCCTTTTCGATAAAGCTCCAGATTTTGTAGAGCTGCTCGGTCACCTCACGTTTGATCCCGGCCAATTCCTCTTCGCTAAATTTTCCTTTGTCGGGCCGCCGCTGCACAAAGATGTAATATTTGATTTTCGGTTCGGTCCCGGAACCGCGCACCGCGATGCGCGTTTTGTCTTCCAACTCGAAGATCGACATCTTCTGTTTCGGGATCACGTCGCCTTCCACGTCACGAATGGTTTGCTTCTCGAAATCGGTGACGCCTGCGACTTTTGATCCGGCAATCTCACGCGGAGGTTTGTTGGCATAGGATCCGAGCAAACGCGCGATTTTGTCCGCGCCTTCCGCGCCTTCAAAATAAAGCGAAGCGTTCTTCTCGTCGAAATAGCCGAAGCCGGCAAACGCTTCATCGAGCAGTTGATCAACCGTGCGGCCGCGGGACTTCGCATAAGCGGCCATCTCGCAGAACATGATCGCGCCGGCATTGCCATCTTTGTCGCGAACGAAATCCGCTCCGCTGTAGCCGTAACTCTCTTCGCTGCCGAAAACGTAAAACGAAGAATACTTCAATCGCGCCGCGCGCGTTTCCTCTTCGGAAAGCTGCCGATATTTTTTGCGAATTTCCGCCGGGAGCGCGCGCTCGTATTTCTCCAGCTTGGCCCCGAAATATTTGAAGCCGGTCAAAGTCTCGACACAGCGGACGCCGAAGTGTTTCGGAATCACTTTTTGCAGATCGGTGGTGACGAAAGTTTTGATGACAACCGCGCGCGACGCGTTTTCCTTGTTCAGGATTCCAAGATCGAAAAACTTCTTGAGTCGATAGTAGGCCAGCAAAGAGCCAATCTGGTTACCGGTGATTAATTTCATTTCACCGGTCGCGCTGCGGACGGCCACGCCGAGCCGGTCGGAATCGGGATCGGTCGCGATAACGACGTCGGCATTCGTTTTCTTCGCCAGCTCGATTCCGAGCGTCAGCGTTTCGGCATTTTCCGGGTTCGGAGATTTCACCGTGCTGAATCGCGGATCGAATTTTTCCTGCTCCGGAACGATTTCGAAATTGAACCCAAGCCGTTTCAGCATCGGTTTCAGGGTGACGCTGCCGGTCCCGTGCAGCGGTGTGAAAACAATCCGGAGCGCCTTAGCGTTGCTCAAAACGGTCGGATCGACAATCAACGTTTCGAGTCGCTTCATGTAGGCTTCATCGACATCTCTGCCCAGAGTCGTAACGCTTCCTTGTCGATCTCTCGGGAGCGGTTCATAGCTCTCACTTTTGGTCGCGTTTACTTTTGCGATGATCCCGCTCGCGTGCGGATCGATCACTTGCGCGCCGTCCGCGAAATAAACTTTGTAGCCATTATCATGCGGAGGATTGTGACTGGCCGTAATCACAATTCCGGCGGTCGCGTTCAGATATCGAACCGCGAATGACAATTCCGGCGTCGAACGCGGGCCGTCGAAGATGTAAGCGTCGCACCCGTTTTCTGCTGCGACTTTCGCTGTCAGCTCGGTGAATTC
>DATNKD010000087.1:0-9466 GCA_035603575.1 Chthoniobacterales bacterium
TTGCGGATTGCCGTCCTTGTCCTGCCGCACTGAAAAGCGGCGCAACAACTGCGACGCAATGATAAAGAAACCGAGGAAGAAGGCGGCCCGGAGAATGAAGAAATTCAGATTCAAATAAGCGCGCTTGGAATCGAGGTTGGGTTCTTGATGCGGCGGGATATTCATCCACTCGTAGAGATGTTGTCGCAAAAGCAGGATCGGAATGAAAAAGATCGCCAGGACCGCGACGAGCACCGCGATATTTTCGAGCTGCCGGCGAACGACCACGGTCCATTCCGCGTCGGTAGCGTAATGCACAATCGTCCAGAAAAAACACCCCGCGCAAAGCGTGAAGAAATAACCAAAGGCGAATAGCCATGAGAAACTGAGCTGCTTCGGATTGATCGCTGCGCCCGCTGCGCAGAGCGCAAATGCAACAAACGCGACCACGCCGAGTATCACGGACAAACCGGCAAAGCGGCCGCTCTCGAAATATTCGCCTTCCGGTATCGGCGCATTGTGTAAGCGATCGCTCATTTCTTTGGCGCCTCCGGTTTGGCTGGCGATTTGTTCTCAGCCGCGGGTTTCGCTTCCGCGGGTTTGTTCTCGGCTGGTTTTTCCAAATCAGCGCGATGCTCCGGCGGTACATCGACAATCGCCGCGCTTTGGCTTCGTTGTAGCGCACGCAAATACGCAATGATTGCCCAACGGTCGGCGACCATGATGTTCGGGCCGTAAGCCATCATCGTGTTCTTGCCGTTCGTGATCGTGTTGAAAATTTCGCCGTCGGCCATTTTGCGAATGCGATCGTCTTGCAAAGTCACGACCGTGGCCAAGCCGTACTGTTTGGTGATTCCGTTGCCCGCCGCGGTCGGACCGTGGCACATTGCGCAGGTAATGTTGAAACGCTCCCGGCCGCGTTGAAGTAATTGCGCCGTCACGGGAATCGGAATTCCGGTTCCCCAATTGTTGCCCATTTTTCCAGTGTCGATGTAATCGGGGCCGACGCTAAAACCGGCAACGGGGTGAGACTCGGGCGCGCCAACCGGTTGCGCCTTTGGCATCTCATAACCGATCGGCACCGTTCCATTAACCGGCATCCGCGGGCCGCGACCGTCCGCAAAAAAATTCAGCGGCGATTGCGCGCGCACTTTCATTTGCCGCACCATGTCGGGAAAAATTTCCCATGGCTCGTTTGTGGTTTTTTCGCCGCGGAAGCCGAGCACGGCGATGGCCGCGATCGTGAGCAAGAGAGAAATTAAGAGGAAGCCGCGCAACATAATTAGTCCTCGTGCACGATGGTGATGTGTTGGCCGCCGCTGCGCTCCAGTAACTCGCGCGCTTCCAGTTCAGTGAAGCGCGGGTCGCGCGCCTCGATTACGAGGAAAAATCCGTCGTTGGTGACGCGTTTGAAACGCTCCCAGTTAAAAATGGGATGATGCGGCCGCGGCAGCCCGTTCATGATCAGCACCGCGAAAAAGGCGGCGAAGGCGGCGAAAAGCACAGTCATCTCGAACATGATCGGGAAAAAGGCGGGGACCGTTCTCCAATCGTACGGTTTGCCATGCACGACGAGCCGATAAAGTCCCCACGACGGACCGAATTCGACGAGAGCCGCCGTAAGCAATCCGGAAATTCCCCCGGCCAGCACGACGGAGCTCAACCACGATTTGCCCAGCCCCATCGCTTCGTCCATTCCGTGAATCGGGAACGGCGAATACACGTCCCAGCGTTTGAAGCCGGCGTCGCGCACCATTTTGGCCGCTTCGTAAAGCGCGGCTGCGCTCGGATATTCCGCGCCCATGGCATAAACTTCATGACCAGCCGGCGTTCTCATGTTCGCTCCATCCCACCCGCTGCCACGGGATGATGTCCATTAGGCGAATGCGCGTGCGCGTCCGCTTCGGGCAAAACGATTTTCACTTCCGACATCGCGATCATTGGCAGGAACCGGATGAAGAGAAGGAACAGAGAAGTGAAAATCCCGAGCGTGCCGATGAACGTCCAGATGTCGACCCAGGTTGGAATAAAAATACCCCACGAAGACGGAATGAAATCGCGATGCAATCCGCCGACGATGATGATGAAACGCTCGAACCACATGCCGGCGTTCACGCACATGCATACGAAGTAAACAACGAGAATGTTTCGCCGGCACCAGCGGAACCAGAAGAGTTGCGGCGAAAGCACGTTGCAGAACAACATGCCGACCCACCAGTACCACCAATACGGACCGAGGACCCGGTTCCAAAAGGCGAACCGCTCGTAAGCGTTGCCGCTGTACCACGCGACGAAAAATTCCATCGTGTAGGCATAGCTGACGAAAGACCCGGTCAACAAAATGATCTTCGCCATCTTGTCGATGTGCTGCGGCGTGATGATGTCGTGGAGCTTGAAAATCGCGCGCGCTGGAATCAGCAACGTCAGCACCATCGCGAAACCGCCGAAAATCGCGCCGGCGACAAAGTAGGGCGGGAAAATCGTGGTGTGCCACGTCGGCAAGATCGACGTCGCGAAGTCGAACGACACCACACTGTGAACGGAGAGCACGAGTGGCGTGGAAAGTCCGGCCAGCAGCAGATACGCCATCTCGTAATGACGCCAGTTCCGATTCGAGCCGCGCCATCCGCAGGCGAACACACCGAAGAGAAATTTTTTGATCTTGGTCGTGGCGCGATCGCGCAACGTCGCCAGGTCCGGAATCAATCCCGTGTACCAAAACAAAACCGACACCGTGAAATAGGTCGAGACCGCAAACACGTCCCACATCAACGGGCTGCGGAAGTTCGGCCAAATGCCGTAGTTATTCGGCAACGGCGCGAGATACCACGCCATCCAAACGCGCCCGACGTGCACACCAGGGAAAATCGCCGCGCACATGACCGCGAACAGCGTCATCGCTTCGGCCGAACGATTGATCGATGTCCGCCATTTCTGTCGCAGCAAAAATAAAATGGCGGAGATGAGCGTGCCGGCGTGTCCGATACCGATCCAGAAAACGAAGTTGGTGATGTCCCAACCCCAACCGACCGGATGATTGAGTCCCCAGGTGCCGATGCCGGTTGAAATTTGGTAACCGAGACAAAACAAACCGAACATCGCGATCGTTCCGGTGATGGTGAAACAGACCCACCACCAGCGCGGCGCCGGTTGTTCGATCACGCCTGAGATGCGCTCCGTGATCCAACTGAAGTTGCGCCGATTTAACACCAACGGCGGGCGCGCCAATGGACGATCAGCGGTTGTTTCCGCTTCTTCCTGCACTACGTCCTGTGCTGTGGGCCAGTCGTTCATTCCTAACTAAGATCGATCCGCCGTCGGACGGATTCGCCGTGGCAAACAATTTGTAAGGATCGACATCGTCACGCTTTCTCCCCCGGACAAGCCACGCCGATGTTTTCAGCGTCCGGCATTCTCGGATTTGGATTTCGGATCCGCCCCAGATAACTCGTCCGCGCTTTTACGTTCAAATAATCGAGCAGCCGGTAATTGCGGTCCTGCTGTTTCATTTTCGAAACTTTGCTCTCCGGATCCTTGATGTCGCCGAAAGTGATCGCTTCGTGCGGGCAGGCCTGGGCGCACGCGCTGGTGAACGAATCGCGCAGAATCCCGATATTGTTCGACGCGCCGGCGTGTACGTGCGCCGCAATTTTCGCTTCCTCAATTCGCTGCACACAAAACGTGCATTTCTCCATCACGCCACGCATCCGCACGGTCACGTTCGGATTTTTTTGCATCTTGGTGATGTCGGGCGCGCCTTTTTCGGTGAACGGCGCAATGTATTCGCGATAAATCCCGAATTCTCCGGCGATTTTCTTTTTGCCGATCGGGCGCTGGTTGTAATCGAAATAATTGAACCGGCGCACCTTGAACGGGCAATTGTTCGCGCAATAACGCGTGCCGACGCAACGGTTGTAGGCCATAACGTTGAGCCCGTCCTCGCTGTGAATGGTAGCGTTAACCGGGCAAACGGTTTCGCACGGCGCGTTCTCACAGTGCTGGCACATCATCGGCTGGTGCACCATCTCGGGATCCTGGGGAAACTCGCCGTTGTCTTCGTTGTATGGTTTTGCGCTCACGTAATAGCGATCGATTCGGAGCCAGTGCATCGATCGACCGTGGGCGACCTGTAATTTGCCAACGATCGGGACGTTGTTCTCCGCCTGACACGCGACGACGCACGCACTGCAGCCGGTGCAAACATTGAGATCGACCGCCATCCCCCACTGCTGCGGCGCGTCCATCGGCGGATGGCTGTAAAGGGAGGGCAAATACTTTTGCGGCTCGTCCATCCCGCCGCATTTCTTCACGAACTCGTTGTCTTCTCGGTAACCGTCCAGGGTCGCTTCGCGCACCACGCCACGGCCTTCGATGCTCCAATGTTCCTGTGTGCACGAGAGCGGATATTTCTTTCCGACCTTTGTCACGCGCACGCTTTCGATGTTCTTGCCATCGGCGACTGCGAAATGCGGATTGGCCGCGGTGCGCAAAAGGTAGGTATTAAATCCGGAGTCCTCGGCGATTGGGCCGGCCTTTTTTCGGCCGTATCCGAACGGAATCGTGACCGAATTCTCGGCGTGACCGGGCGAAACGTAGGCCGCAACTACGAGCTCGCGTCGAATCGGTTGATCGTTCGCGTCTTTCGCAGTGTCGTTAATTGAAATTTGAATCAGGTCGCCGGTCTCGACATCCAGCGATTTGGCGAAGTTCGGGCTCATCATCGCCGCGTTATCCCAAGTCAGTTTCGTGATCGGATCGGGCAACTCCTGGAGCCAGCCGTTGTTCGCGTAACGGCCGTCGTCCATCGCGTAACTGCGAACAAAAACGATTTCTGGCGATTCGGCCGTCGGCGGAGGCATTGCTACCCAAAGCTGCTGCGCCAGCGGAGCCGCGGCGCCGCCGTTAAATGACACCGGTCGATCTCGCAGCGGCACATGCATGGCGAATCCATCCCGTAAAAATTTCGACCACGCGGTCGGAAGATCTCCCGGCGGCTTGGTAGCGCGGAAAGTTTCCTGGATGAGCTCAGGACCTTCGACTTTCGGCCGGCCGAGGAGCGCGTTCATGATTTCGATTTCGCTGAGCCCGCCGAAGAGCGGCAGAATCATCGGCTGGATCGACAAATAGGCGCCCTCCGAGGTCAGCGCGTCGCCCCACGATTCTAAATAATGCGCCAACGGGACGTGCCACTGGCTGATTGTCGATGTTGCGTCCTCGTGATAACCGAGCCGCACGACTTCCGGCACTTTCTTTTGCAGGTCGGCCCAATCAAGCGGCGTTTTCTTGCCGGGATCCTGCGCGAGCACGCGGGGCGCGTTGTAAACCGGGTCGCCGCCAAAAATGAAAAGCGCTTTTATTTCGCCGCGGCTCATCCGCTCGGCCAGCTGCAAAATGTTTTTCGTGTTCCGATTGCGCGGAAATTCCCGGACGACAACGGTGCGCCCGATGTTTTTTAGGGCGGAATTCATCGCGTAGACCAACAGCTGAACGACAACCGGTTGCTGCGCCCCGGCGAGAACGATGCTGACGCCCGACTTCGAGACCAGGTCGTGCGCCGCTTCGGTCAACCATTCGTTGTCGAACTCTTCCCTGCCTTGAGCGGCCGAAGTCAGCGCGCCCAAAACCGAACGCAGGCCCGGATCCTTGGTGACATCGGCAATTTTTCCGGCGAGCGCATGTGCGAATGCCGGGATCCGGCTCCCGGCACAGCGCAGCCGATGATCGGCCATCGCGCCGGTGATGGTGAAGCGGTTCTCAACGACGTAGAGCCGGTTCATTGTGTCCTTGGAGGATTTCACGCGACGTCGCTGGGTGAACGCGCGCGCAGAGGCCAGGTCGCCTTCGCCGCAATCGAGAAAATCGCTGTCGAGCGCAAGCACAACGTCGGCGCGATCGAACCGCGGAATCAATCGCACATTTTCGCCGAAGCTGGTCCGGGTTGCGTCATTTTGTGCTTCGCTTAGGGCCGCGTCATAGACGCACCACATCATTTTTGGAAATGCCTTCTCCAAATCGGCGCGCAATCTTTCGCGCGTCGGCGAATGCACTTCCTCGACCAGGAAAGCCAAACCATCTCCGCTGTTGGAGCCGAGTTGCCGACGCGACTTGTCGATGTACAAGTCAAACTCGCCGCGATTGGAATCTTTGCCGCGATTCACGAATCGCCGAGACCGCGCCGGATCGTAAAGATCGAGAACCGAGGCTTGCGCGGATGTGTCGGTGGCGCCGGCGCTGGCGGGATGAAGCGGATTGCCTTCGAGTTTGATCGGCCGGCCGTCGACCGTCGTTGCGATGAGCGGAATCGCGCCGGTGCGGCGCGGCATCGCGGTCGCGTAATACAGAAATTTTCCTGGGATCGTCCACTCCGCGCTCTTGGTGAACGGGACGAGGTGCATTTCGGGACGTCGGCAACTGGTTAGGCCAAGTCCAGCCAACGCCATCGAGGCGCCCATCAGCTTCATGAAATCGCGACGCGACCATTCGTCTTCGCTAATTTCCGAAGCGCCGGCGGGAAATTCGCGCTCCAGCCATTCCCGAAACTCCGGGGTGTTGCTGTATTCGCCCAGGCTACGCCAGTACTTTTTTCCGGTCAGCGGTTCGGGCGGATGTTGGAAAATCCGTTTCATCGGTGGCACCCCTGACAATTCAGCGGCGGATTAATGTTCCAACGCTCCTTTAACGTCTGCCCGATCTCACTCTGGCTGAGCTTTTTCTTTTTCGACCAGTCATCGTTAACACCCTGTGGTTTTCCGTATTTCGTCACGAACTCCGCCGGTTTCACGTCGTCCGGCTTCCAATCGAGATTAAAAATCTGGTCGTCCGGTCGGAGGAAATTTTCGGGATGGCGGTGACATTCGAGACACCAGGCCATGCTGTGTGGCTTGGCGTGATAAACGACGCTCATGTGGTTGACGTCGCCGTGACAACTGAAGCAACTGATGCCGCGATTGACGTGCGCCGAATGATTGTAAAAAACGTAATCCGGCGTGCGATGAACCTGCACCCAGTCGATCGGCTTGCCGGTCTTCCAACTCTCCCGCACCGGCGCGAGCTTGGGGTTGTCTTTTTGGACCTGTGAATGGCAGTTCATGCAGGTCTGCGTGTTCGGCAAATTCGAATGCGCCGCGACTTCGACAAAGCTGTGGCAATAACGGCAATCCATCCCGAGTTGGGTCACGTGGATGTCGTGCGGAAACGGCACCGGCTGGATCGGTTGATAGCCGACGCGGGTATATTTTGGCGTGACGTAATACCACGTGGCCGCGGTCAATCCGCAGGCGATCAGGATGCCAGCAATCGCCATTTGCAGCGGCAGCCAGTTGCACCAGCGTGGAAAGAAATTCGCCATAAAATCAGTGGACGCCCTGCCTCGCCCGACACCGCCGCCACTTTAGAAACGAATTCAACTCACTCTCAGGATGTGCGCACATCGAAGACATCACTCTATGAATCGAAATTCGCTCGGCAAAAGAAAACTCGTAGGTAGCATGTCGATCTAAATTCCCGGCGACTCTTCCTCTGCGGAAAGTCGCGTTTCGCAAAATGATCACGTCAAAACTTCGGGGAAGCGTCAAGTGAAAGCGCGGATTTCTTTCGCCTGCGTTTTGGCATTGTTGGGCAGCTCCATTTTCCAGATGCGCGCTGCTGAGGACGTCGATCTTCTTCTCTTCAACGGAAATGTTTACACCGTTAACGAAAAAAGGCCGCACGCCGAAGCGATCGCGGTCAAAAAGGATCGCATAGCGTTCATTGGTTCGAATGGAGAAGCGAAAAGATTTCATGCTGCTCGCACCGTCGATCTTGGCGGCAAAACAGTGCTGCCGGGTCTGACCGATTCGCATGTCCACATCTTCGGCATTGGCGAGCGCGAGCTGACCTTGAATCTCGAGGGCACGAACACGCTTGAAGATTTCTTGGCAAAAGTGAGAGCGCGTGTCGCGCAAACGCCGCCCGACAAATGGATCACCGGCCGCGGCTGGATCGAGACTTTCTGGAAGCCGCCCACGTTTCCAACTCGCCAGGATCTCGATTCAGTTGCAGCGGATCATCCGCTTTTTCTCACCCGCGCGGACGGCCACGCGGCAATCGTGAATTCTGCGGCGTTGAAAATTGCCAAGATCGACAAGAACACCGCGAATCCGTTCGGCGGGGAAATTCTAAAAGATAAAACGACCGGCGAGCCGACCGGGATGCTGCTCGATAACGCGATGGATTTGGTCGCAAAAAATATTCCTAAGCCAACCTCAGCCGAACGCGAGCAAGCACTGGTCACTGGAATCAACCGCGAGATCGGGCTCGGCTGGTGCGAAATTCAAAACGCCGGCAGCCACAAGGACGACATCGATCTTATTAAGAAGGCGTTTGAATCCGGTAAAATTAAGATCCGGTTCGTCAATTGCGTTTTTGGCCCGGGCGAAGATGCGCAGCACTTTCTGAAAGAAGGAGCGACTCTCAACGCGTTCGATCACCGTTTCACTCAGCGCACGATCAAAGTGATCTTCGATGGCGCGCTCGGTTCGCGCGGCGCGGCGTTGCTGAAGCCATACAGCGACGCACCCGAAACCTCCGGTTATCTGACTGAAAAACCGGAAGAACTGAAGCCGATGTTTGAGGAAGCGATGCGGCGCGGGATCCAAGTCGAGACACACGCGATTGGCGATCGCGCCAACCGGTTGATTCTCGATCTTTACGAAGCCGCGCTCAAAGCAGTGCCAGCCGAGCAACGCAAAATCCGCGAGCCGCGCTGGCGTGTCGAGCACGCGCAGATTGTCGATCCTGCAGATCTTCCGCGGTTCGCCAAGCTCGGCGTGATTCCATCAATGCAACCCTCGCACGCGATCAGCGATTTGTTTTTCGCGCCGGCGCGGCTTGGAATGGATCGGCTGGCGGGCGCTTACGCATGGCAGAGTTTTCTGAAATCAGGCGCGATCATTTGCGGCGGATCCGATGCGCCCGTCGAGCGCGGCGAACCGATGATCGAATTTTACGCGGCAGTCGCGCGCAAAAGTATCAAAGGCGAATCCGGCGAAGGCTGGCACCCCGAACAAGGCGTATCGCGCGAGCAAGCGTTGAAGATGTTTACGATCTGGCCGGCTTACGCCGCGTTTGAAGAAAGGGACAAAGGAACAATCGAAGCCGGCAAGCTCGCAGATTTCACTGTGCTCTCACAGGACATCATGAAAATTCCCAAGCCGGAAATTCTAAAAACACGCGCCGAAATGACGATCATCGGCGGCGAAATTGTTTACGTCGCGACCAAAAAGCAGACAGAATGAACAAAATTTACAGAATGGCTTGTCTGTAGAATCCAGAATTTTGTCCATTCTGTTAATTCTGTCCGCCCCCGCAAATCTGCGTTATCCGCGTAATCCGCGGTTGACTCAGTGTCCAAGCAGATAAATCGCCACCAGCGTCAGCAGAAAGTACGGAACCAGAATCGCCGCGCCGGCGTACTCTTTTGCCACTCGTTGACCAAAAAACAGCGCGA
>DATNKD010000088.1:0-3017 GCA_035603575.1 Chthoniobacterales bacterium
GAAACGGACGCGCGTGCGAAGGTTTTGGAAGCGGTTCGGCCGTTGCCGGCGAGAAAATTGTCGATCTTAAAGGCGCTCGATCATTTTGCGGCCGAAGATTATTTTGCGCGGTTGCCGCTGCCGATGTTCGACAACTCAGCGATGGACGGCTACGCGGTCATCGCGGGTGATTGCAAGAAAGGCGCGCGATGGCGCGTAATCGGCGAGCAACCGGCGGGATTGGATCGACAACTTCGTGTTTCAAATGGCAAGACGGTCCGGATTTTCACCGGCGCGCCCATGCCGAAAGGCGCGGACGCGGTCTTGATGCAGGAAGACGTCACTCGCGATGGCGATGAGATCGTCATCAACGTCGATGTCGGCGTTGAAGAGTTCGTGCGAAAGCGCGGCTGCGATCTTGGCGAAGGCCAAAAAATTCTCGGAAAAGGCGACCGAATTGTTGCCACGAGGCTGGCTTTGCTGGCCTCGCAAGGTTTCGCCGATGTCGTGGTCGGCGGCGAAGCTCGAGCCGCAATCATTTCGACCGGCGATGAGTTGGCGAAGGCCGGAGAAAAACTTCGGCCGGGACAAATTTACGATAGCAATTCGATTTTGTTACAATCGCTCATGGAACGCTGCGGCGCGGTCGTCGCCTCGACTCAACATTGTGGCGACGACGCGAAATCATTGCGAAAGGCGTTTCAAGCAGCGGCAAAAAACGAAATTGCGATCGTAAGCGGTGGCGTTTCAGTCGGCGAACACGACCTGGTTCAGTCAACCCTGCGCGATCTTGGCGCGAAGATCGACATCTGGCGGGTGGCGATCAAACCGGGCAAACCGTTCCTGTTCGGGCAGTTAGGGGGCTGTTTCGTCTTTGGCCTGCCGGGGAATCCGGTCTCGGCGTTCGTCACGTTTTTGCAATTTGTGCGACCGGCGATTCTGAAAATGATGAGCGCCAACGATCTCGATCTTCCGAAATTCCCGGCGAAGTTGACGGTCGATCTAACGAACGCGGGCGATCGGACGCACTATCTTCGCGGAAAATTCGAGAACGGAAATTTCGCGCCAATTGGCCGGCAGGAATCGCACGCGCTCTTCGGCTTAAGTCAGTCGAACGCGCTCTTGCGAGTTGAGATGGGAGAGTCGTTGAAGGTCGGCGAGACAGTTCAAGTTCAGATTTGGGAATGATTTTTTGTCCGAGCCGGACTGGCATTTAGCAGCGGCCGAGCGCCATTGCTAAAGTTTGACAGACCATATCCGCATTTTAGCTTAGGTGGCTTTGAATACGGAAACAGCGTTTGCACAGGCTCCTCCCAATGAATTCCGTGCCGACGCCGAGCGACTTTCCAACATCGTGCTCGAAATGCAGCGTTGCTTTGTCCTGCATCTCTGCAAAGAGCTAGCGCCCGGCAACGTTTCGTTCCCGCAATTCTTTCTGCTCGCGTATCTCGATCAAAAAGAAGTGCTGACCATGACGGCGATCGCGCAAAAAATGGGGCACACGACCGCGGCCGCGAGCGGGTTGGTGGCCCGGTTGGAAAATCTGGGCATGGTCGTGCGCTCGATGGCGCGGGACGACCGCCGCAAGGTGATGGTTTGCATTACTCCAAAAGGCTCGGCTTTGGTCAGACGAATTCGTCAAGAAATGGTGGGCAACTTGATGAAGATCATGGAATACCTTTCCCCCGATGAACAAAAAGCCTGGTTGCACATCTACGGTAAAATTTATGATTACTGCCAATCGAAAGATTGTCGTTCATTCGCCGGCAGTGCTAAAAGATAATTGGATTGGTTGAATCCGCGCCTTAACCTTGGCGCATCTAATTTTCGAATTTCACATTTTAATGCGAAAGAATTTTGCTTACGGAGTTTCCGTAGTTGCACTCCTTGGGGTCATGGTTGTATTCGGGCAACCTCCGACTCCGACTGAATCCCCCACAGTCACGCCTACGCCGACGCCAAAGACGCCACCCGTCCTCATTTCAACTGCGACGCCGACGCCCACACCCGCGCCGATGCCGACTCTTACGCCAAACGAGGCGGGCACCGTCTCGGTGCCGCCGACTTTGGGCGCGTCGCCGAGCATCTCACCGTCGCCTTCGGCAACGCCAATCGCTGTCCAAGCCGCTGCACTCGGCGAGAGTGATCTCGGCTGGTCGGAGAAAGGTGCACCCGTTTTCCGGCTTGACCAGGCCGTTATAACGGCGCTCGCTCAAAATCCGGCCGTTCTCCAGGCGCTCGAGGAAATCCGTCGGACTAAAGGCGTGGTCATCGAGATTCGGGCGGAGGCGCTACCGCAGATTGGCCCGAGCTTTAACTGGGGTTGGACCGATCCAAACCTGAGAACCACGACCAGCTCGTTTTCGACCTTTGGCATTGTGCCGACGCCGACTCCGACGGGCACTCCGACGATGATGGGCGTCGGCGGCATCAAGAATTTGCGCAGTGATATCTCCTACAACATCAAGGTGACAGGATCGCAGCTGGTTTTTAATTACAGTACGTTCCGCGCAATTCGCGGCACCTTCTTCCAGCGCGATTCTGCCTACTTCGCGCTGCGAAACACGGTCGATCAAACGATTGCGAACGTAAAAACGCAATTCTACCAGGTGATCGTGAACCGTGAACTCATCGTCGTTCAGGAGGAGTCGGTAAATCTGTTAGAGAGTCAGTTGAAAGATCAGCAAAACCGTTTTGAAGCCGGAACCGTTCCGCGCTTCAACGTTCTCCAGGCGCAGGTCCAACTTTACAATCAAATCCCGCAACTGATTGCGGCGCGAAACAGTTATCGGATCTCCGTGCTCCAGCTGGCCAAAACTCTCGGCCTGGATTTTAATCCGGCGCGCGGAAATGCGGCGCCGCTGCGGGTCATCGGGGACTTGGTTTACATTCCACGGAAGATCGATCTCTTGGCGGCGATCGAGGAGGGCAAACGCAATCGCCCATTCCTAAAACAACAGCGCGCCAACGTTTTGAATGCAATCGAGCAAGTCCACGTTGCGATCGGCAGCTGGTTGCCGAACGTCAATGCCAACGGC
>DATNKD010000089.1:0-12812 GCA_035603575.1 Chthoniobacterales bacterium
TACTTGTCGCGCGAAAATTTCTTCAAAGCCGTAATCGTTTCCAATCGCAGTGATCAAACTTCCGCCCTGCGATAAATTCATCGCCGGATACGGCCGGCGATCCTCAACGAACCGACAGGCTAGCTCGGTGCAAAAATCGGCCGCATCGGCAGCGCTGCCGCCGTTGCCGCAAGCCAACACCTTTTTGCCATTCGTTAGGCAATCGACGATCACGCCGGCTGCTCTGGTGATCTGCGATTGACGATCGACAATCGACTGCAACGTCTTCGTCGCCGCACCAATGGCGCTCTTTAGAATCTCGGACGGGCTAGGCATTAGTATGCAGCACCGGACACTGTATAGGTGATCGGTATCTTAACATGGGGAGCTACCTTGCCGGGTTTAAATCGCCACCTCCGAAATGCGGTAAGCGCCGCTTCGTCGAGGATCGCATGACCAGTACTCTTCGACATGCGCGCCGCAGTAACTTGTCCGGTTTCAACATTCGCGTCCAGCATGATGACGCCACTGCCGCCCAAATGCTTCGTTCGCGCTTCCAACGGGTAGTCAGGCTTTGGTGCAAAGATCACGAGCTCCCTGTGTTTCCCGCGATACACGTTGTTTTCTGGCGAATGCGGCGTCGGTATACCGAACTCGATCGGAATTGTAACCCAATTCAGTCGGTGAGGTAGGAACCGCCATGTGCGCAACGTTTCGACGGCAGCATCATCTAGAATTTTGTATCCAGTGCTACGTACAACTCGTACGTCATATGGGGTTCCGCTATCGAGATCCATCTTGTAAAGACCGCGGCCGCTGAGGTGCTGTTGAAGTGCTGCATGCGGATAAACTGGATTCGGTACGTAAACTGTTGCGTTGCGAATGGGACCCGAGATTGTGTTGATGACGATCCGCGAGGCGTTAGCCTGAAACGAAGCATCCTGTGCAAAAGAGGACGTTGCTGTCAGAAGCAACACCGAAGCTTGAAGCAACGTTTTTTGCACAGTGGCGTCGGAAAGTTTCAAAGGCGAGAAATGGTGCGCGGTAGAGGTTTCGAACCTCTGACCCCTACCGTGTCAAGGTAGTGCTCTACCACTGAGCTAACCGCGCATTTCAGCGGAGTGATAAGTGATCAGTGACGAGTGACCAGTCAAGAGCAAGATGTCGATCTTGCACGCAGCGGGTTGCTCTTACGCCGCGAGCTTGACCGCTTCTTTGTGGCCGAGAATGCGGACTGTCTCTTTCAGTTGCTCAACTTTGAGCGGCTTTTTCAAAACCGTGATGGGTCCTTTCGCCAGGATCCGATCGAGCATCGCGCTGTCGGGATAGCCGGTGATGATGATAATCGGGCAACCGGGTTGATCTTCCTTGACCGCATCGTAAACGTCGTCGGCCGGACCGTCGGGCAATTTTAAATCGAGAAACACCAGATCGAATTTTTGCTTTTCGAGCACGGCCAGGGCTTCTTTCACTGTGCCGACAACGACGCGGCTGAAACCGATTTTCCGGAGGAAGAGTTTGAAAAGATTTTGGAGGCTTTCGTCGTCGTCGACCACGAGGACGGTCGGTTGGCCGGATTTTTCTTCCTTGAGAATGTCTTTATCAAGGGAGGATTTTTTGATCCGCCAGCGGCCGCCGATCTGGATGGCGGGGAGCTGGCCGCGCTGAACGAGATAATAAACGGTCGGCAACGGGATACGGAGATACTTGGCCGTTTCCTTAACCGTTAGGAGGTTATGCATGTGGGAAAATCACCAATTCGCGAGAAAATGGGCAAGACATTTCGCTTGGTTGAGGATTATAAATTCTAGAATCGATGTCAATCCTTTCTTTGGACGATTACACGCCTAACGATCCGGCATTCCAAGCGGCCGAGGCACTCGCGACTGGACAATGCTGGGACAGAGGGTGACTATTCGATTTTCGATGAGCGCCCTCTTCTTCAAGCGATTTCTGAAGCGCCCGTTTCAGATCGCGTCGATCGTGCCCAGTTCCAAGGCGTTGGTAGAACGTGTGGTCGGTAAAATTGATTTCGACCGGGCGCGTGTGATCGCGGAGTACGGTCCCGGCGAAGGAGTGCATTCGCGCGAAATCGCGCGCCGGATGCGACCGGATTGTCAATTGCTTCTCTTCGAACTCGACCCCGCGTTCTCGCGCGATTTACAGCGTCAATTTAGAGAGGATCCGCGCGTGCATGTCATCAACGACAACGCCGTCCACCTGCCACTGGAATTGCGCAGACGCGGTATCGACGCGTGCGATTATATCGTTTCCGGCATCCCATTTAGCATTCTGAAGATCGACAAGAAGCGCGCGCTGCTCCAACAAACTCACGACGCGCTCGCGGCTGGCGGTCGGTTTATCATTTATCAAGTCACCAACGAGCTGAAGCAGCACGCCAAGATTTTCGAGCGCGCCGAGTCCGAGTATTTCCTGCAGAACATTCCGCCCATGTTCATCACGGTTTTTGAGAAATCGAACGGCCGCAACGGCGAATCGCATCTAGCGCTTCAGGAAAGTCGAGCTTCCGCAAATAACGCATGACCGGCGGCCGGACGCGGATGGAAAAAGATTCGATGGGAGAAATGTCGCTCCCCGAATCCGCCCTTTATGGCGCTTCCACGCAGCGGGCCGTTCTGAATTTTCCGGTGAGCGGTTACCGTTTTTCCCGCGCGTTCATTCGCGCGCTCGGCTTGATTAAATGGGCCGCTGCCCAAGCGAATCACGATCTCGGTTTGCTCGATGCCGAGAGATCGGCCTTGATCGTGCAAGCAGCGGAAGAAGTGATCGAGGGCAAACTCGACGACCATTTTCCACTCGACATTTTCCAGACCGGTTCGGGCACGAGCACCAACACGAACGCAAATGAAGTGATCGCCAACCGCTGCGCGCAATTGGCCGGCAAAGAGATCGGCTCACGCGAACTTGTGCATCCGAATGATCACGTCAACGTGGGACAGTCGAGCAACGACGTGATCCCGTCGGCCATTCACATCAGCGCCGCGGAGCAGTTGAAGAATCGTTTAGTACCGGCGCTTGCCAAACTACATGGCGCGCTCGACGCGAAAGCGAAAGAGTTTTGGGGCATCATCAAGATCGGTCGGACACATTTGATGGACGCGACACCGGTTCGACTCGGCCAGGAATTTTCCGGTTACGCGCAACAAATCGCCTACGGAAAGCAGCGCGCGGAAAAATCGATCGACGTTCTACGCGAGCTTGCGCTCGGTGGCACGGCCGTTGGAACCGGCTTGAACCGGCCTGTCGATCTTACCGGCAAAATGCTGCGGCACATTGAGCAGCGGACCGGGATCGCGTTTTACGAAGCGAAAAATCATTTCGAAGCGCAGGGCGGCAAAGACGCGGTCGTGGAAGCAAGCGGCCAACTCAAAACAATTGCCACCAGTTTGTTTAAGATCGCCAACGACATTCGTTGGTTAGGCAGCGGTCCGCGATGCGGCATTGGCGAGATTCAATTGCCCGCCACGCAACCAGGCAGCTCAATCATGCCCGGCAAAGTCAATCCGGTGATGTGCGAATCGATGATGATGGTTTGCGCTCAAATCTTCGGCAACGATGCCGCCATTACCTGGGCCGGCGCGAATGGAAATTTTGAGCTCAACGTGATGATGCCGGTGATGGCGCACGATCTTCTCGAATCGATCCGGCTGCTCGCCAATGTGGTCGATGTTTTCTGTGAAAAATGTGTGACTGGAATCACCGCGAATAAGGCGCGTTGTGAAGAATTGGTAGAACTTTCCATGGCCATGGTGACGAGTCTCGCGCCGAAAATCGGCTACGACCGCGCGGCCGAAATCGCCAAGGAAAGCATCCGAACGGGCAAAACCGTCCGCCAGCTTTGCCGTGAGAAAAAAATCTTGCCGGAAAAAGAACTGGCGCGCGCTCTCGATCCCATTTCTATGACTGAACCCGGCGGCGGTGGCGCCGCTGGCCGCTAAAGATGTCGATCCAAAGATTGATCGGCGCCATTTTTCTGGCGACGGGCCTAACAAATACGGTTGTGGCCGCGGATTCGCGGCCGGACGTTTCGCAAATCATTAACAAAGCGGAAGCGTCCGCCATCTTGGGCGAACCGGTGAAAGATCCGAGTCCGCGCAGTGGCGACGGCAGCGACGGTTATTACTCCAAGTGCAATTATTACAGCGTTAACCGCGGTAAATCATTGATCATTCGCCTGCAACGGCCGGGACCGAACGCGATCGGTCCGCAAAAGGAACTTCAGCTGTTGGCGGCGGCGAACGGCGCGATGGAAAAAGTTTCCGGTGTCGGCGACACTGCGCAAATGTGTACTGCCGGCGGCGAAAGTGGATTCGCTTCCAGAACGCTCATGCTCTACGTCGCCAAAGGGAACGCCTTTCTCACGATTGGCCTCGGCGGTTTTGTGGACGACGCGGTTGCATTGGAAAAGGCGAAGACCGTCGCGCAAAAACTGCTCGAGCATCTTTGACCGCGGGGAACCGCAAGCTTAGATCGACAATATGGTGGCCAAACTCGACGGACCGCAATTTTCCGGTGGCGCCAACATCGCGATCAAATGTCCGGCGCACACGTATGAGGCAACGGTCGCCTTTTACCGCGATACTCTCGCGCTGCCGCTGATCGAGGAGGAATCGGAGGCTTGCATTTTCCAATTTGGCCCGAATCGGCTCTGGATCGACAAGGTGCCGAACCTGAGTCATCCCGATATTTGGCTCGAAGTCGAAACGAACGACACCGAGGCGGCGTCGTCGTTTCTAAACGTGCACGGCGTCGCGCGTCGCGACGAAGTGGAAAATCTGCGCGAGGATTTTAACGGCTTCTTCATCTCCGATCCCGCCGGGGTCATTCATCTCGTCGTCGGGCCGGAAGAAGTTTAAATTCGAATATCGACTAAATGCGGCGACCCACGATGGTCAGGTCGCGTTCCACAACGTCGAGCTGCGCGATGCGTGGGAGTAATCCCCAGCGCTCGAAGCCAAGTTGTTCGAACAACCGCAAGCTCGGTTCGTTGTGGGCGAAGATCAGACCAATCATTGCGCTGATCTGAAGCGACGGCGCGCGAGCGATTGCTTCGCCGAGTAATGTTCGGCCGACTCCTCGCCGCCGGAATTTTTCATCTACATAGACGCTCACTTCGGCCGTGCCGCGGTAAGCACAGCGGGGCAAAAAAGGTTTTAACGTGAGCCAGCCGGCGATTTTGCGGTCGATTTCCAAAACCCAAAACGGATGTCGGTCCGCCGAATGTTCCTTCAGCCAGCCGCGTCGTTCCTCCAGCGTGACCGGTTCGAGTTGCGCAGTAGCAACGCGGGTCGCGACCGCGGCGTTGTAAATTTTAATGATCGCGGGCAAATCTGACTCCACCGCGTCGCGGATTTTCATTTCTTCTCTGGCGGCCATCTCTGGCCGTCGATTTTCAACTGCAATCGCCCTCATGCCGCCGGGAAAAATGCGTTCTCGAAAGTTGACTGAAATGCGCCGCGCATTGTTTTGCCGATCCGAAACCGGGGACTGATATTCGATTGGCACGCACAAAAAAGTTCGATGTCGATCTTGCCGGATTTGTTGAACGCGTCGCGCACGGTTTGGAGCGCGAGCGCCGGCGTGTTGCAATCGCGGCTGAGATGTCCAAGCACGACCCGATCGATTTTTCCGGGAAGCAATTCTTCGATCACAGTGGCGGCCGCGTTATTGGAAAGATGCCCATGCCGCGACTGGATCCGCTGTTTTACCGGCCAGGGCCGATGAGTGTCGCTCTGTAACAATTTTTCGTCGTGGTTGGTTTCGATCACGAGGGTGTGCACTTGCCGGAGCCGTTCCACGATCATCTTTGTGGCGTAACCCAGGTCGGTGATAAATCCGAGCCCGCTCGCTCCGGCATAAAACGCGAAACCGACGGGATCGACCGCGTCGTGCGGCACCGGAAAAGTTTGCACAAGAATGTCGCAAATCTTGAACTCGGCGCCGGTGCGAAATATCCGCCAATTCCGATGTCGATCCAGGCCGCCGTCGGAACGGACGGCTTCGGCCGTTTGCGCGTTCGCATAAATCGGCACTGCGAATTTGCGACAGAGCACTTCCAGTCCGCAAACGTGATCGCCGTGCTCGTGGGTAAGCAGAACACCATCGAGTTGTTCCGGCATCACGCCGCATTGCTCTAGCCGGAGCACGATTTGCCGTGCGCTTAGTCCGCCATCGATCAGAATTTTGCAATGATCGGTTGCGACGAGCGCGCTGTTCCCGGCACTGCCGCTCCCGAGCATCGTCAAACTGAACACGACCGGTATTTAGCGACTGCGTGTCAGTTTTCGCAAATTAAATTCGTCGGAAGTCAGCCTTCTCCGCTGACCCGGCCGGCAAACGTCTCGGTTGTCGATCTCGCAGTGAAACAACGACAGGCTGGAAGCCGGTCGGCCGAGTCAGGCGGGATGCCTGACTTCCGAGCCGCTCGGCAACGCCAGAATCCGTTCTTTCTTGCTGGAATAATCAAGGGATCGAAACCGGCGAATTTCATCGAGCCGGCGCAGACCATTCAGACTGTCGAGGTAATGGGTGTAGCTCGAGGCCAGCTCGGTCGTTTCCAAATAACGAGCGCGGAGGTTTCGATCACAAAATGCTTCGGGACATTGGCGCGCGAAAAGGTGAAAGCGCAGCCAGCGGCGGTCGGTGCGTGAAACGCGCTGGGTTTTCCGAAAGAAGGCAACGAACAAAAGGAGAACGAGGTAGGTATCGACTTGCGCCTGGAGCTCGAGATTGCGGGCAAAATCCTCCGATGCGATCTCGCGCGCGCCGTTCTTGAACTGAAGCGCGGCGTGAAGGGCGTGATTGATTTCTTCTACGAACGTGATGAGCGAGCGGATATTGTGATTGCTTAATCCGGCGCGGGGATCGTGTCGCTCGAGTTGTTCGATCAGCCAACGGGAATAATAAATTCCGACGTAAAGGCGATCGTCGGCCGTGCGCAGAAATGTCCGGGCAAGCTCACTCAATTCGCGGGCCATTTTGCCAGCCAAGATCGACAATTGCGCGCAGCGGTGGCGATCAATCAAACAATCTTCGAGATTGATCCCGACCTGCGCGTAAGTCCGCTCGAAAAGCTTTTGGATCTGACTGAAGAGCGTCTCGTTCATAAAACGAGTGATGGCCGCGCATCTTCATCGAGATGGAGCAAGCGATCGGAAAGTTCGTTGAGGGCGAGACGAACGTCGTGAAAGCGATTGGCCAGCCCAGCGAAGACGTCGGTGAGTTCGCAGCGTCGCGCGGCTTCGTGCGAAGCGACAAGCTGATAATTGCTGCGACCAACCTGTTCGTAAAATTCGATATCGGGCGCGCCGCGAAGACTGCGGCGCTGCGTGTTCTCGTGAAAGATGCCGCTGATGAAGAGCGAGTAATTTCCAACGTGTGCGCGGAGCAAGAACGTTTGCTCAGGCGTGGCGCGGGTGAGCGCGATAAGCATATCGGAAATGTATTCGCGGGCGCGATTGTTCGCCCCGGCGAATCCGTCCTTTGGCGGATCGATCTTGTCCGGGCTTTGCAATTGGTTCGCGCGCGAGAAAGTTTCGAGCAACGAGCCAACATAATCGCAAAGTTTGCGATCGCCGATCCCGGCTTGCTGCAAGACGTACCGGGCCAGGACGTAAAAGTAAAATTGCGACGAGATGTGGAGATGTCCCGCATTGGAAAGAATGGTCTCGACCAGGCGCGGATGATCGAGAATGGAGTCGCGCGTTGCCGAGTCGCTCAACAGATCGACCAGCGAAACGCTGTCGCCGCGCGAGCGGCCAAGTGTGCGGACAATAAAATCGAAATCCGCGGCGGTGAAACGTGCCCGACAATTTGCCCTAATCATCGCACCTTCCGTTCACCAGCATTGACGATGCCGCAGCCAACTTTGTTCGAGGCGACGTGTATTTCCGTTGGAGCAGTTAGTCAAGAACGTCTCGCGAGAAACGCCGGCGACGACCGGTCAAAGATTCCCCAAGAGATTTGCAAAGCGACGGTGTCGGCTCATAATAAACGCGCTCTTTTCGGGATCGATCAGAAGACTGTCGATCTTGCGAAAATGGAAGGGTGGCTGAGTCCGGTTTAAGGCACTCGACTCGAAATCGAGCGTGGGGCAACCCACCGTGGGTTCGAATCCCACCCCTTCCGCCATGTTAGGCTTGGACCTGATGGTGACAAAAAAATGTCACAAAATTGGGCTTGATTTGGGTCGATTTTGCACCGCATATTGTATGTCCGCCGAACGGCTCCGCTATTACTTGTTATGCGCTTGAATTCACAGGTTGTTAGTTGGGCTATTGGCAGGAATTCACCGCTAATTCACAACCTTAACCAGCACTTCCCGCAATGATCCAACTGAAACCCGGAATCCGACCTTCTGCTCTAAACAAACCGCGCAAAGCTGATCGCCGCCAGAATCGGTCGGGAAAAAAAACCAGTAGCCGTTTGCATTTTGAGCGGGTGTTTAGCGACGCGGCGGTGAAACCGTTCGATCAAATTGAATGGGAACATCGGACGGCGGAGATCACGGACGACAGCGGCCAGATCATTTTCAAACAGGAAAACGTCGAGGTGCCGAAGAATTGGAGCGCGTTGGCGACGAAGATCGCGGTCTCGAAATATTTTTACGGCGATATCTCGCATGGGACCGATCCGCACAACGGCGGCCGCGAAAGTTCCGTCCGGCAATTGATTCACCGGGTCACGCGGACCATGACCGATTGGGGAATTGCGGACGGTTATTTCGCGGACGCAGAAGCGGCAGAAATTTTTTACGACGAACTGACCTGGCTTTGTTTGAACCAACATGGCGCTTTCAATTCGCCCGTTTGGTTCAATGTCGGTTTGTATCATGAGTACGGTATCGGCAAGAACGCCGGCGCGGGAAATTATTTTTATAATCGCGAGAGCGGCCGGGCCGAACGGGCACCGACTCAGTACGAATATCCGCAGGGCAGCGCCTGTTTCATTCAGGACGTGAACGACACGATGGAAGACATCATGCGTCTGGCCACGAGCGAGGCGATGCTCTTCAAATACGGCAGCGGCACCGGCACCGATCTCTCGACGTTAAGATCGACAAAAGAAAAATTGAGCGGCGGTGGCAAGCCGAGCGGTCCGCTCTCGTTCCTCAAAGTCTACGATCAGGTGGCGAACGTGGTGAAGAGCGGCGGCAAGACACGACGCGCCGCCAAGATGAACACGCTCAAAGATTGGCATCCTGACATCGAGGAGTTTATCGATGCCAAGCAGAAGGAAGAGAAAAAAGCGTGGGCGCTGATCGAGCAGGGTTACGACGGCAGCTATAACGGCGACGCTTACGGCTCGGTCATGTATCAAAACGAAAACCTGAGTGTGCGGGTGAGCGACGAGTTCATGGAAGCCGCGCTCGAAGGTCGCGAGTGGTGGACACGCCGCGTGACCGATGGCCAACCGTGCGAGCGCAAAGAAGCGCGGACATTATTGCGAAAAATTTCCGAGGGTACACACATCTGCGGCGATCCCGGGATGCAGTTCGACACGACGATTCACAAATGGCACACCTGCAAAGCCACCGGTCGGCAAAATTCGACCAATCCGTGTAGTGAATATTTGTTTCTAGATAATACGGCCTGCAATCTGGCGTCGCTGAATCTACTCAAATTCAAAACGGCCGATGGCGAGTTCGACGTCGAGCGATTCAAAGCCGCGGTGCGGATTTTCATTACCGCGCAGGAGATTGTGGTCGATAACGCCAGTTATCCAATCAAAGAGATCGCGGAGAACTCGCACATTTTCCGGACGCTCGGGCTGGGCTACGCCAATCTCGGATCGTTGGTGATGAGCTATGGGTACGGCTACGACAGCGTTGAAGGCCGCGCGCTCTGCGGTGCTGTCACCGCGATTCTGACCGGCGAAGCTTATGAGCAAAGTGCGCGAATGGCCCAAGCAATGGGCGGGTTTCCCGGTTACAGAGAGGCGCGGTGCAGCGGCGTTCCCAAACCGATCGCGAAGAACAATATCGCTTCGATGCTTGAAGTGATCGATCTGCATCGTTGCGCGGTCAGCGAGATCCCCGATGTCAAAGAATTCGCTTATTTAAAAAAGGAAGCGGGCAAGACTTGGAAACGCGCAGCCGATTTAGGCAAACGCCATGGTTATCGCAACGCGCAAGTGACGGTGCTCGCGCCAACGGGGACGATCAGTTTTCTGATGGATTGCGACACCACCGGGATCGAACCGGACATCGCGCTAGTGAAATACAAACTGCTCGCCGGCGGCGGCATGCTGAAAATTGTGAACCAAACGGTCAAACCGGCGCTGGAGAAACTCGGTTACAACTCGGACGAGACCGACCGAATCATCGCGCATATCGATGCGTTCGACACGATCGAGGACGTGACCGATTCAGATGGATCGACAATTTCCTCGGGGTTGAAGCCGGAGCATCTCCCGATTTTCGATTGCGCATTCAAACCTTTTAAAGGCGAACGCTCGCTTAATTATATGGCGCATCTCCGGATGATGGCGGCGGCGCAACCCTTTTTGAGCGGTGCGATTTCCAAGACCGTGAACTTGCCGGAGTCAGCAACCGTTGACGACATCATGAACAGCTACGTCGAAGGTTGGCGGTTGGGATTGAAATCGATCGCGATTTATCGCGAAGGATCGAAGCGTTCCGCGCCGTTGAACACGCGCAAGACCCGCGACATGGGCGGCACCACGGAGGATGTCGATGTTGCGCTTGATATCACGATCGACCGCGAAGATTTTCAGAAACGAATTCTCGAACTGGAAGAAGAGTTGAGGACGCTGCGCGGGAAGATCGACAAACCGTTGCGTCATCGGATGCCCGACACGCGGATGTCGTTGACCCATCGATTCGAGATTGCGGGACACGAAGGTTACATCACGGTCGGCTTGTACGAAGACAGTCAGCCCGGCGAACTGTTTATTACCATGTCGAAGGAAGGCAGCACCATCGGTGGATTAATGGACACGGTCGGCACACTCACGTCGATCGCGCTCCAGTATGGGGTGCCGCTGGAAAGCTTGGTGAAAAAATTCGCGTATCAGCGGTTCGAACCAAGCGGCTTCACCAAAAATCCTGACATTCGCAATGCGACCAGCATTACTGACTACGTTTTCCGTTGGCTGGCCTGCCAATTCATCAAAGGCTACAAGGAAGCGACTTCACCGAGTCGCGGACAAACGGAATTGCCGCTGAAAGAAATTGGGGAAATGGAAAAGAAGGCGCTCAACCGCCCGGTATCGGATTTGGCGCGGACCGGCGAAAAAGAATTGATCGACGTGATCACGAGCCATTCTCCGAACGATGGCGAGCCGCAGGTAACGGGCAATGGCCAGAGTCATGCTGACCGCGTGCAGGAAGCGCTCGGGAACATGTTCATGGACATCATCTGTTCGCATTGTGGCAGCGACAAAGTAATCCGGGCCGGCGCCTGCGGTGTTTGCACGGAGTGTGGGACGAGCCAGGGCTGTAGCTAAGATTAAACGAAGCTCGCGTTTGGGGTTCGAGTTACTACAATGCCAGCTGTGGCGGAAATAAAATGCGAGATTCGACTGGGTGATTGTGTCGAAGTTCTGCGTGAGTATCCCGATAGTTTCTTCGATCTCGTTGTCACCTCGCCGCCATACGCAGATAGTCGGGCGCGAACTTACGGCGGAATCAAGCCGGCTCAGTATGTAGATTGGTTCTTGCCGCGTGCGAAAGAGTTTCTTCGCGTTCTGAAGCCTACAGGCACATTCGTCTTGAACATCAAAGAGAAAGTTGTGGCTGCGGAGAGAAGTACTTATGTCCTCGAACTGATTATCGGAATGCGAAAGCAGGGCTGGCTTTGGACGGAGGAGTTCATTTGGCACAAGAAAAACTGTCATCCGGGCAAATGGCCGAATCGGTTTCGCGATGCGTGGGAGCGGTGTCTGCAGTTCAACAAATCGCCCAAGTTCAAGATGAATCAGAATGCGGTGATGGTTCCGATGGGCAAATGGGCTGAGACGCGATTAAAGTCCTTGGGCAAGAACGATGTCGTTCGCTTTGATTCGCAGGTGGGGAGCGGATTCGGGAAGAACATCGCGAACTGGCTAAATCGTGATAAAGCTTATCCGAGCAACGTTCTGCATTTCGCAACCGAATGTGGAAACAAAGGTCATTCGGCAGCGTTCCCAAAAGCACTGCCTAAATGGTTTATCAAGCTTTTCACTGATGAACATGATTGGGTGCTGGACCCGTTTGTTGGATCGGGAACTACCTGCGAAGCTGCGCGCGAACTTCACAGAAACTCAGTTGGCATTGATCTGATGCCGGAATATTTTGCGATGGCAAAAAAGGCGAACGAAGGTTCCGAATTGAGGCTGTTCGAGGCGCCGTCGACGAAATATGCCAAGGATAACGGAACGCGAAATCGTCGGTTACATCGAGCAGCACATTGAGTTGTTCCATTCGTTCCCTCTTGAAGTTCTCACAAAGCTCAAGTTGCAGAATGTCGCGCGCATCCGTTCATGCTTTGCGGCGAACCAAACTCTCGTTCTTTAAGGAGCCACGTCCTCATGGCGGGTCGATCTCGAAAGCAACGAAAGCTTGACCTCAAGGCTGTCGAGGCGTTCGTCAATAAGAACATCGACGCTTTTCATACTGAGCGAGTGAAGTCGCTTCAGCAAAAGACGCTGCACGAACTGCTAAAGGCTAAGAACCCGTATCTCTTCCGTGCGAAGAATCTGTTGGTCGCGCAGGAGTTTGTTGAGGAAGTCTTGTCAGCACACATTTCGTCGAGCGAAGAGCGAGCGTTCGGCGGGTTCTTGGAGGATCTCGCTATCTTCGTTAGTGAGATGAC
>DATNKD010000090.1:0-12089 GCA_035603575.1 Chthoniobacterales bacterium
CTTCGGTTCGCCCGAGCAACAGGCGCGCTGGTTGCCGGGATTGGTTTCGGGCGAACGCGTCGGTTGTTTCGCCCTAACGGAACATGGACACGGCTCAGATCCCGGCGGCATGGAGACTCGCGCCAAACGCGACGGCGATCATTATGTTTTGAACGGCAGTAAGTGCTGGATCGGCAACGTCTCCATCGCGGACGTGAAAGTGATCTGGGCGAAAGACGACGACGGACGAGTAGGGGGATTTGTCGTGGAGAAGGAGACGCCTGGATTTCGCGGACAAGATATTGAAGGAAAATTCAGTCTGCGCATGTCGCGCACTGGTGAGTGCTGGTTCGAGAACTGTCGGATCCCGGCTGAGAATCGCTTGCCAAAAGCTTCCGGGTTACGCGCGTCGCTATCGTGTCTTTCGCAAGCGCGCGTGGGGGTGGCGTGGGGTGTGATTGGCGCAGCCATCGGTTGTTACGAAACCGCGCTCGCCTACGCCAAATCGCGTAAGCAATTTGGTCGCCCGATTGCCGGCTTCCAATTGGTGCAGGAAAAATTGGTGTGGATGGTGCAGGAAATAACCAAGGCACAATTACTGGCGTTGCGTCTCACCCGCATGATGGAAGCGGGCACGGCGCGTCCCCAGCAGATTTCTCTGGCGAAGCGCAACAATGTCTGGATGGCGCTCCAGTGCGCGCGGAAAGCGCGGGATATCCTGGGCGCCGTTGGAATTACGGATCGTTATTCCGTGATTCGCCATCTCATGAATCTGGAGAGCGTCTACACCTACGAAGGCACGCATGACATCCACACCCTGGTCGTCGGTCAGGACATCACCGGGATGAATGCTTTCGGCGGCTGATGACAGACTGCCAAGGTTGGCTAAATTAACAATGTTATGAACGAGCCAGTTTATATTCTCGGCGGTGGGCGCACCGATTTTAAGCGCAACCTGAAGAAGGAAGGCAAAACGATCCGGCATTTGATTATCGAAGCCGGCAAGGAGGCGCTCGACGACGCCAGGATCGACGCGGGAGAAATTCAAGCGGGCGCGGTTGGCAATTTCAACGCCGGCCAGTTCACCAAACAATTGCAGCTCGGCGCATTTATTCCGGAGATCGACCCAAAACTGCGCGGTATTCCGACGATGCATACCGAAGCGGCCTGTGCTTCTGGAGCGCTTTCCGTTTTACTCGGCGCGCAATGGATCATGGGCGGATTATACGACGCCGTGCTCGTCGTCGGCGCTGAGCAGCAAAAGACGATGTCGTCGCTCGATGGCTCGGATGTTCTCGGCGCGGCCGCCGATTATCACAATGAGAAACCGGAGTACGGCGATTTCATGTTCCCGAAGCTTTTCGGCCGCATTGCCCAAATTTACATGGACAAGTATGGCGCCAAAGAGTCGGACTTGGCCACGGTCGCCTGGAAAAACTACGCGCACGCGAAACTCAATCCGCTCGCACAAATGCGGGACGCCGATCTGACGCTCGATTGTGCATCGCAAGTCTCCGATAAAAACCCAAGCGTTGCGCCGCCGCTGAAAGTTTCCGATTGCTCGCAGATTACTGACGGCGCGGCTTCGGTCGTGCTCGTGTCTGGAAAATATTTGGAAAAGATCGGTCGCGACAAAAAGAAAACGCCGCGATTGCTCGGGTTTGGTCATGCGACCGATTATTTGCCGCTCGATAAGAAAGATGCGCCGACGTTTTCGATTGCGCGCAAAGCGGCCGAGCAAGCGTTTGGCATGGCCAATATGAAGCCGCGCGATCTAAACGGTGCCGATGTGCACGATTGTTTTTCAGTTACCGAGATCGTCGTTTACGAAATTCTCGGCCTGGCGGAGCCGGGCAAAGGCGCGGAGTTGGCTAAAAGTGGCGCGACGGCGCTGCCGCAGGTGCGCAACGAAAAGATGCGGGGACCTTTTCCGTTTGAACTTCCGGTCAACGCCGGCGGCGGATTAATTGGCGATGGCCATCCGGTCGGCGCGACGGGTGTGCGCCAGGTTTTCGAAGCGTATCAACACTTGACCGAGCAAGCCGGCGCGCGACAGATCCCAAACGCCAGACGTTATCTCACCTTCAATATGGGGGGCAGTTTGACGACGTCTGTGGCGATGTTGTGGGGTCGCGATTAAGCGGCGGCGTTGCGGAGCTGCGCGATTCGATCGCGCACCGCTTCACAGCGTCTGCGTTCCCGAACCGCGTCTGTTTCGGGTAAACACTGAGCCTCGTAGGGCGCCCGCGCCAGCTGCAGGCAACCCTGAACGAAATCGTTTGCCAAGGCTGTGCTCGCGAGCTTTGCCGCCGTCCGAACCTCTTCCGCTTCGGCGAGCAGTTGATCGCGAATGGCAATGTAGGCGTTGATCTCGGCGACGGAATAAGCTGACCCGAATGTCGGACTGAGGGTTGTTGCAGAGCGACGCGATTCCGGCTTCGCTGCCGGTGCGGTGGAGCTGATTGCGAGAGGCATCCATCCTCAAAGAGCATTTCCCATGCTGACTTTTTAGGCGCGATTTCGCTCTTGCTAGAGGATCGCGTAGATAAGAAACACGCCCAGAACGAAAGCGACCGTGCCCCAGACGATTTGAATGGTTCGATTTCTGGCGAGCCACCAATCGGTCATTCGACGATGTCGATCCAAGCCGAGCAGTGGCATCGCAATGGCGACGATCAAGATGAGTCCGCCGAGAATGCGCAGCAGCAGGGGTGCTTTCGAATCCTCCGCGGCGGCCAAGAGACCGAGACCTAAAACCGCTCGAATTGCTGTGGCAACCCAAAGTCCGGTCTTATCGGCGAACAGCCGCGCCACATCGTTGGCTCGGCCTGGAAAACAGACGGCGAGTAGGCCCATCGCCGCAACAAACGCGCTCAGGATCAAGGCCAAAGCAGTCATGTCTGCTTTTTACCGCTTTAATTTTGCCATTCCCAACTTTTATTTGGATTATGAAAGTACCACTTAAGCGCCCCGAGGCAATGGAGTTTATTTTCGATATGAAAGTACCATTTACACTCGGCGTCGTCGGCCATTTCGGGCTGGCTGTGCGCGATCCGAAGAAAAGTGCCCGCTGGTTTCAACGCGTCCTCGGTTTACGCAAAGAATTTGAGTTCGAAAATGGAGTCGCGATCGGCAACGACAACGTCACCATTGCGCTGTTTAAAGGCAAACCGTTACCGGAAACGTTCGACCACATGTCGTTCCACCTGCCGAACATGTCGATCTTGCGCAAGGCGCTGGCGCATTTGAAAAAGCACAAAGTGGAGATTGAAGACCCGGGTGATGAGATCGGCCCGGAAGGGCCCGGTTCGCCGCACATGGGGCTCTGGTTTCACGATCCGGATGGCTACCGTTGGGAACTCAGCGTGCAGGGAGGACGCTGAGTAGACGGTCAAGCTCGCGATGGGCAGCGAGTGAGTAGGCGGGAGCCTACAAATCAACTTTCGGTGCAGGGCGGTAAATAGATCGGCTGACACGGCCCGAAAATTGCGCTTTGTTTCCTCGGAGTTAACTTGTGAACGGGATGCTTGGACTCATCGTGGGTTGCCTAAAATGGGCCGCGGTCGGTTTCATCGTGGCCTTTGTTCTGATGAAACTCTACGAGGGCAGCCACATTCACGACGACGTTCCGCGACCTGATTTCAAGGTTCGCCAATCACGACGCGCAGCGCTCGTGCTCTCCACATTCGCCGGAATGCTTTCGGCGCTCGTCTGGTTGTTAGTGCAAACTTGGGACTAGATTCTGCGAATTGCAGGCGAGACGCTTGCCGATAGCTCAGCCCATATAAAAGCCGCCGTTGACGTTGAGCACGTGCCCGGTGATGTAACTCGCCATCGGTGATGCGAGAAAAAGCACGGCATCGACAATTTCTCGCACATCGCCGAGGCGACCGAGCGGAATTTGTTTCTTTAAGTTCTCGGTTACTTCGTCGGGCATGCCTTTGCTCATTCCAACGTCGATGAATCCGGGTGCGATCGCGTTGACGGTGATATTCTGACGCGCAAGCTCGCGCGCCGAAACTTTGGTCAGGGCAATGATCGCCGCCTTGCTTGAAGAATAATTCGCCTGGCCGAACAGCCCCATTTGTCCGCTGACCGAGGACAGATTCACAACCCGCCCACCGTTGCGCAAAATCGGCATCGCTTTTTGCGTGACGATGAAGGTGCCGGTCAGGTTGACGCGCATAATGCTTTCGAATTCTTCCAGCGACATCTTCTTGATCGTGCGGTCGCGAATGATTCCGGAATTGTTAATGAGGACGTCGAGGCCGCCACGCCGATCTTGAATTTGTTTCATCATCGTCTCGACCTGCTGCGGCTGCGTTACGTCGCAATCAATCAGCAACGGATCTTTCAATTCTTTGGCGACCTTCTCCGCGTCGGCTTTGTTCTGGCCCTGCGGGTCCGTGAAATAATTAACGATACAGATCGCACCGCGTTTGCCGAAGGCCTTGATCATTTCGGCGCCGATGCCGCGGGAACTGCCAGTCACGAGGACAACTTTGTCAGTGAAATCGAGAGGCTCAGGCATGGGCAAAGTAAAAAGTAGAAATTACAAAGTAGAAAGTCAGAAGTAGTCGGTGCATTCTCTTAATCCTAACAAATGGCCTCACCGATTCGAATTCTGACTGCGGTCCCGATTTGTGACGGGCACGACAGTGCCATAAACACGATCAATCTCGAGTTCATCCGCCACGGGATCGAGGTCGTCTATCTGGGATATCACCGATCGGTCGGCGACATTGTGCGCGCCGCAATCCAGGAAGACGTGCGCGCGATCGGCATTTCCAGCTACAACGGTGGCCACGTCGAGTTTTTCGCCGAAGTTGTCGATCTTTTGCGCAAGAAAGGCGCGGCCGACATCAAAGTCTTCGGCGGCGGTGGCGGCACCATCACGCACGAAGATGCCGCAGCCATGCGTCGCAAAGGTGTAGACGAAATCTTTTTCGCCGGCACGTCGTTGGAAGAGATGGTGAAGTTCGCTCATCAGCGTTACGGCAAACCGCGCTGGAAACGAGCGCGCGCAAAGACGTCAGACATCGAGCTCGCTCGCAAGCTGACGGAAATCGAAGACGGATATGCCGAGATCAAAGGGAAAACATCGAAGACGCGTCCGGGAATGTCGAAGTCATCAACTCGTGTAATTGGATTTACTGGTCCGGGCGGCGCCGGCAAAACGACGCTGATCGATGAGTTGGTGCTGCGTTTTCTAAACAAGGATCGACAATCGCGTGTCGCGATTTTGTCGCACGATCCGAGCGTGATCGGTGAAGGTGCGCTGCTGGGTGACCGCGCGACGATGATTAATTCGCAGAACGACCGCGTGTTTATGAGGAGCATGGCCACGCGTGGGCAGGCCGGCGGACTTTCGCCGGCTACGCACGATTGTCTCGCGCTCCTTGCCCGCTCGGGTTTCGATTATGTGATTATCGAAACTGTCGGAACCGGACAGGAAGCGATGCCGTTTCAGAAAAATGGAATTGTCGATCAAACCGTGCTGGTGATGAATCCCGATTACGGCAGCCGCCTACAGCTGCAGAAAATCGTGATGCTGGATCTGGCCGATATGGTGGTCGTGAATAAAAGCGACTTGCAGCGCGCCCGGACTGCGCACACGGAAATTGAGCAGCGCCTCGATCAAAATCGACGTAATCAGCGCCTGATCGATACCGTGGCAAAACGACATCGTGACCCTGGCGTGGATCGATTGTTCGATTTAATTTCCAGCAACAGGAAATCGAAGCGCGGAACGGGAAGGAAAAAGTCATGAGCAAGCTCGGACAAGTCGTTGAGTCGGTCGAGAAGTATAACCAGTTCGTTCTCGATCAAGTGAAGCGAGCGCGTACCGATCAAAAATTCGGACGCGATTTGCTCGGCCGCTGGAACGACATCAAAGCAAAAATTCCAGTCACGCGTGCCCCTACAGGTTTGGCGTTACCGCGACTCGCGCTTCCCGAAATCGATGAGCCCGGCGAAATCGCGCGCTTTTTGTTTGGTGAAGGATTGCCGGGCGAGTTTCCTTTTTTGAACGGCGCGTATCGCGAAATGTATCTCGAACCCATTCGCGAGGTCGAAAGCTTCGAAAAGAACGGCGAAACGAAAAAGAGCAAGACCGACAAGAAAATTCCGCAAGCCGAGGAGCCGACGCGTTTGTTCTCCGGCCTGATGCTGGCGGAAGACACGAATGAACGTTTTCATTATTTGACCCGGCATCAGCGCACGCATCGCCTCAGCACTGCTTTCGATGGCCCGACCCTTTACGGGATCGATAGCGACGCGGACGGCGTTTTCGGAAAAATCGGCGAAGGCGGGGTGGCCATCGACACGGTCGAAGACATGATCCGCCTTTACGACGGGTTCGATCTTGGCTCTGCGATTTTCTCCGCGTCCATGACGATCAGCGGGCCGGCGCCAATCATCATGGCGATGTACATCGCCGCGGCGAAGCGGCGATTCGGGCCGAGCGTTGTCCCGAAACTGCGCGGAACGATCCAGGCCGACATTTTTAAAGAAGTGCAGGCGCAGAATGAAACGATTTTTCCGATCGAACCGTCGCTGCGCTTTCTCACCGACATGGTGGAGTTCACCACCCGCGAAATGCCGCGCTGGTATCCGATCTCGATCAGCGGCTATCACATCGGCGAAGCGGGCTCGACGCCGGTGCAGCAAGCGGCTTACACGCTTTCAAACGGGTTCGCTTACGCCGAAATGTTTGCCGCGCGCGGAATTCCAGTCGATCAATTCGGCCCGCGGCTCTCTTTCTTTCTCGATTGCGGACTCGACGTCGAATACATCGCGCTCGCGCGCGTATCGCGGCGGATTTGGGCGATCGGCATGCGCGAAGTGTTCGGCGCCGGAGCGAAAGCGCAGCTCTATAAATTGCACACCCAAACGAGCGGGCGCTCGCTGATCGCCGCAGAATTCAAAAACAATCTCACCCGCACGGCTGCCGAATTGATGCTCGCTTACATGAACGCCACCAACTCGTGCCATTCAAACAGCGCGGACGAACCGTTCACCACTCCGAGCGAAGAATGGATCCGTCTCGCCGCGCACGGCCAGGCGATCCTGCTTGAGGAGTCCGGCATTTTTAAACACACCATGAATATGCTGAGCGGTTCGCCTGGAATGAAAGCGGTCGAGCGCGCAGTCGAAGCTGCGATTTTGGATGAGTTCCGCGAAATCGAACGGCTCGGTGGCGTGCTTGCGGCGGTGGAGGACCGTTATCAGCGGAGCCAGATCCAAAACGCGTCGCACCGTTACGAGCAACAGATTAATGACGGCGTCCGCCCAATCATCGGACTCAACCGTTACCGCGATGGCAGCGACGATATTCCTGAAGTGAAACTCGCGCGCACGCCGCGGAAAAAACAGCAGTCGCAAGTCGAGCGGCTGGCGAAATTCAAAAAGAAAAACGCCGAGAAAGCGAAATGCGCGCTCAATAAACTCGCGACTGTGGTTGAGAGCGGGAAAAATTGTTTTCCGGAGTTGCTCGAAGCAGTCGAGGTCTGCTCGTTAGGCCAAATCACCGGCCGACTTCAGGAAGTCGTCGGCAGATTTCGGCCGATGGTATAATCAACCGCGCTCGACCCGGCAGGAATAACAGCCCGCGCCGGCATTGTGGAGGTGCAGGTAGCTAATCTGTGCGTCGCCGAGAAAGTTTTCGATCTGCGACTCCAATTCCTTACCTGGTGTGACGGCAGCGTTCGCCATCATTCCTTTGTCATTGTAGGCGCGGACTGAGATAATTCGGCCGGCCACCACGTCGGGAATCTCGCCTGGTGCTGGTTGGATTTCTTTCGCGGTTTCGCGGACAAAAATCGGTCCGGATGCGCGATACGGCGATTCAACGTCGTGATGGACGAACGGCACCAGAATGACGCGTTCGCCGATCTCTGCGTCTTGTAAGCTAACTCGACAGGGAAATCCTGGTTTTGCATCGACAATCAGACGTCGCGCGCCTTTTTGGGCGAGCTCATTGTTATCGAGCGAAAAGAGCGGCTCAAATTGCGCCAGTGGCAAACCGACAATTCGAAAATTTGTTTTCATGGCGACACGATCGACGATCCTGCCGCCGCTAAACACCCGATTCTTGCGCCTATTTTTTACCTTCGAGGCGCATCGGTCCGTCTCTCTCCTCGATTCGTATTGTGAGCGTTTCGGGCGGCATTATATGCTGCGCACAATCATGGTTTCCGGTGAAATAGAGGCGGTCGAAAGTGCGCGCAGTCGAATTGCGTGGCGGCTTCTGCCATTCCTCTTTCTACTTTACGTCGCGAACTATCTCGATCGCACAAACATCGCCTACGCGACGCTGGGGATGAAAGGCGACCTGGGTCTGAGCGACTCGGTGTTCGGCACTGCGAGCGGGATTTTCTTTATCGGATATTTCGCGCTGCAAATTCCCGGGGCGCTGCTGGTAGAACGCTGGAGCGCTAGATGGTTGTTGTCGTTAACACTGATCACGTGGGGCGCACTGACAACCCTAACCGGTTTCGTGCGTACGCCGCCGGAACTTTACGGCGCGCGATTTCTGTTGGGCGCGGCCGAAGCAGGATTTTTCCCCGGCGTGATTGTTTATCTTTCACACTGGTTCATTTATCAGGACCGGGCCAAGGCGGTTGCGCGATTCATGGCTGCAATTCCAATTGGCTTTATCCTTGGCGGACCTATCGCTGGAAGCATTCTTGGTGTGCATTGGTTCGGCATCGTCGGATGGCGATGGCTCTTTCTGCTAGAAGGTGCGCCCGCGGTTGCGCTAGGAATCGCAACGTTCTTTGTGCTGCCCGATTGGCCTAACGAAGCACGATGGCTCCGGGCTAACGAACGCGATTGGATCACGGCGCGCCTTGACGAAGAGCGGCGCGCCAAGGCACATGCCGAACACATGACAATCTGGCAGGCGCTCCGGCATCCCGCGGTGTTGATGCTCACGGCCGGGCTGTTCTTCACCTATACCGGCGGCTACGCGTTTTGGTTTTGGTTTCCGACAATGCTCCAGCGAATCACCGGCTGGACAGATGTTCAACGTATCGGATGGGTGGGCGCGATTCCGTTTGTGGCAGGCTTGATCGGCATGCTCATTCTCGGCTGGAGCTCCGATCGCATGGGCGAGCGGCGGTGGCATTTTGCCATTCCTCAATTGACGGCCGCGCTCGCCCTCGGCGTGTGGTTTTTCATCCCACATTCGAACGTGGTGCTCATTGCCGTGTTCACGCTCGTCGGCTTCGGTACGGTCGCATATCTGCCATCGTTTTGGGCGTTGCCTTCCGCGTTTCTCACCAGTTCAGCCGCCGCCGCGGCGGTGGGATTCATAAATTGCACCGCGAGTATCGGCGGCTTCGTCGGTCCGAAGATTATCGGCAATCTGAGTCAGCGCACCGGCTCGTTCACTACGGGATTCACCTTCATGATCGCGTGCTTTATAATCGCGTCATTGCTCGTGCTGCTATGCCCGCGGGAGCGCGCAGAGCGGCTCAGCCCTTGAGTGCCACGTCGAACGGTACGCCGGTCTTAGCGCGAACATCGTCCGCTGTTACGCCAGGATGCAATTCAATGAGAACGAGGCCGCCGCCGTTTTTCACTTCAAACACGCACAGGTCGGTGATGATGAGGTTGACGACTCCCAAGCCTGTGATGGGCAGCGTGCATTCTTTCAAAATCTTCGGACTGCCGTCCTTCGATGTGTGTTCCATCACGACAACAACGCGCTTCACTCCAGCGACGAGATCCATCGCGCCGCCGGGCCCTTTGATCATTTTGCCGGGGATCATCCAATTCGCGATGTCGCCGGAGTCCGTCACTTCGAAAGCGCCGAGAATGGCAAGGTCGATGTGGCCGCCGCGAATTTGCCCAAATGAATCGGCGCTCGAGAAAAAGGCGGAGCCGGGCATTGTCGTGATGGTTTGCTTGCCGGCGTTGATCAGGTCCGCGTCCACCTCGTCCTCAGTCGGAAATGGGCCGATACCAAGCAAGCCGTTCTCGGACTGTAGCGTGACGTTCATTCCTTTGGGAATGTAGTTAGCGACAAACGTCGGAATGCCGATGCCGAGATTGACGTAATAGCCGTCGCGCAATTCCTGCGCAGCGCGCTTAGCCATCAATTCGCGAACCGGCGACTCTTTTTTTGAAGCGGCTGCGCCCTGGACCGTGCGGAACTCAATGCGCTTTTCGTACTTCGCACCCTGAATGATGCGGTTAACAAAAATGCCCGGAGTGTGAATCTGGTCGGGATCCAGCTCGCCGATCTCAACAAGTTGCTCGACTTCTGCAACGCAGACTTTGCCGCAACTGGCGATCATCGGATTGAAGTTCCGCGAAGTTTTTCGAAAAATGAGATTGCCGGATTTGTCGCCTTTCCATGCCTTCACGATCGAGACCTCGGCCGTGATGCCGGGTTCGAGCACGTATTCCTTGCCGTCGAAAACTTTTGTCTCCTTGCCCTCGGTGAGTTTCGTCCCGAAGCCGGTTCGAGTGTAAAACCCCGGGATGCCCGCGCCGCCCGCGCGCAAGCGCTCAGCCAGTGTGCCCTGCGGAATGAGCTCAAGCTCGAGTTCACCTGCGAGCACCTGTCGCTCGAATTCCTTATTCTCGCCGACGTAGGAAGCCATGACCTTCTTCACCTGGCGTGTGGTGAGCAGAACTCCCATGCCGAAATTATCCACGCCAGCGTTGTTGCCCACGATGGTGAGGCCCTTGACGCCACTCTGGTGCAAGGCGGCGATGAGATTCTCCGGAATCCCACATAACCCGAATCCGCCGGCAGCGATCGTCATGTTGTCGTGAAGCAGGCCGTTAAGCGCAGCCGTCGCGTCAGGGTAGACTTTGCTCATGTGGGGAGATTAACCACGGATTATCCGAATGCGAGCGAGACGGCCGTCCAGAGTTGCCGACGCAGAATTCATCGGCAGATTGGAGTTTCAATTTTACATGACAACGACACTTGCCCATCAGCTGGCTGATTACGTTTGCTCTGTTCGGTTCGAAGATCTCTCGAAAGAAGTTGTGCACGAGGTGAGGCGGCGCGTAACCGATTCACTTGGCTGCGCACTCGGGGCGTGGAACGAAGAGCCGTGCGTGATCGCGAGAAAGGTCGCCTCGGAATTTTCGGCAAAGAATGGATCGACAATCCTTGGCACAGCGCACCAAGCCCCGCCGGATTGGGCCGCGTTCGCTACCGGCTGCTGCATTCGCTATTTCGATTACAACGACACCTATTTGTCGAAGGAACCGGCGCATCCGAGCGATAACATTTCCGCGGCGCTGGCCGTTGCCGAAAGCGTTGGCGCGACTGGCAAGGAATTCATCACTGCGATCGCGCTCGCCTACGAAGTGCAATGCCGGTTTTGCGACGCGGCCAGCCTCCGTGCGCGGGGCTGGGATCACGTGACCTACGGCGCATTTTCAACGGCACTCGCGTCGGCGAAGTTAATGAATCTCGAGCCGGAGAAAACGCGGCACGCGGTGAACATCGCCGGTGTGTGTTGTGCGGCGATGCGGCAGGCGCGCGTTGGCGAGCTTTCTCACTGGAAAGGTGTCGCCTTTGCCGATGCTGCGCGACGCGGCGTTTACTCGGCACTGCTGGCACGCGCGGGCATGACTGGTCCGGCGCCGATTTTTGAAGGCCAAATGGGTTTCGAAAAGGAACTTGGCGTTTCGTTAGGCGACGTCGGCGAGAAATTCAAAGGCGGGCCTGCGATGATCCTCAACACGAGTATCAAATATTGGCCCGCGGAATATCATAGCCAGAGCGCGATCGAAGCGGCGTTGTCTCTGCGAGAACAAATCGACGATGTGTCGCAAGTGAAAGCGATGATGATCGAGAGTCACGACGCATCGGTCGATATCATCGGGAGCGAGCCGGAAAAATGGAAACCGGAGACGCGTGAGACCGCGGACCACAGTTTGCCCTACATTACGGCGATCGCGTTGATCGACGGAGAGGTGACGGAGAGACAATTTCAACCGGCTCGTTTCATGGATCCGAAGGTCTGGAAATTTTTGGAGAACGTAAAAGTGGAACGAAACGCGGAATTGAGCGCGATGTATCCGGGCGCGGTCGCCAACATTGTGCATGTCGATCTTGCAAATGGAACTCGCTTGAGCAAGCG
>DATNKD010000091.1:0-11799 GCA_035603575.1 Chthoniobacterales bacterium
TATCGCAGCATTGTCTCGTTCAAACGCAACATCTGATCGCGATATTCATCACGTTCCTTTTGCGCGAGCCGAAGATCGCTCACTGCAGCGAGCAGACGTTGCTCGAGCTTCGCACGATCCTTATTCACCGAATCGAGCCCGAGCGCTTCCATGCGCAGTTTCAGGTCAGAAAACTTGCGCCGAAACAATTCCGCTTCGGCGTTCGATTCCGCCAGGCTCGTCGTCAAAGTTTTGAGCGACTCCCGTTGGATCGACAATTGCTTGCGCAGATTTTCATTCTGCGCGAGCAGCGATTCCGCGGTGATCTTTTGCTCCGCGTTTTCAATTTTAGATTCTGACAAAGAACTATTTCCCTCTGCCGCCAGCCCTCGAGCCAGCGTTACGCAGCCCAACACTGCCAAAAAAATTCTCAACTATTTGGTTACCTTCGCCGTGTGCGAACCGTGTTTCTTGAAGATTCGGGTAAGCGAAAACTCGCCGAGTTTATGACCGACCATGTTCTCGGTGATGAAAACGGAGTTAAAAATCTTTCCGTTGTGCACCAAGAACGTGTGGCCGACAAAATCTGGCGTTACCATCGAGCGCCGCGACCAGGTCTTGATCGCCTTTTTCGCGCCCGACGCGTTCATCTTGTCGATCTTCTCCAGGAGATGCGATTCGACGAAGGGTCCTTTCTTTAGTGATCTTCCCATAAAAATCAAACTTTCTTCTTCCCGCGCTTGCGCTCCAAAATGAAGCGGTCGCTGGGTTTGCGTTTGCTCCGCGTTTTAAATCCTTTGGCAAGCTGTCCCCACGGACTCACCGGATGATGACGTCCGCCGCCACCTTTCGATTTGCCCTGGCCGCCACCCATCGGGTGATCGATCGGATTCATCACCATGCCGCGCACGTGCGGCCGACGTCCCTGCCAACGCGTCCGACCCGCTTTGCCGCTGGCAACGTTCATGTGATCGACATTGCCGACCTGGCCGATGGTGGCGAAACAGTTCTCGTGAATCCGGCGCACTTCGCCCGACGGCATTTTAACGAGCGCGTAACCACCTTCGAGGTTATTGAGAATCGCTTGCTGACCCGCGCTGCGTGCAACCTGACCGCCACGGCCCGGACTCAACTCGATGTTATGGATATTTGTCCCGAGCGGAATGGCGCGGAGCGGCAATGAATTGCCAAGATCGGGCGCAACATCGTTACCGGCGAGGACTTTGGCGCCGACCTGCAGACCATTCGGCGCCAGGATGTAGCTCAGCTCGCCGTCGCTGTACTTAATAAGAGCAATCCGCGCCGAGCGGTTCGGATCGTACTCAATCCCCATTACTTCGGCCGCCACGCCATGCTTGCGGCGTTTGAAATCCACTTTGCGATAACTCTGCTTGTGACCGCCACCAATGTGGCGCGACGTGAGCCGCCCGTAATTGTTCCGGCCGCCGGATTTTTTCTTCGGCTCGACCAAACTGCGGGTCGGCCGCCACTTTGTGATTTCGTCGAAAGCAGGCGTCTGCTTGAAACGCTGAATCGGCGTCAGTGGACGATAACTTTTGAGCGCCATAAAATTAAACCAGCTCGAGCTTCTCGCCCTCGGCAAGTGTCACGATTGCTTTCTTCCAATGCGGGCGGCGTCCGAGCGGTCCACGAACGCGCTTTTCCTTGCCGGTGTAATTGCAGGTGTTCACATTCACGACCTTCTTCTGGAACAAACGCTCCACCGCGTCTTTGATTTGAATCTTGTTCGCGCGCGGACTGACCCGGAAAACGTATTTGTTCTGTTTCTCGCTCAACAGCGTCGATTTCTCGGTCAGCGACGCAGTCTCAATAATTTCGTGCGGCTCGTTCATTGGATTCGCTCCGCTAATTTATCGAGCGCCTTGGGCGTCACCAAAATTTTCTGAAACGCGAGCAATTGCTCCGTGTTCACATCAGCCGCGGTCGCAAGTTTCACCGGCTTCACATTACGGGCCGATTTGTAAGTCTTGTCGTCAAACGCATCGGAAACGATCAGCACTTTCTCGGCGTCGGTTTGTTTCCGGACGAGATCGACAAACGCTTTCGTTTTGATTTCGGAAACGGCGAATTTGTCGATGGTCAGAACGTCGCCGGCTTTAATCCGTTCGCTCAGCGCTTTCTGCAACGCCAGACGTCGGACTGATTTCGAAACCTTTTTGGAATAATCGCGCGGTTTCGGTCCAAACACCACGCCACCACCCCGCCAGATCGGCGATGCAACGTAACCGGCGCGGGCGCGCCCCGTTCCCTTTTGTCGCCACGGTTTCGCACCGGACATATCGACTTCGGCTTTTGTTTTCGTGTTGGCAGATCCGGAACGTCGCGCCGCGCGCATCGCGACCACGACATCGTGCACTGCCTGCGACCCACGCCCATCCTCGATGATATCGATCTTCGCTTCCTTGGCCGCGGCTTTGGTTAAAACTTTCGCGTTCATTTCTTCTCGGCCGCCTCAGGTCTCTTTTCGGCTTCGGGTTTTTTCGCAGCTTCCGGCTTTTTCTCTTCCGCTTTCTTCTCAGCTTCGTGCTTCTTCGCGGCGGCCTTATCTTGTTTTGCGTGCTGTTGGTGCAGTCTTATCTGCGCTGCGGGATTCTTGATCGCTGGCCTAACAACTACGTAACTTCCATTGCAGCCCGGGACCGCGCCGCTGATTAAAATTACTTTCTCGGCTTCGCGCACCTGCATCACTTGCAGATTTTGCACAGTGACGCGTTCGTCGCCGAGATGACCGGGCATGCCCATGTTCTTCCAAATGCGGCCCGGAGTGGAACGATTGCCGACGGCGCCATTGCGGCGATGCGTCTTCGAACCGTGCGCTGCGCCTTGCCCATCGAAGTTGTGCTTTTTCATCACGCCTTGGAAGCCTTTGCCCTTTGAACGACCGATCACATCGACAAAATCGCCGGGTTGAAATTGTGTGACGCTCAAATTCACCTCAGCATCACCGAGATCGGCCGTGAGGCGAAACTCGCGCACGAACCGTTTCGGTTCCGAATTCGCGCTCTTGAAAACGCCGAGCTCCGCTTTGTTCACGCGCGATTCCTTTTGCGAATCGAACCCAACTTGCACGGCCGAGTAGCCGTCGTTGTCGTTGGTGAGGCGACGCAGAAGAACGTTATCGCCCGCCGCGATCACGGTCACAGGGTGCAGCCGACCGTTGGCGTCGTAGACGCTGGTCATGCCGATTTTCTGTCCTAGTAACCCGATACTCATGTTGGCGGCGTGGCAAAATTCTCAAGCGGCTAAATCTTAATCGTAATATCAACGCCCGCAGGCAAATTCAGTTTCTTCAACTCATCCACCGTCTTCGCGGTCGGCTCGATAATGTCGAGCAACCGTTTGTGCGTGCGGATTTCAAATTGTTCCATTGATTTCTTGTCGACGTGCGGCGAACGATTCACGGTGAACTTCTCGATCAATGTCGGCAGCGGGATCGGTCCGGCCACACGAGCACCGGTGCGCTTCGCTGTCTCAACAATCTCGACCGCGGACTGGTCGAGCATGCGATGATCGAACGCTTTCAAGCGAATGCGAATGCGCTGGCCGTTCGTCATTTTTCCTCCTTTTGATCGAGGATCGCCGCGACCAAATTCTGCGGCACCGGTTGAAAGTGCGACGGCTCCATCGAGTAACTCGAGCGGCCTTTCGAAAGCGAGCGAATCGCGGTGGCATAGCCGAACAACTCTGCTAACGGAACTTCAGCGTGAACGATGGTCAGGTTTCCACGCGACTCGATGCTGTTCACCTGGCCGCGGCGCCGGTTTAAGTCGCCGATTATATCGCCCTGATATTCTTCCGGGGTAATGTTTTCCACTTTCATGATCGGCTCCAGCAGGATCGGTTTGCCCGCTCGAAAGCCGTCTTTCATCGCGAAGATCGACGCCATTTTGAAAGCGAGCTCGCTCGAGTCGACTTCGTGGAAGCTTCCGAAAACAATGTCCGCTTCAACATCGACAACTGGGTAGCCGCCGAGCACACCATCGAGCACTGCTTCTTCGATGCCTTTCTTGACCGCCGGAATGTATTCGCGCGGAATAATGCCGCCGACGATCTTGTTTTCGACGATGAGGCCTTTGCCGCGCTCGCCTGGCCGTAGATCCACTTCAACGTGGCCGTACTGACCTCGACCGCCTGACTGTTTGATTAACTTGCCGACACCGTGCGCGTTGGTCGTGATTGTTTCGCGATACGCGATCTGCGGTTTGCCTGCGTTCGCGTCTACTTTGAATTCGCGGAACATCCGGTCGCGAATGATTTCAAGATGCAACTCGCCCATCCCCGCGATGATGGTCTGGCCGGTGTCTTCGTGGGTGTAAACGCGAAACGTCGGATCTTCTTCGGACAGACGCTGTAAGGCCACCCCCATTTTTTCCTGATCCAATTTCGTTTTCGGCTCAATCGCCATTGAAATAACCGGATCAGGAAACGTCGGCGGCTCGAGCAGGATCGGATGGTCTTCGTCGCAAAGCGTGTCGCCGGTCGTGATATTCTTGATTCCAACGATCGCCGCGATGTCGCCCGAGTAACAAGTTTCGATGTCTTCCCGCTTATCGGCCTGGATCTGGATCAAACGCGAGATGCGTTCGCGTTTGTTCGTGCGCGGATTATAAACCGTGTCGCCTTTGCTCAGCGTGCCTGAATAAACGCGGAAGAAAACGAGTTTGCCGACAAATGGATCGCTCCAAAGTTTGAACGCGAGGGAGCAGAAGTTCCCGTTATCGTCCGTCGGCGCTTCCATCGGCTCGTGTGTGTCGGGCTCCATGCCTTTTGCCGGCGGAATGTCGAGGGGGCTCGGCAGATAATCGACCACCGCGTCCACCAGGTATTGCACTCCAATGTTCTTCAATGCCGAGCCGCCAATGACCGGCACAAACTTGTTCGCAATCGTTTGCCGGCGAATCGCTGCCTTCAAAAGCTCCGGCGTAACCGGCTTCTCTTCGAGAACGACTTCAGCGACTTCGTCATCGAGATTGGAAATCTGTTCGACCAGTTCTCTGTAAGCCTTTTCGACAGCTGCGACATGTTCCTTGGGAATATCCGTGACTTCGTATGTCGATCCAAGCTGGTCGCTGTCGGAATAAATGATCGCCTTCTTATTAATAACGTCGAGCTGACCTTTGAGCTGATCTTCCCTACCAAGCGGTAGAAGGACCGGCCAGGCGTTCGCGCCCAGTTTTTTGTGAATGCTATCGACCGACATCGCGAAATCGGCACCGACGCGGTCCATCTTATTAATAAACGCCAAGCGCGGGACGTTATATTTGGTCGCCTGCCGCCAAACGGTCTCCGATTGAGGCTGAACGCCAGCGACGCCGTCGAAAACTGCAATCGCGCCGTCGAGCACGCGCAACGAACGTTCGACTTCGGCCGTGAAATCGACGTGACCCGGAGTGTCGATGATGTTGATCCGCTGCTTGATCCCTTCGAAAATTTTGTAAACGCCTTCTTCCTTGCGCTGCGCCCAACTGCAGGTCGTCGCGGCCGATGTGATCGTGATTCCGCGCTCTCGCTCCAGATCCATCCAATCGGTGACGGTGGTGCCTTCGTGCACCTCGCCCATCTTGTGGATCATTCCGGTGTAAAACAGAACGCGCTCGGTGATCGTCGTTTTACCGGCGTCGATGTGCGCGGCGATGCCGATGTTCCGCGTCCGCTCGAGCGGGAACTTTCGATTCGGCGAGTTCGGGCCCGCCGATGTCGATTTTTTCTTTTCGAGCGTCGCGGGCATAAAATTACCAACGGAAATGGGCAAACGCGCGGTTCGCTTGCGCCATTTTGTGTGTGTCTTCGCGTTTCTTAATCGCGTTACCCTGACCGGCGGCTGCGTCCTTGATTTCCTGGGCGAGCGCCTGCGCCATCGGCATGCCTTTGCGAGTATCGGCGTATTGAACGATCCAACGCGTGGCTAAAGAAATTTGGCGCGCGGGCGGAACTTCCAGCGGGACTTGATAAGTCGCGCCACCGACACGACGCGATTTCACTTCGAGGCGCGGGCGAACGTTCTCGATCGCCTTGTTTACGACTTCGAGCGGATCGACCGAATCTGATCCTTCGCGCGATTTCTCAATCGCGGTGTAGACAATGCGCTCGGCGAGCGATTTCTTGCCGCGCTTCATCACCGTGGTGATGAGACGCGCGACCGCCGGGCTCCCGTAACGGGAATCGACGCGCTCTTCCTTTTTGTAAACTCTCTTCCGTCGCGACATTGTCGATCTTTCGTCTCAAAAAATTTACTTCTTCTCTTCCTTTGGCGCCGCTTCCTTTGCACCCGCGGCCAGTTTCGCGCCGCCGCCTGCGCCCGCGCCACCTTTCGGGCGCTTCGCCCCGTACTTGGAGCGACTTCGCCGGCGTCCGTCGACGCCTAACGAATCGAGCGTGCCACGCACAATATGGTAGCGCACGCCCGGCAAATCTTTTACTCGCCCCCCGCGCACAAGCACGATCGAGTGCTCCTGCAAGTTGTGGCCCTCGCCCGGAATATAGGCAATCACTTCCTCGCCGTTCGTCAAGCGAACCTTGGCCACTTTGCGCAGGGCGGAATTCGGCTTTTTCGGCGTGCGCGTCATCACCTGCACGCAAACGCCGCGGCGCTGAGGACAATTGGTCAACGCCGGTGACTTCGATTTCACCGACATCTTCCGACGTCCTTTCCGAATCAACTGATTAATCGTGGGCATTTTCTCTAAACAAAGCGCCGCCAAAAACCTCGTGTTCCGGGCGACAAAAAAACCCGCCCAGTCGCGTAATACACTGTCACGCGCCTGATGCGGTGAGGCGCGAATATAGAGGGAAAATCCCAGGCCGCAAAGAATATTTTGCGCGCCGGTTGTTATTTCGGATGAGCACGCGGAATCTCCCTTTCCGATGCGGAAAATATTTGAACTTCTCGCGCAAGATCGACAATCGAAAGCGCGGCACGGTCGTTTAACGACGGCACACGGCGCGATTGAAACGCCGGCGTTCATGCCGGTGGGAACCCAGGGAAGCGTGAAGGCAGTGAGTCCGCGCGAATTGCGTGAGTTGAACGCGCCGATCGTTCTGGGAAACACTTACCATCTCTTCGTCCGGCCGGGGATTGAAGTGATCAAACATTTCGGCGGCTTGCACAAATTCATGACCTGGGACCGGCCGATTCTGACTGACAGCGGCGGCTATCAGATTTTTTCGTTGGCGAAGTTGCGCAAGATTTCCGAGGAGGGCGTTGAGTTTCAAAATCACGTCGATGGAAATGCGGCGTTTATTTCGCCGGAGATCGCGATGGAAATTCAAGCGGCGCTCGGGAGCGACATCGCGATGGTGCTGGATGAATGCCCGCCCTGGCCATGCGAGTACGATTACGCTGCAAAAAGCGCGGAGATGACCACCCGCTGGGCGAAGAGATGCAAAAGGTGGACAGAAGAAAACGCCCAACGCTCAGCTGATGTTGTAGCTGCCGCTGTCCCCAGCGGCAGTCCTCCAGACGCTGCCGCCGAGACAACGCCAGTCCGTCCCGGACCAGCAGCTACAGCGCGCCAGCTTGTTTTCGGAATCGTTCAGGGCGCGACGTTTGGCGAGCTGCGCCAACAAAGTGCGCAAGCGATTGTCGATCTTGATTTCGACGGCTACGCAATTGGTGGAGTCAGTGTCGGCGAACCGGAGGAAGAAATGTTTCGCGCGGTCGAATCGAGCGAGCCGTTTTTGCCGAACGACAAGCCGCGTTACGCCATGGGCCTCGGCACCCCACCGCAATTATTGGAGATGATCGCGCGCGGGATGGACATGTTCGATTGCGTATTGCCAACACGACTCGCACGGAATGGGACCGCATTTACCTCCACCGGCACGATCAATTTGAAAAATACTGAGTACACCAAGGACAAAAGGCCGATCGAAGACAACTGCGCCTGCACCAGTTGCCGTGAATTCAGTCGCGGGTACATCCGCCATCTGATTAAAGCCGATGAAATTCTCGGGCTGCGGTTAATCACGCTGCATAACCTGCATTTCTATCTCGATTTGATGCGCCAAGCGCGGGACAAGATCGACAAAGGCACGTTCGACGAGTTTCGCCGCGAATTTGTTTCGAACTACGAAACGCGAGATGTCGATCTGACGATTACTTAGTAATAACCGCATAATAACGCTCAGGTGGAATCTTATTGATCACCCACGGTAATGGGCCACCGAAACTGCTATAAAAACTAGCGCCGCTTCCAAGCGACGATGTGCTTATGAGCGGCAAACTGTTGAACTTTGATTCATCCCGCATAGACACTCGGTCAACTTGAACTTTATTCACATTCGGGTCGCCAAATGGACCGATAACTATTTCGCCATGAGCGATTTTGGGGTTGCTTCGGTCAAAAGGCTTCGCGTTCCACTGCTCCATATAATATTGAAAACCCCAGTGTCCGAGAAACTGCACTTTGCTTGCTTCAGAACCGTACCGTTGTTCGTAGGACCACGCCGCCGCACGCGCACAATCGGCCTGGCGATAATCCGCCAATCCAATCAACATCGACGACGCCGCAGCCAAGGAAAGCGCAGAATATTTCAACCAGCTGCCATCTTGGAGCCGTTCAGAATGCTGGATTGTCAGGATCGCCACAGCTGGCGCCATCGGCAGAAATGTCCGGGCAGTGATCGACCAATTGAAGAACGTGGCGAATGCAAATGTGCCGAGGACCCACAACAACAACAGCAACGCGTCGGCATCTCTTTGTCGCACAAAATTCATGACAGGGAATGCCAGAATCCCTCCGCCCATAGTCGCGAAGAAACCACCTTCGAGCCAAACAGGAGCTTCGCTGGTGTCCAAATAAACCCAAGAAACAATCAGAAACTTAAACGCAACAGTGAACACAACGAAGGTAAGAACTGTTCCTAGAAAAACTGTTCCGCTGCGCAGTCGCGCAAAAAACAATGTGCCGATGAAGCATCCGCCGGTAAACGCCAGGCCCATCAGCAACTGAGCGAGATGTGATGGTCTCGTCGCAGAAGACACCGACGAAGAGACGGCCATGGCGGCAGTGAGCAGCCCGCGGCCATATTTTTCTTCCGTGACGAATTCATAATTCGAAAGAACCGCGAGCGGGATCAAAAGAAACGCGAGGTTGATGGCTCGCCGGCGATCACGAACTAGCGTGTGGATGACTAGCAGGGGTACGAGAGCAATTCCGAAGTATTTCGTGAGGGCAGCACCGGAAATCAGCACTGCCGAGACGAAAAAGCGCCACCGTTGTTGTCGATCCAAACCCGCGAACCAGAATTCCAGCGCCCAAACCCAGAAGGCAAACATCATGACGTCGCACATGACGCTTGTGGCAGAAACAAGAAATACTGGTGTGAAAAGCGTAAACAGCGCTACGAGAAGGGGCTCGCGACAAAATCGACGCGCGACTGCGAAGGTACCTAAGACCGAGATTATTGCCCAAAACAAAAACGCGAGATGCAGTACTAGTTCGCTCCAGCCGAAGAACGCTGCAATTGCCGCGGTGTAATAGGAACAAAGGGGAGGATTTTGCATTACAACCGACATCGGTTGGGCGAACGAAGACCAGTTCACGTTGAAACCGTAGGGGTCGAGCGGGTGTTTGACGATTTGGTGCGCCATCCAAAGGAAAAGCGGATCATCAACGTGAAATGCTTTGTTCAGAAACGGCGCGACTGCGGCGATTGTTATCGCAACCAGCGCAACCTGGATTTTCCGTAGATTTTGCACGAGGAGATTTCGGTCTTGCAAAGTTGTAGCCGCGTCTGCGTCAAACGCCGAACTATTAAAATACGGATCGCCATGGCGAGCGCATCTAAAACAAAGAAAAATTGCAGCGGAAGCGTTCGCGTTTAAGCTCCGGCTCGCTCAAATTTTCCGATGATGCTTCTATTTCTAACTCAAGCACAGCCAGCCGCGCCTGCTCCGGGTCCCGCCGGCGGCATCGGGTTTTTCGTCCCGTTCATTTTTATTTTCGTCATCATGTATTTCGTCCTGTTCCGGCCGCAAAAAAAGCGGCAGCAAGAGCAGCAACGCTTGATTTCCAGTTTGAAAACGGGCGACCGGGTTGTGACGAACGCCGGTATTCACGGGTTGATCGCCAACGTCAAGGAGACCACGGTGATCGTGAAAGTGGCCGATAACGTAAAGATCGAAATGGAGAAATCGGCGATCACTACGGTGGTAAAAGAGGGTTGAGCAGTTGAGACGTTGAGAGTTGAAATGAAGATGATCAAAGCCGACGACGTTCAACCGACAGCTCAACATCTCAACAATGCCGATCCGGCTCGGACCTCAACATCTCAACCAGGAAGATGAGTCCCGCGCTAACATTTTTTGCCGGTCTCGGACTGCTTGTTCTGTTCGGCTGGTATTTCGCGACCGACGTCGGACTACGAAAGCGATTGCTCGCCACGACACTGGTGATGCTCCTGGTGGCGTTCAGCATCGCCACAATCTGGCCACCGAAAGACAAGATCCAGCTCGGCCTCGATATCCAAGGCGGCACTTCATTCCTGATTCGCCTGATGGGCGGCGACAAGGAAGTGAACAAGGGAATGCTCGACCAGGCGGTCGAAGTGATCCGAAAACGCGTCGATTATTTTGGCGTGAGCGAGCCAGTCATCAGTCCGGTCGGGAATGATCGGATTCTGGTTCAGATTCCCGGTCTCGATACGGCCAAGATCCAGGAGGCGCGCGAACAACTCTCCCGCGTCGCAAAACTCGAGTTTCGTCTTGTTTATCCGGACAACGGTGAGCGCCTAAGAGCGATTGATGAGGGCAAGGAAGTCATTCCCCCCGAGTATCGGATCGAAGTTTACAAAATGGCGGCGGAAGGAAATGAAAAGCCGCGAGAGGAACGCTTACTCGTCAAAAAGAAAGCCGATCTGGGCGGCGATCGCGTCCGCGAGTCGCATGCCTATTACGGCAACGAAGGCTGGACGGTGCAGCTCAAGTTCGATGGTGAAGGCGCGAAACAATTCGGCAAAATTACCGAGCAATACAAGGGGCACCGCTTTGCGATCGTCCTCGATGGCGTGATTCAATCCGCGCCGGTGATTCGTGACGCGATTTATGGCGGCGACGCCATCATCACCGGCAAGTTCGACGAAAAAGAAGCGCGCGGTCTGGCGAGCGTGTTGGAAAACCCGTTGCAAACACCGGTCAGCATTGAAGAGGAGCGCAGTGTTTCGCCAACGCTGGGAATGGACTCGATTCGTGCCAGCATCATGGCCGGTTTGATGGGACTGGCGATCACGCTCGTGTGTGTGCTCATCTATTATCGACTGCCGGGATTGGTCGCGAACCTCGCACTCTTGGTAAACCTGGTCCTTTTGATCGGCGCGCTGACGATGTTCCGGTTCGTGCTGACGTTGCCCGGAATCGCCGGCATCATTTTGACGATCGGTTTGTCCGTTGATGCAAACGTGCTGATTTACGAGCGGTTGCGCGAAGAAATGGCGCTCGGCAAATCACTCAAGGTCGCCGTACAAACGGCGTGCGAGAAAGCGTTCAGCTCCATCTTCGACGCCAACGTCACCACGCTAATCACGGCTGTGATTTTATTTTGGAAAGCGAGCGGGCCGGTCAAAGGCTTCGCCATTTCGTTGACGCTCGGCATTCTCGCGTCCCTCTTCACCGCGCTCATCGTCGGCCGGAACGTTCTCGGCTGGTTCGTTGACACCGGACGCATCAAGAAGATCTCGATGTTGCATTTGATTTCATCGAAGAACATCGACTTTCTCGGCAAAGGTTTTATCGCCTGCATGTGTTCGCTCGCGCTGATCCTTGCCGGCGCGGGTGCGTTCTACGTGCGCGGCGAGAAAAAT
>DATNKD010000092.1:0-28236 GCA_035603575.1 Chthoniobacterales bacterium
CTTCGACGATCAGGGCCGGCAATACGACAAAGTGGGAAATTTGATCGATTGGTGGTCGCCGCAATCCGCCGAGGAATTTAAGAAGCGATCAGGCGCAATCGTCGCGCAGTACAACGAATACGAACCGTTGCCCGGCTTGCACGTAAACGGCGAACTGACTCAAGGCGAGAACATCGCCGACATCGGCGGAGTGAAACTCGCTTACGCCGCGCTCCAAAAAGCGCTCGATAAAAATCCGGAAGCCCGCGGCAAGAAAATCGACGGCTTAACGCCGGAACAGCGGTTCTTTCTCTCGTTCGCGGCGATCTGGCGCTCGAAGATCCGCGATGAAGACCAAAAGCTGCGCTTGAACACGGATCCGCATTCGCCGGCGCGTTTCCGCGTGAATGGCCCGCTCTCGGATCTGCCCGAGTTCGCAAAGGCGTTCAATGTTCCGGACGGTGCACCGATGGTCCGCGCCGCCGACAAACGCGTCAACATCTGGTAAAACCTCGCGCAACGCTCACAACGTTCACAAAGGAAAGAATCGTAACGTAGAGTTTCGGAACAGAGCCTTACGCAAATCTGAATCGTTGTGTCCTTTGCGAACTCTGTGCGAGGCGGTTCTTATTCCGGCGCGACCTTGCCGCCCCAACCCAAGATCTTTGCTTTGGCGCCGGCGGCTTCGGCTTCCTTAATGTTGCCGGCGCGATTGTAAAATAACGACAGACTGGTCCAACCGATCTGGTCGTTAGGCTTGAGTTCAACTGCTTTTTTGCCGGCTTCGATTGCTTCGTTGAAGCGACCGATCTTCATCAACGCCATGCCGAGCGCGTGCCAGCCATCGAAGAAGTTTGGATCGACATCGACGCAGCGCCGGTATTTTTCGACCGCGCTTTCCAGTTCGCCAATCGCAAGGTCGCCGTTGGCGTCGTCAAAAATTTCGTCCCGAGTCATTATCGAAGTTTTCGTAGACAGGATTAGCCCGATTAATCGCCAGTCCGGCTCGGACCAGGACCCTAATCTTCTAAATCCTGTTAATCCTGTCGTTCTTTCTGATCCGAGAAAATCGATGCTAGCCTTTGGCAGACTGTAGTAAACCGGCGTCGCGCTGGCGATCGCGCAACCATTCCATGAAAACGTACTCGCGCGCGGTTTTAAGATAACGCTCCTCGAACGTCGCCCTGGTTTGCTGATATTTCGCGGGATCGGGCGGCTCGCGTTTGTCCATCAGGACAATCAGTCCGCCATCAATCCACGGAACAAAATCGCTCACCTCGCCAGGTTGCAGTTGAGCAGAGACATTCTTGATCATCATCATGTCGGCCGGCTCATTCTTCGGTTTCTCCGGAGGATTCTGCGCGTCCGCGTCGTCGGCCACAGTAAACGGCTCGAGTTTTTCCGCTTTCAAACCGCCGGCTTGTTCCAAGGTAAATTGGAGCGGCTGGCCCACCTTCAATCCATTGCGCAGCGTCTCGGCGGCTTTGCGGCCTTTGGCAATCGCCATTTCGCGCGCGCGCTCGTTTTTGATTTGATCGACAATCTTCTGCTTTGCTTCATCGAGCGTTAGCGGCCGCGCTTCAACAACTCCGGCGAGATGTAGAATGGCGAATCCGTCGGCGGACTGAAGCGGATCGCTGTTCGGTTCCTGCGGCGTTAATCTAAACGCGGCCTGATTCAGCTGCGGATCCGCTTTCAATTTCGGATCCGGCGCCGACATGGTGAACTCGCCGGTTGTCTCGACCGGCAACTGAAACCTGGCCGCGACCTGATGAAAATCGGCGCCCTTCTCGAGCAGCGCTTGCGAGAAATCATTCGCGCGGTCGGCCAGTTTTTGGAGCGCGTCAATGCGCTGCTTGTCCTTCAATTTTTTCTGCTCTTCACTCAACGCGAGCCGGACAAACTCGACTTTCCGTTTCTCTTCGGTTTTGAGTTCAGTTTTGTGCGCTTCGTAATATTTTTTGATGTCGTCATCGCTCACTTTGATCTCTTTGAGGAGGTCGGCTGAACGCACTCGCACGACGCTGACCAAATTTTTGCCGTAAAGCTGTTCGTAATTCGATTTGCTCTCACTTTCCGGAAGCGACACGCCCGAAGCGACGATTTTCTTGATCCGTTTCAGGCAAAGCTCGTCGCGCGCGAGCTCGCGCAGTTGTTCGTCGGCAAACCCGAACGACGGAAGGATCGTTCGCTCGACTTGATCATATTTGGCGGCGTCAAAGCCCGATGCGCCCTGAAGTGCTGGAAAATTTTTCACTGCCTCAACTATCTCCGATTCAGCCGGCTCAATGCCGAGCCGTTCGGATTCGTGTCGCAACACAATCAAATTAATAATGAACGTCGCGGCTTTCTGATCGTCGGTCCCGCTGCCGGGCGCAAGACCGTCCCGCAGATCTGACATGCCGAGTAGCTGCGACAGCTGAAATAGACGCGCGTCCCGGTGCGCCTCCGTCATCGTAACTTTGCGGCCGTACATTTGCACGAAGTTATCGGATCGAATGAGGCTGGTGTCGCTTTTGACGAAGTAGAGGCAAAACGGCAGGGCCAGGATCGCGATCACGATCATGAGCCAGTTGCGATGTTTGCGGAGAATCTTAATCATCGATTGGGATTGAAAGGTCGCAATCTAGGGGCAGCGCCGGGCTCCGGCAAATACAAGGCTATCAAAACCCAACTCCCAAAGAAGGTCCAAAATTCAAACTTCAATCAGCACGGAATCGTAATTCGTTTTGCGATTTGGTATTTGAAGATTCTTTGGAGCTTGGGTTTTGGGATTTACAGGTCATTGGCCGTCTTCCGAATCAATTCCCAGAGATTACGCAGATGCTGCTCGGTCGTGAGCACGTTACCCAGCCCGATCCGCATTACCGTGCGACCGCGCAATTTTGTTTGCGTGAGATACGCGCGGCCGCTCGCGTTGATGCGCTCGACGATCGCACTGTTCGACATGTCGACCTTACTTGCCGCGCCGGAGGTCCGAGCCGGACTGGCCGTTGGCGAAGGCGGGTCTTTGTCGGCGCCGACAAAGCGAAAACAAACAACCGGCAGCACGACCGGCGCGGCCAGCTCGAAGCGATTGTCGATCTTGATCCAGTCGGCAAAAAGTCCTGCCAGCCGGACGTGTTCGCGCATGAACGCGACCATTCCTTCGCGACCAAACGCGCGCCAGATCACCCACGCTTTCAGAGCACGAAATCTCCGGCCGAGTTGAATGCCGTAGTCCATGTAATTTTTTTCCGCCTCGACCGTGTCCCCCCGCAGATATTCCGGCACAAGGGTGAAGACGCGCCGCAATCGCTCCAAGTCGCGAACATAGAGAACGCTGAAGTCTAGCGGAACAAAAAGCGTCTTGTGCGGATTGATGATGATGGAATCCGCTTCGTTCCAGCCTTCCGCGATCCATTCAAATTCCGGCAAGATCGCAAATCCACCGCCGTAAGCGCCATCGATGTGCAGCCACATTTTGTGTTCCCGACAAATTTTCGCAATCTCCGGGACTGGATCAACACTGGCGGTCGACGTTGTGCCAACAGTCGCGACAACGGCAAGTGGCTTGAACTTTGCGCGCAGGTCGCGCTCGATCATCACGCGCAGGGCCGCAATATCCATCCGAAACTCCGCCCCAGTCGGCACTCGTTGGAGGTTTTCTTCGCCAAGCCCGAGCGCGATGGCCGCTTTTTCGGCAGAACTATGCGCTTGATCGGAAGTGTAAACGCGAAACCGGGGCAGATCGCGATTTGTTAGGCCAAGCCGGCGCGTTTCCGGCGCGGCTTCTTCGCGCGCGACTGCCAGCGCGTGCATAATGCCGACCGACGCTGTGTCGTAAACAACGCCATCGAATTCTTCAGGTAACTGAAGCCATTGTCGGAGCCAATCGATGACGAGCGTTTCGAGCTCGGTCGCAGCCGGGCAGGTGCGCCAGGTCATGGCATTCACGTTGAGCGGCGCGGTGATCATTTCGCCAAGCAATCCCGGCGCAGTCGCCGTCCAACCGAAGTAACCCAGGAACATCGGATGACTCCAATGCGTCATTCCCGGAACAATCACGCGGTCGATGTCGGCGAGAATTTTCTCGAATGCTTCGCCTTGTTCAGGCGCTTGCGCCGAAAGTTCCGCGCGGATCGCGCCCGGCTTTGCGTCTGGCGCAACGCGCAGCTTGTCGATGTTTTCCCGAAAGTCGGCGATCCAATCGGCAAGTTGATGCAGCTGTTGCCGGAAAATTTCTGGCGGCGTATCGGCAGGCGGTTGTCGATCTAGCATCAAAAGGCAAAGCCGAAACTGAAATGAAACGCGCCAAAATCTTCACCCGGCGCGCGATCCGGGTTCCACCCGTAATCGAGTCGAATCGGACCGATCGGCAATTTGTAACGCAGGCCGCCGCCGAGGGCGTAGCGCATGTCGTCCACGCCCGGTTCCTCGGACGTGGGAAGCAAGTCGCCCGCATCAAAGAACAATGCGCCTTGGAGCTCACCGTAAATTGGAAACGTGTGTTCGACATTGAAGACGGTGTAGAATTCGCCACCGATTGGATTTCCTTTGGGATCGTGCGGGCCAAGCTTGCGTTCGCCAAAACTACGCACCGTGGTGGCACCGCCGTTGAAAAACCGTTCGTCGATCGGCAGCGTGGTCGGCTCGTCCGGACCGGAATGATTGAGTGAATGAACGATCCCGGCCCTTGCGCCGAAAGCGAGCGATGATTGCTGAAACCATCGCTGCAATGGCGGAAGCGTTTGATCTTCGACAACTCCGGGCGTGAGCGATTTCGGTCCGAAGGGCAAAAAATACGCGATCCGGCCGGTGCCGCGAATGAGTTGGATTTCGCTGCCGAAGGCGGTTGAAGCAACGTCCAAAGTGTTGTTGATGAGCAAACCGCGCGGCGTGACGAGGGGACTTTCGCGCAAGTCGAGCGTTTGCGTGAACCCGAGTGAATTTACGAAGTAGGAAGTTTGACCGAGAAACCGGAGGGCGATGGACGAGCTCGTAACCTCGACGTGACGGGCGGCAAAGACCAAACCGGCTTCGTATTGTTTCGTGATCTTGCGGTTGAGCTCGACCCGGTCGCCCAACTCAAATTTTGAATAACCGTCGTAATCAAAAGTAAACGCAGCCGCGCGGTTCTTGAAACTGAAGTCAGTATCGAACAGGAACGGATCTTCGTAAACAACCTCGCCTTTGTAGCCGCGCTGCGAAACTTCCACCGACATCGTAAGCGGGCGCCCGTAGCCGAACAGATCGCGGTCTCGAAATTGCGCACCGATAATTCCGCCTTGAAAGGTGCCGTAACCAATCGAGAAACCGAGCTCCTTGCTCTTCGCTTCTTCGGCGGAAATGTTTAGAAGAAGTGCGTCTTCGTCCGCGATCGGCGTCGGCTCTATCTTGAGCACATTGAACAAGCCGGTCCGCATCAACGTACGAAAGCGTTCATCCAACGCTTCCGGGCTGTACGTTTTTCCAGCGAGCGAACTGAACCGTTTCTGGACGAAACTCGGATGCAGTCGCGTCAGCCCATTCACAAAAACTTCGCCACTGAAGTGGTAAAGTTGACCGGGCGAGATCGCGACGTCTACCGGGATGCGGCCGTTGACCGCTGTCGTCGGCTCGGCTGTTGCCTCGACTTTTACTTCGTAGTAACCACGCGTTCGAAAATAAGCCTGAAGACGACGGGGGATATCGGCAACGCGCGCATCAGTGAAAGGTTGTTTTAATAAATCTTCGATCTGCCCGCGCAACGCCTCTGCACCGTAAATCGTCTGGCCGCGAAACGAGATGTTGCCGAAGAAATATTGCCGCCCTTCATGGATCGGAATTGTCACGTCGACCCGGTTCGCTTCATCGTGAAACGTGTATTGCGGTTGATCGACCACGGCGTCGAGAAAACCTTCGGCGACATACAAGCGATGCACCAATTCCGCGCCTTCCTGAATATCGGACGCGACGAATGGAAGATGTCGCTGCAGCTTTGAATAACGTTCCCGGGTCGGGCCGACGGCAAAATCGAATAACTTGTCTGCGGACTCGGTGGAATTTCCCTGAAAGGCGATCGTGCCCAGTGTCATCAACGAGCCTTCATTGATCTCGAGCCGCAGCCGGTCGCGATTCTCGATCTTATAATGAACGCTCGCTTTGGTGTAGCCGTGCTTGCGATAAAAAACTTCGACGAAGAACGCGAGATCGTCCGCCCGGGCCGATGTTAACCCGTAGCGATCGACCGTGCCGAGCTGTTCCTTCACCGCCGAACGCAGATCTTTTTCGTTGAAGGCTTGCTCGCCACTGAATTCAACCGTGGTCGTCGCCTGCGCGTGTTTCTCCTGCTCTTTTACGACAACGTTTTGCTGTTTTTGTTTTTCCTCGGCCCGGGGAGCGTCGACCGCCGTCTGCGCTGTCAGCTCGACTGCGGCCACCAAGTTGCACAGAAAAAAGAAACAGTAACGGCACATCACTTGAAACGAATCAGATATTTAACCATTCCGCGGTAATCGCCGCCAACGCCGAGGTCGCCGAGCACGACAAATTGGTCGTTGATCTTGAAACGCGCAGTGGCCTGTTGCTGGCCAGTTCGAGGATCGACAGTACCCACATCCAAATCCAATCGGTCGAAAACGGAACTACTTTGCGTTCCTTGCCCTTTCTTAAAAACTTTTCGGTAAAGTTGCTGCACGAGCAACGTGGCGGCGCGTCCAGCAAGCACGTTATTATTTCCGGTTAATTCCTCCCGGGTCGTGCCGGTTGCAAGCAGAGAAATAATTTCCTCCTGGGGCAACGGCGGCTCACTCGTGAAGATCGCCTCCGGCGCAAGCGTTGTCCCATAAATGTAAACGTTGATCGTGTAATCGCGGATCACGGACCGGCCATGCATGTCGATCTTCGGATTGAGCGGATCGGTCGGATCGAAATAAAGAAAGCCGGACGAAATTTCGAGCCGGCTGAACGGAAGCGTTGCATCCACATTGTCGAGTCGCACCCAGCCATCCAAAGCGGGATGCAATCCAGTTCCGGTCAAATGGAGATTGCTGGTCGCGCCGCCATTGGCGAGGTTGCCGCGAATCAGGAACGGATCTTTGGTTTTGATCGTCACGTCGAATTTCCAATCGCGAAACGGCGGTTGCGGAATTGAAAAGCTGGGACGCGACGCCGGCGGCTGCGGCGCGGGACGTCCGGGCAAACCGATTGGAATGAGATCGAGATTTTTCAGGAACTGACTGTTGGTCATCGCGACCGTGCCGGTGACATTGGCGCTATTCAACGGCCCGGCGATTTTGATGTCGGCGTCCGCGCGCGCGGTCAGCGTGTCATTGCGCGCGACCAGCGCGCTATCCGCTTTCAGCTGAAAATTCAGATTCGGTGTCGTCAGTTTTGGAAATGTCACGCCGCCGGTGACTTTGAAATGTCCACCGGAAAGCTCGCCGCCGAATTGCTCGATCGTCAATGCGTCGTTCGCAAAATTCATTCGCGCTTTGAAATTTTGCACCGCCGGAAACGTGGGATCAGTCATTCGCGCGACATTGATCGTCATGTCGCCGCTGCCGCTGAGAATAGGACGCGCGATTGTCCCGCGAACATCGACGTCCAGCGCAGCGTCACCGTCCAATTCCTCCACGCCTGGAATAAATTGCCGCATAAAATTCACCGAGCTCCGCGGCAAACGGATTTTTCCGATCACCGGCGTTTCGTCGGCGAGTTTTCCTTCATGTACGATCTTCGGAACATCGAACGGAAAATTTGCGGTTAGTTCAAGCGGCTGAATTTTCGCCTGCTGCAATTTTCCAGAAATGGTCATCTGCTTGCCTCGCGCTTCTGCGCTCAAATCGAAACTCGCCGGCTCGAACTTCGGAATGCTTTCGCTCCGCAGATTGCGCATTTCCAGATCAAGTCGTGCGTTCAAATCCGCCAGCGTTCCGCTCGCTTCGAATTTTACGTTTAACGTGCCGGACGCGGCCGGTTTGAGCCCGATGTCCTGAAAAAGTTTTTTGATGTCGAGATTTTCAGATTGAAACGTTGCCGTGACTTTTCCATTTGGCGGAAGCACATCCGCGTCCGTGCCGAGGTTCTTCCAGACGAAAGGAAACGAGATGTAACCGCCGGCGTACTTGGCCTGGCCCTGATCGAGCTGAATCTTGCTGATCTCGAGCGTCTCGCCTTTGGCTTGCGCGATCGCTTGAAAATCCATTTTGTCACTGCGCAGAAAAATTGTGGGAACGTCCAAACCGTCCGGCGAGTAAGTTGCATCCGCGGTTGCCTGCAATGAGCGCGCCGTGCCGTAGCGACCGTTGTCCAAAGCAAATCTTAATCTCCCCGTCTTAAGCTTGGCCGCTTCGCCCTCGCCTTCCCACTCGACGACGAGCGAACCGCCCAGCTCGTTTTGATTTCCGAAAGTTCGCAGCAATGGCTGAAGTTTCGACAGGTCCGAAACGTTCGCGCGGAATTTTCCAATGTAATGATGGTGCTCGCGAAGATCGACAATCGCGTTCCCGCTGATGAAATCGTTCCCAGTCAGGTTGGCGCTGACGTCGTTTAGATAAACAACGTTGTTCCAAATAACGCATTGCGAGTTGAGTTGGATGAAAACCAGATCGCGCATGCGAAGATTCGCGCCGAAGATCGACAACTGGCCATTGGCAATCCCCTTTTTCCATTCAATCTGACCGACAGCTTGGAGCGGCCCCGAAATTTTATCGTGCGAATCCGCCACCCAACAATCCGCCAGTTGCGCGGCGTTGAAGGAGATGTCGATCTTCGCCGGTTGGTCCGCAATGTCCGGCAGCTCTTTCCGCAAGCGATAATCGCCGCTCACAGCAAATTCGTTTTGTTTTCGCTTAACAATCAGGCGATCGAACGTAACAACGTCGTCTTTCGCGTGGAGCGATCCTTCCACCGAATCCGCGACGTAATCACGAAACCGCGTGTTTGAAATGGCGATGGTGGCTTGCGAGACCAGATCGCTAAACCAGGGCTTGTCGGCGCCGGCTGGCGGCATTTTCTTCGAGAGTTTGATCGCGGCACTGAAATTCTCGCAGCGACCATCTTGAAATTGGATTGATGGCGCCGTGACTGCGAAATCGCCATTCACAATCGAGTCCTTGATGTTGAGCTTGCCGCCGATTTCCGCCGCGCCGCTAATTTTTTGCCGCATCCCCGCCGACACCTGCCGCAAATCTGGCAAGGTCGCGGCAAGTTCCAGAGTTGCCGGCGCGCGACCAAAATCTCGAATGTTACGAGGTAGTTCGGCCGATCCGCGAAGATGAAACTCATTTTGCGCCTGAGTGATGTCAGCCGCTTGCAAAGTCGCGACGCCGTTCTTCGCCGTAACCTGAAACACTCCGCGATCGAACGCCGTTTGTTCTTGTCGAAAATCAGTGAGCTTAGCGACGACACTTCCATTCCAAGTTGCCGGAGAGCTGACCAGGCCGCTAAGATCGACATCTAACTTTTCCATCTGACCGCTCATCCAGCTCTCGGGCAAGGCCGCAAACTTGTTGATCGCGTCAACCGGAACGTTTTCGGCGCGGACGCGAACATTGGTGTCGAGCGAAGTTTGCGCCTCGTGCAACATGACCGAGCTGGAAATATTTCCGTCGGCGACGGTGTAATCGAAATTGATCGCCAATTTTCGCGCGGCGATTTGCGACGCGTCGACATCAACCGAACGAAATCGCTCTTTGTCCGCCAGAACGATGTCGTGCACGATCAGGTGGCGATTCGCGTAGGTCGCGGGTGCAGACAATTTTAGCCAGGTCTGGCCGCCGACGAACTGCAACTTCTCGACTTTGATTTCGCCGGAACGACGCGGGTCCAGATCGACTGCGACGTGTTCGGCGACAAAGTCTTGCGGGCGATTGCGGACAACGATCGTTGCGTCGGCAACGTGGAGGCGCTCCGGGAAAATATCGGGCAAGTCGATTTTCTTTTTCGGATTCGGGGGGCGGGGTCGCAACGACGCCTTCTCCGGATTCATCACGATCCGCGCCGAATGCACATCCGCATTCTTGATTGCGGTCGAAATCCCATGTCGGAGCAACGTGAGCAACCCGTAGTCGATTCGGGCAAGATCGACATCGATCGATTCGACATCGCTCGGTCCGGTAGAAGCCGCGTGCAGGTTCCTGATGATGAGGTTTGTGAAAACGCTGCCCTCGAGCTGAAATTCAAGTTTCAGGTTTTCTTTCGCCGCATAATGCAGAGCAATGCGATGTCCCAGGTCTAACAAGAGCGGCCGATGAAAAATAAGAAAGAATCCACCCAGAATCCCCAACGCGATTAACGCGCGGCGACGCCAATTTCGGTGCTGGAGACTCCCCTGGCCATTTCCGCCCACGACGGATTAACTCTACCGGCCGAGGGCAAAGCGCAAATCGGGACACGCCGTGCAAACCTGACCGCATGTTCGGCTGAGATGTTTAGCGACACCAAGTCCCAGCCGATTGGCTATGAGATCTTTTAATCTGTCATCCCGAACGAAGAGAGGGATCTCCCACAAGCTGACTGATCACACTTCGTAATTTGTGTGCTCCTCGCTTCTAATGGGAGATTCCTCGCTCTGCTCGGAATGACATTCACGAGTTCGTCATTGCGGGCGAACGCGGGCCGCGCCACGCTTGTCCAAACTCCAAAATGAATCCGGACAAGCTTTTCGATTATCTCGAAGGCAAATTATCGCCTCGCGAGCGGGCGGAATTGGAGGAACGGCTCATGTCTGATCCGCAATTGCGCCGGGAGCTGACGATTGCTCGTCAAATTCACAGCGAAATGCGCGACTCGCGCGAGATCCTTGGCGTCGCAGAGCCGACGCTCGAACAGCGGGGCGCTGTGCTCGGCCGCCGGATTGCGATCGCTTTTTCGGTTCTCGTTTTCGCCAACGTCGTGTTTGGGATTTACGCAATCGCGTTCATGAAAAAGAAAGAAAGAGCGCGGGCAAGCACGGAGCAAAATCGGACCGAGCTTGCTGAAAGCCTGGCTCGCACGGCGGCCGTGGCACTGCCGACTCCAAGTCTCGATGTTGAAGAAATCAAGTTCACGGCGCGCGTTGCGGACCAGGATAGGTTGGCAAACAAAGTGATCGCCACTGCAAAGCAGATCGGCGGCTCCGGAACAAAAGGCCTCGCCGACCAGCAAGGCGTTCTACTTTTTGCTGAGATTCCAACTGCACGTTTAAATGATTTTCGCGATTCGATGAAGAAACTGGGCGCAACCCTTCCCGCGGCTCAGGTCGAGCCAAAAGCCGGAGAAAAGGCAATTCTCCAAGTGCGCATCGTCAGCGCGCAATGATCGGAATCACGTTCGCGCTTCCATCGGAAAGTTCCGGGGTGGTCCGCCGACTTCAAGCAGTTCAGCGTCACGACAATTTGCTGTCTGGAAAGATCGACGATCGCGAGGTGACCATTCTGCACACCGGCGTCGGAGCGAAAAACTGCAATGAGCGGCTGGAAATTCTCCTGCACAAAACGCGACCGGGATTAGTGATCAGCTCCGGTTTTGCCGGCGCCGTCAGCGAAGAGTTGGTCGTTGGCGATTTAGTTTTAGCCCAGAATTTTTCGGACCCAGGACTGCTCGCCAGTGCCGAGCGAATTTTGCGAGCCCGCGAGCCGCGCCTCGTGAAACTTTTTACATCGCCATCGATCATTGATTCGATTGACGAACGAAACGAAATCGCTCGCGTGGCCGGTGCAGAGGCAGTGGACATGGAAACCGGGGCCATCGCTGACGTGTGCAAGGTTCATGGGGTGCCGCTGCTTTCATTGCGAGTTATCAGCGACACCGCGAGACAGCCGTTCCCGGCGCCGCCTTCGGTTCTGTTCGATATTGAACATGAGCGAACAAACGTCGGCCGATTGCTCGCCTATTTATTAAGAGATCCCGGTTCTGTCTGGCGGCTGTTTCGTTTTGGCCGGCAAATTGCGCGCGCGCGCGCAAGTTTGACGGACGCGATTGTCGCACTGGCACGCGAACTGTAATTATTGAGACGATGGTTTCGCGGGCTCGATGTGCACCAGCACGTCGGCGATACGCGGATCGCTTTCTTGAATGGCTCGTTTCACCGCGTGCGCAATATGATGACCTTCGCGCACGGAAATGTTGCCATCGACCTCAACGTGAAGATCGACATAGAAACTGAGACCCATTTTGCGGACAAAACACTTATCGATTTGGACGACGCCGAGAACTGACGCGGCCGCTTCGCGGACACGATCGACAATCGCACCGCGCGGCGCGGTATCGAGAATGTCGTAGAGCGCAGGCCTGAGGAGACGCACGCCGATGCTCGCGATCACGAGACAAACGAAGATCGCGGCCCAATTATCTGCGCTCCGCCATTTCTCGCCGCCAATGAGCGCGATTGAGATTCCAACGAACGCCGCGATCGACGTTAGAACGTCGGCGCGATGACGCCAGGCGTCGGCTTCGACGGCGATACTTTCGATCGAGCGACCGAAACGGATGACGTAACGAAAGAGCGTTTCTTTGACGATGACAACCATCAAGAGAATCAGCAAGGTGAACGAGGCCGGCGCGGAATGCGGCAAAAACAATGTCCGCGCGCTTTCCACTGCAAGCGCAATGGCCGCAAGCAAAACGCCACACGCCACAAAAATTGCGGTCAGCGGTTCGGCTTTGCCGTGACCATAAGGATGAGTTGCGTCCGGTGGCCGTGCCGCGAAACGCAGGCCGCCCCAAATCACGATTGAACCGGCAATATCGAGCGCTGATTCGATTCCATCCGCAATAAGCGCGTAAGCATTCCCGAAAACGCCGCCGGAGATTTTGATGATGGCGAAGGCGATGTTCACCACCAAACCAATCAGGGCGAGACGCGCGCCGGTTTGCAGATTGTTCGCGACAGGCTGAGGATGCGACGCCGAATTCATCGAATGAACAAAACTATAAAGGCGATTGTTTACGAAAGGCACGGAAATCCGGCAGACGTTTTGCAGATTCAAACAGAGCCCTGGCCGCAGCCTGCCGCAGATGAAGCCGTGGTCGCGATGCGCGCCGCACCAATTAATCCGGCCGACATAAACGCGATCGAAGGAAAATATCCTGGTCGTCGCGAAGTGCCGGCCGTTCCGGGATTCGAAGGCGCGGGCGTCGTCGTTGAAATTGGCGCCGACGTTTCAACCATCACCAAAGGCGCGCTCGTGATTCTGCCCCACAACATTGGAACCTGGCGCGAAGCACTTGCGGTCAAAGCGAGCGAGCTGGTGCCGGTTCCACCAGGGATCGGGTCAGTGCACGCGGCGATGTTGAAAATCAATCCGATGACAGCTTTGCGGTTGCTGCATGATTATGTCGATCTTGCGCACAGTGATTGGTTGATTCAAAACGCGTGCAACTCGGCCGCGGGTCGCGCCGTAATTCAGATCGCGCACGAGCTTGGATTCAAGACCGTGAACGTGGTGCGGCGCGGGGGACTGATAGACGAATTGCGCGCTGAAGGCGGCGACGTTGTTTTGGTTGATAACGAAAAGCTGCGAGACGAAGTCAAAAATGCGACCAGCGGAGCGCCGATCCGGCTCGGCTTAAATTCGGTCGGCGGCGATAGCGCCCTGCGTCTGGCAAACTGTCTCGCATTTAGTGGAACGCTGGTCTCCTTCGGCGCGATGAGTTTGCAGCCGCTCAAGATCCCGACTGGTCTGCTTATTTTCAAAGATCTCCGGTTCCGCGGAATTTGGATCAATAAATGGTACGACGACGCGACAATGCAGGAGCGGATGGAAGCCTTTCGAGCGCTGTTCGAAATGGCGAAACGCGGCCTTTTGAAAACAAAAGTGGAGAAGGCTTACCCGATTGACGATGCGAAAGCCGCCGTGGCGCACGCGTCGCAAAGCAAACGAAGCGGCAAAATTATCTTCGAATTCAAGGCGTGACCGTAATTGTTGTCGGTGCAGGGATTAACGGGGTTACTTCCGCGATAGAATTAAAAAAACGCGGTCATAAAGTCGTCCTTGTCGATCCTGGCCCCCTGCCCCATCCGCTCGCGGCTTCGACCGATATCAGCAAAGCGGTCCGCCCAGCTTACGGTCCGGACGAAGATTACACTGCGCTTGCTAAGCGGTGCATTGAACTTTGGCGAAAGTGGAACGCCGAGTTCGGCATCCAGCTGTATCACGAAACGGGCGTTTTGTTTGTTTGCGAGAATCCGATGCAACCGGGCGACTTTGAATACGAAAGCTGCCGGGTCTTGGAAAAACATGGACACCGGTTCGAACGATTCGATTCGTTCACGTTCCATCAGCGTTTTCCCGCGTTTGCTCCGGACCGATTTCAGGATGGCTTCTTTGATCCTGACGCGGGTTATGTCGAAAGCGGCCGCGTTGTCGCGACACTACTCGAACATGCGAAATCGATTGGGGTTGAACTGCGCGAACGGGCAAAGTTCGTCGCGCTCGATGAAAACGATCATCGCATCCGTGGAATTGTGTTGGAAGATCGACATCGGATCAGCGGAGACGCGGTCATCATGGCGACCGGCGCGTGGACGCCGTACCTGCTTCCGCTCACGAAAAAATTTCTGCGTTCGACCGCGCATCCCGTTTTTCATTTAAGGCCCGAGGATCCGGGTCTTTTCCTCCCGGAACGCTTTCCATTTTTCGGCGCGGATATTTCAACAAGTGGCTATTACGGTTTCCCGCTGAATCAGGGCGTTGTAAAAATTGCGAATCACGGTCCGGGCCGTGAGATGTCTCCCGATTCCCCCGAACGTGTGGTCACACGCGAAGATGAGAACGATCTGCGCAGATTTCTAAGATCGACAATCCCCACGCTCGCCGAGGCGCCGATCGTTTACACGCGCGTCTGCATGTATTGCGACACGAACGACGGAGATTTCTGGATCGCGGCGGATGCGGAGCGTCCGAATTTAGTCATCACGACGGGAGATTGCGGGCACGGATTTAAATTCGCGCCAGTCTTGGGCGAGCTGATTGCGGATGCGGTCGAAGGAAAAGCGAATCCGCTTTTGCAAAAGTTTCGCTGGCGACCTGAAATAAAATCCGGAGAGATCAAAGAGGCCGCGCGATTTCGACCCGAATAAACTCAGTCATCCCGAGCGCAAGCGAGGGATCTCACAGTCGAAGCGCGGATCACACAATCGATTGAGCGTAATCAATCTCCCTATGAGGGATCCCTCACATCCGTTCGGGATGACAGATTACTCTTTTTGCGCCGGCTGGGCCGGCTCTTTTTTTGGTTGGCGTTTGAGCAACGTGATTTGCTTGATTCGCGCGGAATCCGACGGACTCCAGGTGGCGATGTCGGGATCGTCTTTGAAAGCGTTGTGAACGATTCGACGCTCGTAGGAATTCATCGGCTCGAGCTGGAGCGATCGGCCGGTGGCGCGCACACGCTCGGCCAGCGTGCGCACGCGTTGCACGATCCGATCTTCGCGCATCGAGCGATACATCTCACAATCGACGACAACTTTCGGCGCGTCCTTGTCTTTCGTCTGCAGGAGCCGATTGAGCAAAAACTGGAGCGCTTCGAGAGTTTCGCCATCGCGTCCAATTAAGCGACGGCTTTCCTCGGTGTAAATTTGCAGGACCAGATTGCCCGCTTCGTTTTGCGATTCCTCGATGTCCACGACGAAGCCGAGATAGCCGAGAATGGTGTCGAGTAATTCTTTCGGCGTCATCAGTTCCGTTTCCCGGCGGGCACACGCTTTTCCAGCGTCGGCAGTGGTTGTCGTTTGTTGTAATAAAATTGCACGATGCTGAAAAGGTTTTGCGTCGTGTAATATAATGCCAAAGCCGCGGCAAAATTGTAGCAGATAAACAAGAAGATCAGCGGCGTGAACATCATCACCCGCCGCTGGGTCGCGTCGCCGGTCTTCGGCGTCATCGCCATCAGCCAGATTTGGGTCACGGCCATGCAAAGCGGGATGATGTTGATCGGCCAGCCCAGCACGGGCAAATGCCCGACGGTGTCAGGCTGGGATAAATCGTGCACCCACAAAAACTGCGCGTTTCGCAATTCCACCGCCTGCCCCAGCATTTTGAACAACCCGAAAAAAATCGGGATCTGAATCATCATCGGCAGACAGCCGCCCACCGGATTGATCCCGTAATCTTTGTAGAGCTTCATCACTTCCTGGTTCATCCGCGTCGGATCGTCTTTATATTTTTCGCGCAGCTCCTGAATTTTTGGATTGAGGAGCGACATCCGCCGCATCGAGCGGTTGGCTTTGTCCTGCAACGGCCAAAGCACGATTTTAATGATGGCGGTGAGCGCAAGAATGGACCAGCCGTAGGACCCGATAAAACCGTGGAGCCAGTTGAGAAAGTTGAGCAAAAACTGGCTGACAATTTTGAAGATTCCGAAATCCATGATCTCGGCTTCGTTGTGATCGAGTTGCGCGAGCTGGTGATAAATTTTCGACCCGGCCCAAATCTCAAATCGCGCGCTGTAGGTTTGGCCGGGCGGCAGTTGAAAGCCGGGCATGCGCAAGGCGCCGGAAAGTCCGTAGGTTTTTTGTTCCGGCGAGATATCGAAACGCCGGCCCCAAACACCGTTGGCTTTTGCCGTTAATGGTGCAATCAGGGTTGTAAAAAATTGATCGCTGACCGCAACCCAATCGGCGTTGGCGAGATCCTGCTGGTAAAATGGCTGCGACGCGCGCTGGCCGATGCCGAGAAATCCGCCGCCGCCTCCGAACCAACCGACGTCGACTCCCTTGGCCTTGCCGTCGACGCACCAAACGAGACGCGTGTAATACGAATAATCTGTCGGGTGAATCGGCGACGCCGACCCGAGCGCGATGAAGTAACCAGGATTTGTGTACGGCCCGGTGCCGGTGTTCACCAGATCGAGATCCATCTCCGCGAGAAAATTGTCTTTTTTCTCCTTACTCGGCGGAAAGAAAAACTTCTTTCGCACCGTGACGTTGTCGGCGGTGCGCTCACATTTAACGCTGCCATCCGCTTCCCGGTTCACCGCAAACTCATCCATTTTAGGCGCGTTCGGTTGTTCAATCATCGCTCCGATCGGCAACTGCTCTTTTGAATTGAGGACGACGCGTTCGTCGCCCTGAGCAATGTGATTGAGCAAAGCAGCTTCCCGAATACCGCCGCCGCGATTCGTTAGGCGAAGTTCGACGTCGTCATTTCGGAGCGTTTCGATTTTTTCGGCGAACGCCGGAGTTGCTTCCACTGCCGGAGTCGCGGTCGGAGCAGGAGCGGGCGCAGACGAAGTTAGAGGAACTGGCGATGCGCTAGTTCCCGCGAGAGGCGTCGGCGTTGGAGCCAAAGCGGATGGCGCGGGACGCGGCCTGGGCGCCTGCTTGGCGATCCACCATTCCCACGCCACCAATCCGATGACGCAAAGCGCAACGACGATCCACGCGGTTCGATCCATAAAATTGGTAGCGCCCGCTATTCACAGACCAGCGATTTGGCAACGCTTCGAGCGCAAATTTCTTTCGGGACCGGATCGTGTCCGCAACCACCCCATGGTTGACAGCGCGCCAGCCGTTTCAAACCGAGCCAGCCACCACGCCAAATGCCGTGCAGTTCGACCGCTTCCAAAAAATAACGGGAGCAGGTGGGTTCAAATCGACATCCCGAGGCAGGACCACCGAGCGCCGAGAGCAACGGCGAAATCGTCCATTGATAGAAGCGAATGAGAGCGCGGAGAACTTTCAGCATGAAGCCGCTAGAATAGAAGCGCGCTTGGCCAGACGCAACCACTCAACTTCCAGCTGCTGATAGGTTGCGCCGGCCGCGTTCGCGCGTGCGATCGTCACAATCCATGTCCCGTCAAGGATCTCGCGTTGATGTTTGCGAACAATTTCGCGTAGACGCCGTCGAACGCGATTGCGCACAACTGCGCGCCCGAGCGCGCGCGAGGTCACAAAGCCAGCGCGAAAACGAGTGGCGTCATTCGCTGGAAGAATGCCAAGCACGACCGACCGGCCGCGGAAGACGCGGCCGTTCTTTTTTACCCGCTCGAATTCCGCGGATTGAGTCAGGCGGCGACTTTTGGGAAATGTGAACTGTCTCGCCGGCATACTGGTCCTGTCATGTCGACCGAAGTCGAGACATCTCTAGATATTTCCGTTTCAGAAATACTAAGAGATTCCTCGACTCCGCTCGGAATGACAACTCGTCGGTACAGCAAAAGTCTTTCGTTCGCTGTAGCGAACGAAAGACTCCGCAAATGATTCGATACCGCCGTCTACGGAGAAGGAGACGTGTTGACGTTGATGTCCGTCTTGGTCTCCGTTTTTGTCGAAGTCGCGGGCGACGGATTCACAATCGTAGTGTTGCTCTCTTTTTTCTCCGCCGGCGGGTTTGTTACCGTTGTTTCCTTTTGCTCACAAGCCGCCAGAAGCGCGGCACCAATCAAGAGGCAGATGTATTTGTTCATGTAAGTATTGGACGGATTCGGACGTTAATTATTTAAGGAGTCGGTGAAGGGCTAGTCGTGGTGGCGGACTCGGTCGTGGTGCTAGTGGTCGCTTCGGGGGAAGCGCTTGCCGCCGGGGCGACCGTTTCAGTTTTCTGTTCGCAAGCCGCCAGAAGCGCGGCGCCCGCCAGGATGCAAATGTATTTCTTCATAGTTGGAAAAGGTCGGTCAAATGATGATCGCAGCAAGAACGCATTTCGGCTGTGCGATTTACAAAGGCGCCTCATATTTAAGTCCGTGGGCCTCGGCCACAGCCCGACACGTCAGCTTGCCGTCTCGCGTATTGATGCCCCAAATCAGCGCCGGCTGTTTTTTACACGCCTCGTCCAATCCGAGATCGGCAAGCAATTCGACGTAGCGATAGGTGATGTTGGTCAGCGCCTGTGTGGCTGTGCGCGCGTAAGCCGCCGGCATGTTGGCCACGCAATAATGGGTCACGCCTTCTTCGACATAGATCGGCTGCAAATGCGTGGTCGGTCGCGAGGTCTCGGCGCAACCGCCCTGATCAATCGCAATGTCCACCAGGACGCTGCCCGCTTTCATCGCTTTCAACATCGCGCGCGTAATCAATTTTGGCGCCTTCGCTCCCGGCACCAGAACCGCGCCGATGAGAAGATCGACATTCGGCATGAGATCGTGCAAATGCGATTCGCTTGAATAAAGCGTGTGCGCGCTGCCCATGGTGATATCGAGAAATCGCATTCGCTCGAGATCGACTTCTAAAATCGTGACATCGGCGCCAAGGCCCGTCGCCATCCGGGCCGCATTCACTCCGGCGGTTCCCCCACCAATGACCACAACGCGACCGGGCAATACGCCCGGAACGCCACCCAGCAAAACGCCACTGCCGCCATTGTGCTTCGTCAAAAAATAGGCACCCATCACTACCGACATGCGGCCCGCGATCTCGCTCATCGGTTCGAGCAATGGCAAACGGTTGCCAACCTGGATGGTTTCGTAAGCAACGCCGGTTACGCCTGATTTGAGCAGCGCATCGGTGAGAGGTTTGCTCGCCGCAAGATGAAGATAGGTAAAAAGAATCTGCCCTTTGCGCAAAAGCGGAAATTCCGCCGGAAGTGGCTCCTTCACTTTCACGATCATGTCCGCACGCGCGAAAACATCTTTGGCAAGATCGACAATCTCCGCGCCTGCCTTTTTATATTCTTCGTCCGGGTAACCGGAACCGACACCACCGTTTTTCTCGACCAGCACGGTGTGTCCCCGCCTCGTCAATTGCTCCGCCGCCGAAGGGACAAGCGCGATCCGCTGTTCCTGTTCCTTAATTTCTTTGGGAACGCCGATGATCATTTGAAGAAGTGAGAAGTGAAAAGTGACCAGTGACAAGCACGAAAGAATCCGCCCTCTTACCTGGTCACTTGTCACTCATCACTCATCACTGATCACTTAGTTGAGTGACGGATCGTCCGGCGCAGCCGCGAGCATCCGATACCAGGGGCCGAGTCGATTCATGATATCGAACCAAAGTCGCGACAGGCGCTCGAACTTCAAAGCCGCCCGGCTCGGCTTTTGCACGATCCACGCTTTTTGTTTCATCTCGGCCTCGAGTTGTCCGGCGCTCCATCCGGCGTAACCCAAGAACGCGCGAACGGAAGGCGCGCCTCCGGACAAATCCACCACCGCTTCGTCCGCGTTCAGCGAATGCTGGTTTAATTTAAGGCCTTCGCCTTTATGCCACTCGAACGCGGCCAGCATCAGTTGATTATTTCCGACCGGTCCGCCGAAAAAAACCGGAACGTCGGCCAGATTTTGCGGCGGTATTTCGTTCACCAAATCCCCAACGCTCTTGTCGAGCGGCCGATTGATAATCACCCCAATCGCGCCGTCGTCCGGATCATGCGCGGAAATAAAAAGCACTGCCCGCCGAAAGTTCGGGTCCAGCATGTTTGGATGTGCGACCAGGAGCGATCCGGCGAGACTGCGCGGTTTTTCCGGACGCAAATTGCGCATACAAAACTAAAACGCGCATCGCAAGATTCCGCAAGTGTTCGGACATTCTTCGTCGCCGCAAACGGGAAATCGGCGGCGTTTCAAGATCGACATCCTCATTGCCGGGAACTTGGGATTGCCGTGGGCACTAAGGAATACTGCATATTTATAGAAATTTTTGTTGCGGCATCGTTTAAGCTCGGGTAGTAGCTGCGCAGATTTGGAAGATTGTTCTGGGGGGAACAGCCGCCCTTCACGCCCATCGGGCGTGGGGGGCGGTACTTTTTTGGGATGACTTGAAGAAAACACCCAATGCCGAACGTCCAACATCCAATGCCGAAGTCAGAAACATCGGGACGGTTCTCCTGGCCGGTAGCGTTGACGTTAGTTGTATTGATCGTCACCGCGGCCGTCGTTGTCATTTTCGTCCGTTTGGAAACGTGGCCCGCGCGCACGATCGGTCAGGGGACAGAAGATTTGGAACGTCTCGGCAACGATTTGCGTTCCGCTTTCATCGACATCGCACATTTGCAACCGCGAATCACCATCAACAATCGGACGATTGTCGACGAAGCCGCATCGCCGACAGCCGAGCTCGCGATCCTGACGCGACAGCTGAAGGTGAAACGCGAATTTCTGCATAGCTGGGCCGGCAGCTCCAAGCGGATCAAGTTAAGCGGAACGTTTAACGTCAAAGCGGGCTTCGATTTGCGCCAGGATGTGGCGGTCGATGTGCGACCCGACGAAATCTTGATCCAACTTCCGCACGCCGAAATTGTCGGCATCGAGGAAAAGCACGTCGATGTGCTGACGCTCGAAAATGGTCTTTGGAACCGAATTACCGGCGCAGATCTTGAGAATGAGCTCGCTCAACTCCCGGAAATGGCGCGCCGTCAGGCGATGGAAATCGATTTACCGGCGGAAGCGGAAAAGGAATTGCAGGGTCAATTGAATAAACGAATCCACGCGCGCCAGGCTCTTAAGCTTGTCTTCATCAACGCGCCGCAGATCGAATCGCCCGTCGTAAACCAGTAGGATAATTTGCGAAGCTGCTTTGCGTGCAAACGATTTGCCGTTTAAAGCAGTGGCGCGGATGCGGAAAAATCGTCTGTTGTTGATCTCGCTCGCCACTGTGATGGTGGTGCTCGGCACGATCGTCTTTGCCCCGTTCATCGTCTCAAACGGGCTCCGTCTCTGGCTGCGCTGGCAGGCGCATCGTCAGCAATTGAAAATTGAACTCGGCAAAATCGCCGCACCGTTATTACGGCCCGTTTCCATCGAGCGCATCCGTGTCACAAGCGAGAAGGAGGCCGCCACTCAAATCCAACTCAATGCCGAGCGCGCGATTCTCCATCTTAGTCTGGCCAAAATCCTGGCCGGCCGCAGCGACGGCGTTTGGACGTTGTCGATCCAAAGAGCGCGCGCTGAAATCCGCCGCGATTACTCGGAAAGCGTGCGGCCGGCGCGTTTCAATTGGACGACATTGCAATCGCTTCTCCCGGTCAATTTCGACATCACTCATCTCGATTTGAGAATTGAGAACGGTCCCACCGTCATTTTACTCCGCAACGCCGCGATTTCCGGAAATCAAATTGAGGCCGGACGTTTCTCCGCGGGCGAATTCACGATCACGTCGCCTTTGTTTCGACAAACGTTTTCTCAATTGCGCGGCGCGACCAAATGGCAGGAAGCTCGCCTCACCGTCGGCGGGATGAATCTCGCCCGCGGCCTCGATCTTCAATCCATCATCGTCGACTTGTCGCGGCTCGATAAAAAACGCGCCGATCTCCAATTTGATCTCGACGTTCTCGGCGGCAAAATTCGCGCGAGCGTTTCCAATGAATGGCCGGGGCAGCATTCGATTTGGAATCTCGCCGGCACCGCCAGCGGCATTTCGCTCGCGCAAACATCCGAGGCGCTCGGATTCACGGATCGGCTCGGCGGCTCGCTGCGCGCCTGCAATTTTACTTTCCGCGGCGATCCACGCGATCCAATGCGCGGCACCGCCTCCGTTTGGACCGAACTGAATGGGTTGAGCTGGCACAATCGTGCCGCGGACGTAATCATGCTCGGCGCCATTTTCTACAACCGTCAGATCCAGCTCCAACAGCTCTACATCAAGCAGCGCAAAAACGAACTGACCATGAGCGGTGAAGGCGCGATCCCTTCGAAATCGGCTGACTGGCTCAATCCCGATTTCCGCGGCCAAATTCTGGGGAAGATTACCGATCTTGGGCAATTCGCGGAACTTTTCGGCGCCGGCCCGCGCGATTTCGCGGGCGCGATCGCAATTGAAGGGACGCTCAATGCCCGTGAGCGCAAGCTCGGCGGATTTCTGACCGCCAGTGGAAATTCCTTGTCTCTATTTAAGAGACAGATCGATCGATTGACCGCCAAGATAAATCTGAAGGCTGATGCGCTCGAGCTGGAGCAATTCGAACTGGCACGCAAAAAGGATTTCATTCGTGCGCAAGGCAGGATCGATATCTCGCACGAGAACGATTATTCCGGCAGCATCGAAGCGAACATCGGCGACGCATCCGAATATTTCCTGCTCGGTCGCGCCGGCTCGAATGGAGCAGCCATTCCGGTCCAGCTGAACACCAAAATCTCTTCCGGTTCGTGGGACACGCAGGTCGCGTTCACTTTACCCGGATCGAGTCCGGTCGATTTGGTGGCGAAATTTCCATTAAAAATCGGCCAGGACTGGAAAACATTCCTCGCGTCGCCGCTGGAGGCGACCATTCATTTTCCCGCGCTCGTCCTCGCCAGCGCTCCTCAATTTCTGCATCCGGCAATTTTCAATGAAGGAATCCTGAGCGGAACGATCTCTCTCAGCCAGAACCTCGAGCATCCGGGCATCATCGGCGAAGTGCAGCTGCTAAACGGAGTTTTGCAAAATGCGCCGCTCAATCTGACCCGCGCGAGCGGACGACTGACTCTTAGCGGCGACCACGGAACGCTCGAGTTCTTGAATGCCACGACCAAAGATGTCGATCTTTCGTTGAAAGGCGACGTTGATTTTCGCAACAGCAAAGATGTCGTCGTGAGAATTTCGAGCGCGACTCCGCTTTTTGATACCAGCACGAATGTTCAGGATTGTGTTCGCCGAATTGAAATCGTGCCAGTCGATGTCACGCTTGCGCCAACGATCGAACAGCTCGAGTTCCAAGGCGACGTGTTCGGCAACAGCTGGAAATTCGGGTTGAAAGAAGGAGGAACTGCCTCGGGCGCAACAATCGCCAATCAAACGGCGAGGGAATTTCATTTCTGTGCCGGCACCACAGCGCAAGGCGAAATCTTTGACGTCGGCGTGCATCCGCGGCCGCAACCTTCGCCACCCCGCGCCCGCAAACAGGGACGGCGTCATTAGGCCGCAGAATCGATCGGCACACTGCGTCGCTCGGATTTCGTAGTTACCAACCAACGCACCAGTTTCTGTTCCAGATCGCTTGTGAGATCGACGCGCAAATCCGAGCCGGCATCGACCCGCAGCGCTTCGCCGCTCGGCCGATCGAAAAGAAGCTGAACGCGCCGCCGACCAGGTGAACTGGCCAGGAGCTCGCGCACTTCGCGCAATTCTTCGGTCGTCGTCGCCGGCGAGAATTGCAGTTGCACCGCGGGTTCATCCGCCGGAGATGTCGATCCTTCTTGCCAAGCCGTAGCCTCGCGAAGACTGGCATTCCCGTTCGACGCGCCGTTTGGTGTGTTCGCGCTCGGCACTTTTATTTTTTGTCCGGTCGCGCGCAACGAATCACCGCGCGTGTCGATGGTTCCGTGAACTTCCACCACTCGACCGGGGACAAGAATTTCCGAAACCGTAACGTAAACATCGTTCCAAACCACAACCTCAAGCGTGCCGGTGCTGTCTTCGACCCACACGACCGCGAACGGTTTCCCCTCGCGGCGGGTGAATTTCTTTTCCACCTGCACAATCGCGCCGGCCGTTCTGAATTGCGATCGATCGGCCAGTTCGCCTAACGAAGCGATCGGCTGATAATTTTTCGCTGCGAAAAGATCGACATAGGCATCAAGCGGATGCCCGCTGACGTAAAAACCGAGCAGCTCCTTTTCGTAGGAAAGTTTTTCGTGGTCGCTCCACGGCGTCACCACCCGTTTCTTTGTCGTCGCAGCATGAGTCGCTTCGTCGAACAATGAAACTTGACCGACGGTGCGGTCGCGCAATGCCGCAGCCGCGCAGGAAAGCGACTCGTCGATGCAGGCAAAAAGTTCGGCGCGGTCGCGTCCGACGAAATCAAAAGCGCCGGCCTTAATTAAACTCTCCAACATCTTGCGATTAGCGATCCGCGTCCCGATCCTCCCACAAAAATCTTCGAGCGAAGTGTATTCCCCTGCCCGTTCCCGCTCCTGGATCGACATCTCCATCGCCGCTTCACCGACGTTTTTGATCGCGGCCAGTCCGTAGCGGATCGCATTCAATGTGGGAGCGGCCTCAGTGCCGCGATTCTGTTTATCTGGCGCGGATTCGGGACGCTGAGGTCCCTCCCACATTTCCGGAACGAATTTCAAACCGCTCTTATTGATGTCGGGCGGTAAGATCGAAATGCCCATCCGTTTGCATTCACCGACGAAAACCGAGATTTTGTCAGTGTTATTGATTTCGTTGCTCAGCAATCCGGCCATGAACTCAACCGGATAATGCGCCTTTAAGTAAGCCGTGTGGTAACTGATGACGCCGTAAGCCGCGCTGTGGCTCTTGTTGAATCCGTAGCCGGCAAATTTTTCGAGCAAATCGAAAATCGCGTTCGCCTTTTTCTCCGGGATCTTGTTCGTGCGCGCACAACCTTCGATGAAATTGTTGCGCTCTTTTGCCATGGTTTTCTTGTCTTTTTTGCCCATCGCGCGGCGAAGGAGATCGGCTTGGGCGAGTGAATAACCGGCCAGCTTGCTCGCCGCCGCCATCACCTGCTCCTGATAAATCATTACGCCGTAGGTGTCGGCACAGATTTCTTCGAGCAGCGGATGTAAATACTTGATCGGTGTGACTCCCTTTTTCGCTTTCACGTATTCGGGAATCAGTTCCATCGGCCCCGGCCGATAAAGCGCGATCAGCGCGATGATATCGTCGAGCTTCTTGACCCCGAATTGCTTCGACAAGTTTGTCATTCCACCGGACTCCATCTGAAAGAGGCCGATCGTCTCGCCGCAGTTGTAGAGACTGAAGGCCGCGGCGTCATCCAGCAGAATATTTTTCAGTGAAAACTCCGGCTCGCGCTGATGAATCAGCGCCATCGTGTCCTCAATCACCGTCAGCGTTTTCAATCCCAGGAAATCCATTTTCAGCAGGCCGAGATCGTTCAGCGGGCCCATCGGATACTGACTGATCACGTCGTTGCCTTTCACGTCGCGACAGAGCGGGATGTATTCGGTCAGATCGCGATCGGCGATGACAACGCCGGCCGCGTGCACACCGGCGTTGCGCGATAGTCCTTCGAGCGTCTTCGCGTATTCGAAGAGCTGCTTCGTCTGCAGCTCGGTGGCGATCGCGCGCTTCAATTCCGAATTTTTTTCCGCCGCCGAATCGAGCGTGATATTGAGCTCATTCGGAATCATCCGTGCGATGCGATCCGCCGCCGCGTACGAAAGTCCCATCACGCGGCCGACATCGCGCACTACGCTCTTCGCTTTCAGTTTGCCGAAGGTGATGATCTGTGCGACGCGGCGTTCCCCGTATTTTTGGCGCACATATTCCAGAACTTCCCCACGGCGCGCTTCGCAAAAATCGACGTCGATGTCCGGCGGTGAAACACGGTCCGGGTTGAGGAAGCGCTCAAAAATCAATCCAAACTGCAGGGGATCGATGTCGGTGATCCCCAGCACGTAGGCGATGAGCGAACCGGCGGCCGATCCGCGACCCGGCCCGACTGGAATTCCGCGCCCTTTGGCGAAGTGAATGAAATCCCAAACGATCAGGATGTAACTGACGAAGCCGGTTTTCTCGAGCACGCCCAACTCGTAAGCGAGCCGCTCGCGCAGTTGATTGTCGCTTTTCGAGCGCTCGCCGTAGCGCTCTTCGAGGCCTTTATAACAAAGCTCGCGCAGATAACCTTCGCGCGTTTGTCCCTTCGGCACCGGATATTCGGGATATTTCGATTTGCCGAATTCGATCGTAACGTTGCACCGCTCGCCGATCGCAAGCGTGTTAGCGATTGCTTCAGGAAAATCCTTAAACAGCTCGCGCATTTCCGCCGGCGATTTGAAATATAGCTCCGGCGCGTAACGCATCCGGCTTTCGTCCTGCACCATTTTCCCGGTGCCGATACAAAGCATGACGTCGTGTGCGTCGTGATCGTCGCGCCGAAGAAAATGCACATCGTTCGCAGCAACGAGCCCGACGCCAAGGTCTTTCGCGATTTGCGGCAACACTCGATTGCACTGGCGTTGCTCTTCCATCCCGTGATCGTGCAACTCCATGAAGAAATTTTCCGCGCCGAGGATGTCGCGATACTCCGCGGCGGCCTGCTTCGCTTTCTCGATGTTGTTCGACTGAATCGCCGAGTTCACTTCGCCCGCGAGACATCCGCTGAGCCCGATCAAGCCGGCGGAATATTGCGCCAGCAACTCCTTGTCGATCCTCGGCCGGTAATGAAATCCGTCAAGGTGCGCGGTTGAGATCAGTTTGACCAAATTGCGGTAGCCCGTGTCATTTTGCGCGAGCAAAGTGAAATGATACGCGGCCTCTCGCAGCGAACTCGCCTTCTCTTTGTGCGATCGCGGCGCAACGTAGGCTTCGCAACCGATAATCGGTTTCACGCCGGCGCGCGTCGCTTCCTGATAAAATTCGATCGCGCCGAAAAGATTGCCGTGATCGGTCACGGCCACGGCCGGCATGCCGAATTGGACCGCTTTTTTCATCAGCTCCTTCATCCGCACGGCGCCGTCGAGCAGCGAATATTCGGTGTGGAGGTGGAGGTGAACGAACGAGTCGCGGGGCATTTAGTTCAGTATAAACGTTCGCCAAATTTCGCAAAAAAATTCCGCACACGATTGCGAAAATTTCTTGTTTGCAATCGCAACATCGCGTTGGTAAGAGAGCGCGTGCCGCGCTCGGCTTCCGACGAAGCCCACGCGAGCGCGATCAGATCGACATGAAAAAACTGGAAGCGATCATCAAGCCGTTCAAGCTCGAGGAGGTCAAGGAAGCCCTCGCCGAGCTGGGCATTGAAGGCATGACCGTGACTGAAGTGAAAGGCTTCGGCCGCCAGAAAGGTCACACCGAAATCTACCGCGGCAGCGAATACACCGTCGATTTTCTGCCCAAAGTGAAAGTGGAAGTCGTGCTCGCGGACGACATGGTAGAGAAAGCCGTCGCTGCGGTTGTAGGGGCGGCCAAGACCGGAAAAATCGGCGACGGAAAAGTTTTTGTGCTTCCGGTAGAACACGCGATTCGCATTCGCACGGAAGAGATCGGCGAAAAAGCGGTGTGATTAAGCGAGTCGAACTCAACCCGTTGCTCAAATGGGTTGCCTCGGCTCGTTTTGTTTCTAGCTATTTAGCGAGTGAGCAATTTAGTGATTTAACGATTCAATTTTTCTCAACCTCCCTGCCACGCCGTAGCAAAGCGAAGGCGGGTCAACAACTCAACTCCTCAACCTCTTAATATGGCCAAAGACAAAACTCCATCCGACGTCAGCAAAATGATCAAAGACAACGACGTGAAGTTGATCGACTTCAAGTTCACGGATTTGCTCGGCACGTGGCAGCATTTCACGACCACCCTCACCGAATATAACGAAGAGATTTTTACCGACGGCCTCGGCTTCGATGGCTCGAGTATCCGGGGCTGGAGAGTCATCAACGCCTCGGACATGCTGGTGATCCCCGATGCCGCGACGGCTTGGATCGACATCTTCAATGCCGAGCCGACGCTGAGTCTGATTTGTACGATTGTCGATCCGA
>DATNKD010000093.1:0-3267 GCA_035603575.1 Chthoniobacterales bacterium
AATCCTTTTTCCGCGTCAGGAATATTGACGACCGCCTTGTCGATCATGGTGTCGATCCCAGCAATGAACGGCTCGCGAGACAGACCGGCTGCCGGATCATCAAAGACCCACGTGCCTTGATACTTGTAAGGAAAGATGACCAGGAGCGCGTTCACGTCACGCACCGTTCGCGTTTGCTTCGAAGGATGCAAGCCCGCGAAAACGATGACCGCCGCGACGATAACAATGGCGATTCCGAGAGAAATCCAGATTGCGATTTTCTCCATCGACTAAATTATATCATGGGCGTCTCGGCTTTCATTCAGAATCAAAATCGGTATATGTCTTTGGCAATTTGCGCCCGTAGCTCAGCCGGATAGAGCAACGGATTTCTAATCCGTAGGTCGGGTGTTCGAGTCACCCCGGGCGCGTTTTACCAGCGGTGAAAGGCCGGATGGCCTTCTTTCACCGCGACGAAAATTCCCCGACAAGTCGCGCAAACTTTTCCGCCGGCGCTCAAAGTTCCTTCAATTGTCGCGCGATCATCGGTTAGATCGATGACGTGCGCCGAAAGCGAAACTGGACCGTTCGTCGGTGTCGGTCGCAGCAGCCTGATTGAATATTCGGCGGTCACAGTGCATGGCGGATGGTCCGCGCCGGCGCGTTTCATCAAGTGATAGGCTGCGGTCCAGTTGCAGTGACAGTCGAGCAACGTCCCGATGATCCCGCCGTTCAATACTCCGGGAAACGCTTCGTACTTCGGCTGCGGCTTCCATTCGGCCACGACTTCGTCGTTTTTGGCAAAGCTACGAATCCGTAAACCTTCGCGATTCGACGGCCCGCAGCCCCAACATGAATTTTCGGGAGCGTACTTCTCCTGAAGCGATTGCTCCATGGCAAGGTTGATCTTACGAGGCGCTCGCTGGGCCGGGATATTTTCGGAGCTTCGGGCCAGTGTAAAGCGAGCGCGGGCGGATGAGACGGTTGTGATCGTGTTGCTCGGTCACGTGCGCGCACCAACCGGCCACGCGTGATGCCGCAAACAGCGGCGTGTTCAGTTCAGGTGCGAAACCGAGCATCCAGAAAACCGGCGCGGCATAAAGATCGACATTCGCGCACAAACTTTTCTCGCGGTCCATGACTTCTTCGAGCTTTTCGCAAATGAGCACCCAGTTCTCTTTTCCGGTGCGCTTGCCGAGATCGCGCGCGATCTCGCGCATGATCGGCACGCGCGAATCGCCTTTTTTATAAACGCGATGCCCGAATCCCATGATCTTCGCTTTGGCGGCGAGTTGCTTCTTCAACCACGCTTCCGCGCGATCCGGAGTTTTGATGTCCTCGAGCATCTTCATCGATTCTTCGTTGGCGCCGCCGTGCAACGGACCTTTCAATGTGCCGCAAGCCGACGTTACCGCGGCATAGATACCGGCCAGCGTCGAAGCCGTCACGCGCGCGGCGAATGTCGACGCATTGAATTCGTGGTCGGCGTACAAATTGAAAATCGTGTCCAGCATTCGCGTTTGCCACGCTTCCGGAACTTTCCCATTCAATCTGTAAAAGAAATCAGCCGCCTGCGTTAGTTCGGGCTTTTCCGGCAACGGTTTTTCGCCGTGGGAAATCCGCCAGCCGTCGGTAATCAGCGTCGACACCCTCGCAATTAACCGAATCGATTTGCGAATGTTCGCATCGTGCGAGTTGTCACTTATATCTTTGTCGAACGCACTCAACATCGAGACGCCGGTGCGGAGCATGTCCATCGGGTGCGTCGATTTCGGAAGAAGCCGCAGCATTTCCACGACTTCCTTCGGCAAATCGCGCTGTGCCGCAATTTGTTCGCGGAATTCTCTTAATTGTTTGCCATTAGGGAGCTCGCCATTGAGGAGCAGATAAGCAACCTCCTCGAACGTCGCCTTATTCCCCATCTCGTGGATGTCGTAGCCGCGGTACATCAGGCCGGCGTTCGGGTCGACCCAGCAAATCGCTGTTTCGCCCGCGATCACTCCCGCCAACCCCGGGCTGTACTCTGGTTTTGCTTCAGTGCTCATCGTCTTTCGTCACGTTAACAACGATACGCCGTTCGACAAATGATCAGTCGCGAAAACCTAACCATTCTTCTGCGGCCGGATCGTAATCGAGCAGCTCGTAAAGTTCCTGCCGCGTCTGCATCTCGTCGATCCAATCCTTTTGTGTGCCGCTCTTTTTCAGGGCGCGCAAGAATTCGGCACTCGCTTTCATCGCAATCCGGAACGCGCTCATCGGGAAAATCACCATCCGGTAACCGAAATCGGAGAAGTCTTTGAAGGAAAGCAACGGACCTTTGCCAAACTCGGTCATGTTCGCTAGCAGCGGCGCTTTGATCGCCTTCGCAAAATCGCGGAACTCTTCGGCGCTTTGTAACGCTTCCGGGAAGATTGCGTCCGCGCCAGCAGCGAGATATTTCTCTGACCGCTTCACCGCAGCTTTAAAATCTTCAACCACTCTCGCATCCGTTCGCGCGATGATCATGAAATTAGGATCCCGTCGCGCCGCTACTGCCGCCTTAATTTTCCCAACCATCTCCTCAACATCGACAATCGATTTCCCGGCGAGGTGTCCGCAACGCTTTGGAAATTCCTGGTCTTCGATGTGACAACCAGCCAGGCCGGCCTTCTCTAATTCCTGAATTGTCCGGGCAACATTTTCCGATCCGCCAAACCCAGTGTCCGCATCGACAATCGCCGGAATCCTGACCGCGCTCGCAACATAACCTGCGAGTCGCACGACTTCGGTCAGGGTCAGTAAACCGATATCTGGAACGCCTGCGGTGGCATTCGCCATGCCCGCCCCGCTAATGTAAACCGCGTCGAATCCCGTGCGCTCGACCTGCCGCGCCATCGCCGCATTCGGCACGCCGGGCATCATCACGGTTCCTTTTGCGATCAGCTGCCGGAACGCTGTCGTTACGTGCTCGGTTTTTTTCATGCTCAGTGAACCCGTGTCAGTTTCATCAAATGATGCACATCTTTCTGTTCGTCCAGACTCCAGACGTGCTGAATAATTTTGGCCGCGTGATCGCGAGTAAAAGTGGGGGCAACTAGTTTCAAGAATTTCTTTTCCACTTCAAAATCTTCGAGACGATTCTTGGCGTGCCCGAGCGGATAATCGACGCGCTTGCTCAAGCGAGTTCCATTTGCAAGATCGACATGCACAATGTTGGCGACCGCGCCCGGATACATCGCGCTCAATTCCGCGTTTCGTTCCACTTTTACGTTCTCCAAAAATTTCCAGACCTTCGGATCCATGAAACGA
>DATNKD010000094.1:0-26409 GCA_035603575.1 Chthoniobacterales bacterium
AGAAGTCGCGCGCGAACAGCGGGTCTGGCGCTGGGCCGATGAATTTGTTCAGGACATTCGCTTCGGCGCGCGAATGCTTGTGCGCAGCCCGGGATTTTCTTTGCTCGCAATTCTCTGCCTGACGCTTGGCATCGGCACGAATGCCGCGGTCTTCAGTTGGATTGAAGGAATTCTGATCCGGCCTTATCCGCTTGTGTCGCATCAGGACCGCATGTTCGCGTTCATCGGCACAACGCGCGGCGTCGAAGGACACAACGGACTCTCCTATCCCGACTTTCTCGACTTCGAAAAGAACTCAACGCTGTTCGAATCGTTCATCGTCGACAGAATCATGGGCACGTCGCTGAGCGTTGGCGATCGAGCGGAGTGGGCGTCCGGCGGAATCGTCTCGGCTAACTATTTCGACGCGCTCGGCGTCCGACCGATTCTCGGCCGCGGCTTTCGCCCCGAAGAAGGCACGGGCCGAAACGCGCATCCGGTGACGGTGATCAGTTATCGAACCTGGAAAGATCGCTATAAGTTCGATCCAAACATCATCGGTCGAACGCAATACCTGAATGGTGTTCAGCACACGATCATCGGTGTCGCGCCGGAAAAGTTTCACGGTACGTTCGTCGGTTACTCGTTTAGTTTTTGGGTGCCGACGTCGATGCAGGAGACGTTCGACACGACTGGCTACAAATTAGAAGACCGCGGCGCGCGCTGGATTGAAGGTTACGCGTTTCTCAAACCCGGAGTCACGCGGCAGCAAGGGCAGGCGGAACTTTCCGCGATCGCGAAACGATTGGAGAACGATTTTCCGGAAGCCAATCGCGGCCACGAAGTGCAGCTGGTTCCGTTGTGGAAAACGCCGTTCAACGGCGCCGGCAACATGTCGCCGACGCTGGCGATAACAATGGCGGTCGTGTTCTTGGTGCTGCTCATTGCCTGCGCGAACGTGAGCAATCTTTTACTCGCGCGCTCGTTGCTCCGACGACATGAAATGACCATGCGTCTTGCGCTCGGGGCCGGGCGGCGTCGGTTGATCAAACAGCTTGTCACCGAAGGATTGCTGCTTTCGATCATTGCAGCGGCAGGCGGAATTGCCGTAGCTTACTGGTGCCGAAACGCGCTCGTATTGGCGTTCCCCTCGCCTGCGCCGGGAATCGTGATCGATTATCCAGGTCAGATCGATTGGCGCGTGCTGGCGGTGAGCGCTGGAATCTGCGTGCTCGCGACCCTGATTTTCGCGGTGGTTCCGGCGATTCACGCGAGCCATGTTGATCTTTCGGGAGCGCTGAAAAGCGACGGCGGCGGTGTCGTCAGCGGGAGCAGTCGCTCGCGATTGCGCTCGACTCTTGTTCTCGTCCAGGTGTCGCTCAGCTTTGTGTTGCTCGCCGGAACCGGGTTGCTTCTGGAAAGCCTGGCGAAAATCCAAAACGCGAACCCCGGTTTTTCAACCGATGTGATCGGGTGTTCAACGGCTTTGTTCTCCGCCGGCTACAAGCTGGATCGCGCAAAAAGCTTCTACACGCAGCTTCTCGACCGTGTCCGCACACTTCCCGGCGTTGAATCGGCCACGCTGACGCGGGTCATTCCATTTAGCTACAATGTGTTCTCGTCAAGTGCGATTGAAGTCGATGGCTACCAACCGCCGCCTAACGAACAGCCGACAGTGGAGTACAACCAAGTGGCTGAGGATTACTTCGCTACGATCGGCATTCCGATCGTCTCCGGACGCGAATTCACTCGCACTGACGACGAAAACTCGCCACCGGTGGCGATCATTAACGAAACGATGGCGGCGAAGTATTGGCCCGCGAAAAATGCGCTCGGTCAACGAGTGAAAGTTAAGGATCGTTGGCTGGAGATCGTCGGTATCGCAAAGAACGCGAATTATCGAACGAAATTGGAGATACCCACGCCATTCTTCTACGTTCCGCTGCGGCAAAACTGGGGCGTGCAGAACACATTGCTGATGCGAACACGCGAAACACCGGGTGCGATGCTGAATGCGCTTGCCCGCGAAGTTCATGCACTGGATGCAAACCTGGCGCCGGGAATCCCGTATCGGCTGCAAGAACAGGTAGACCAAATGAGCTACAGCCAGCGCCTTGCCGTCACGCTCGTCGCGGTTTTTGGCGCAATGGCGCTTTTTTTGGCGGCGATCGGACTTTACGCGGTCATGTCCTACTCGGTTTCACAAACAACGCGCGAGCTCGGCATGCGAATGGCGCTCGGTGCAAATGCTGCCGATGTGTTGCGACTTGTCGTCTCACGCGGGCTTCGGCTAACCGTCGCCGGTATCGCGATCGGTGCGATCGCCGCACTCGCGCTCACTCGTTTGATCGGCAATCTTCTTTACAAAGTAAGTCCGCGCGATCCGATCGCCTTCGGCTCGGCCCTAATCATTCTGATTGCGGTTGCGCTGGTTGCCTGCTTTCTTCCGGCACGCCGCGCCACCCGCATTGATCCGGTGCGCGCACTGCGAAACTGAATCGAAGAGCAGGTTGAGAGTTGTGGGTTAATTGTTGAGCGGTAGAATCGCTCTGCTCAACCGATGCATCGCCCCGCAACACGAACCACTCTAAAAAAATCCAGAGCTTCCGCGCCCGCGAAGTCGCTCCCGCAAAAGTATTTCGTTTCGCGGGAAGTCTTTGTCGAAGAACAGGAAAAGATTTTCTCGCAGCATTGGCTGCTGGTCGGGCATCAGAGTCAGGTGGCGAAGACGGGCGATTACTTCGTGGCAGAAGTCGCCGGCGAGAGTTTCATCGTGACGAGCGATCAACGATCGACAATCCACGGGTTCTACAATGTTTGTCGGCATCGCGGGACGCGACTCAAGGAAGACGCGTGCGGACACGCGTCGGCGATTCAGTGTCCGTATCATGCGTGGACGTACGGACTCGATGGACGATTGATCGGCGCGCCGCACATGGATGAGGTTCCGGGGTTCGATAAGGCCGAGTATTCGTTGCATCCGGTGGACCTGGCGCTGTGGGAAGGATTTATTTTTGCGAATCTCGCGAATTCTGGTCCCCTCACCTCAATCCTCTCCCAGAGGGAGAGGCGGAAGGAAGACGGCTTCGTTTCATTGGAAGATTGGTTTGCGCCGTTGAAGGGAAAATTTTCGCATTGGAACATGTCGATCTTGCGCCCGGCGAAACGGATCGAGTACGACGTGCGCGCGAACTGGAAGTTGATGTTTGAGAATTATTCGGAGTGTTATCACTGCCCGGGCGTGCATCCGATGCTTTCCAAAATTTCGCCGTACGATTCGGCGGAGAACGATTTAGCGGAAGGACCGTTCCTCGGCGGGTTCATGAAGATCAATAAAGGAAAAAGCCTGACCATGAGCGGCGACGCTTGTGCAGCGTTCGTCGGCGAGATCGGGAATCTTCAGCAGTTCTTTTATTATTCGATCTTCCCGAACATGCTCCTCAGCCTGCATCCGGAATACGTGATGGTGCATCAGCTCTGGCCGCAGTCACCGGAACGGACGCTAATCGTGTGCGACTGGTTTTTTCATCCGGACGCGTTCACCCGAAAGGATTTCAAACCGGAGGACGCGATTGAATTCTGGGACGTGACGAACAAACAGGATTGGCACGTGTGCGAGCTGAGTCAGCAAGGGATCGCGTCGCGCGCGTATGAGCCGGGGCCGTATTCGTCGCGGGAGAAAATTCCGGCGGCGTGGGACGAATATTATCTTCGCTTCATCAAGTGAAGCGACGATAAGTAAGAAAGCAGAAGGAAGAATTAAGAAACGGCGGTCATAGATCGCCGCTACAGTTTTCCGGATTGTCTTCGCCGCGCCAAATCTGTAGACCATCTTTCAACTCGTAACCATCAACTCTCAACTTCTTCCTATGGCTGACACATACGTTCCAATGATCAGTTCCGGCACGGCCGGTCCACTCGGAGTCGTGCATCTTCCGCGGCTTTGGCAGAAAGTTTCACTTGAGGCGTGCGGTAAACTAGCGGCCGGTTATCCCGCCATCGGCAAAGGATTCGATGCGATGACCTGTGCCGCGCTCGGGCTCGATGAACAGGCGGTAAAAGATCACATCAAAAAGAGCAAGCCGACCTACCCGCAATTCGAAGCGTGGGTGAAGAAGAACGCCAAGTCGCTCAATGCGCAGGCGATCGAAAAACACAACGCGGCTGTGCGCGGTTATATTCATGACGATGAGACGCGCAAAGGCATTCTCGGATCCTGTGGCATTGCCGACGATACTTCCGCTGCAAAAGACGCGGTGAACCTCAACAACCTCGACGACTGGTACGAGTTTCACCAGGCCGTGCTGAAATAGGGCGGCCAACGGTCACCACGACAGTTTGACGGGCGCACACGGGCCGTAGAGCATTCACTACATGCCACCGCTGACGTATGCCAACTATCTCGATTTAGAAAAACTGCTCACGCTGCAGAAGCCGCGATCAACGCCGGCGGAGCACGATGAGATGTTGTTCATCATCATTCATCAGACCTACGAGCTTTGGTTCAAGCAGCTGCTGCATGAGTTCGAGAAAATAAAACGGGATTTTTCGGCGGGCGACCTTTTCGGGGCGATCCATTCGTTTAAGCGGACGCGGACGATTATGAAAGTGCTGGTCGCGCAGGTGGACATTCTCGAAACAATGACGCCGTCGTCGTTCTCGAGCTTTCGTGATCGGCTCGAAACGGCATCGGGATTTCAATCGATCCAGTTTCGGGAGCTTGAGTTTGTGCTCGGATACAAACGGGAATCGACGCTGAAATACGTGAAGCCGGATTTTCCCGGCGCAGACCGGCTACAGGAGCGGCTCAAGGAACGGACGGTGATCGATCATTTCTATGATTTTCTGGAAAGGCGCGGCGCGAAAATTCCAGCAGAGTTGAAAAGCCGCGACCTTTCGCAGCCGAACGGACCGAATGAGCAGGTGCAGCACGAGATTCTTAAGCTCTACAAATCTTCACCCGAAGTTTCGATTCTGTTCGAGCTCATGACCGATTTCGACGAGGGATTGCAGGAATGGCGCTATCGGCACATCAAACTGGTCGAGCGCACGATCGGCGCGAAAAAAGGCACCGGTGGTTCGCCCGGTGTTCCGTTTCTGAAAGAATCCTTGTTCAAACCGATCTTTCACGATCTCTGGGCGATCAGACATCAGATGTGACGAATGACAAGTGACCAGTGACAAGCCGTTATAGAGGCGCTTGTGCCAAGCGCCTGTTTATTAAATTCGGTGCTTGATACAAGCACCGCTACACCAATCCTAAAAATTCGCGGGCGGTTCCGGAGAGGAGCTGTGTTTTCTCTTTGGCAGAGAGTTTAAGCGATTCGATGAGCTTGCCCGGATGGGCTTCGCCCAGCGGGAACGGATAATCCGATCCGAATGCAACGCGCTGCGGTCCGAATAATCTGAGCAGTAGTTTCAGCGCGCCAGGATCGTGGACGAGCGAATCGACAAAAAACCGCGCCGGCACATTGCCACGCGCAAGATAGCTTCTTGGGTTTTTCGTGTTGTCGATCGCAACCAAATCCGGGCGCACATGAAATGCATGTTCGATTCGTCCGATCGTGAATGGGAACGCGCCACCGCCATGGGCGAACGCGACGCGCAGTTTTGGGAAACGCTCGAACACGCCGCCAAAAATCATCGAGCAGATGGCCAGCGAACTCTCCGCCGGCATTCCGACGAGCCACGGCAGCCAGTAATTTGGCATGCGCTCTCTGCCGAGCATGTCCCACGGATGAACGAAGATCGCCCCGCCAAGTTGCTCGGCCACACTCCAGACAGGCTGCAACGACGCATTGTCCAAATTCAAGGTGTCGATGCGACCGGTGTGAGGGTTCGCGTCCACGTGCGTGCCAATCTGCGCGCCGCGCAATCCCAATTCACGGATGCATCGTTCGAGTTCGCCCGCGGCCAGATCGGGATCTTGCAATGGAATCGTCGCCAGCCCGGCAAATCTTTTAGGATGGCCACGAACTACTTCGGCGATGTGATCGTTTAACCGACGAGAAAGGTCGAGCGCGTCAGCCGGTTTAGCCCAATAGCTGAACATCACCGGAACGGTCGAAAGCACCTGCATCGAAACTTTCTCGCGGTCGCACTCCTCGATGCGACGTTTTGGATCCCAAACGTTGTCGGTGATCTCGCGAAAGACGCGATCGCCGATCATCATCCGGGCGCAGCAAGGTTTGTAATGATCGAGCCTAACGAATCCGCTGTAACCGTATTTCGCGTCGAGGTCCGGCCAGTTGCGCGGCAGGATGTGGGTGTGGATGTCGATCTTCATGGCGAAAGCCGCAGCAAACGTCCAACGCTCAACGCCCAACGTCCAATCTCGAAGTCAGAGACAAACATGGCGGCCGAGCCGCTCATTGATAACATCGCCCGACGGAGCGGCCGATCCACTTTCAGAACGGTTTTACCGGCTGCGGCTGCGGAACCTTCGTGCCGCATTTCTTGCAGGTGCGGCGCGCATCGTCGTTCCAGAAATCGAGCATCGCCTTGCTGAAATGTTCGACGATGTCGGCACAGTCGAAATCGATGTCTTCAACCAGCGCGCCGCATTTTTCGCAGTAGAAGATGACGTGTTCATGCTCGCCCGGCGGCCGGCGCCGCTCGACCACAATACCGATCGTGTCTGGCGGACGGACTGGCGCGTGCGGAACATTCGGCGGGATAAAGAAGGTCTCCCCTTCGCGCACGAGATGATCGACGATGCGATCGCCTTCACGGATACGCACTTTGATGTCGCCCTTGAGCTGATAAAAATATTCTTCGGAATCGACGAGATGAAAATCGTTCCGCGCATTCGGGCCCTTGATCACCATCACAAAAAAATCGCGGCCGTCATAAAGATAACGATTACTGACCGGCGGTTTGAATTTTTCGCGGTTCTCTTCGATCCAATTTTCCAAATTAATCGGCGACTGAACGGCGCGCGGCGCGCGTTCTTTGGGAGATGAGGATGGAGACTTGGTGAGCGTGGCCATGAAACGAGCGTATTTCCATCGATGCGCATGGTCAACAAGCGTGACGCTTGACCCAGTATTTTCAATGTTTCGCATTGCACCGCCTAACGAACTACGCGTTAATATCCGCCGCTTTATGAAACTCGGCAGGCTGATTCAATTCGCGCTGGTCGGAGCGATCATGGTTTTGTTTTGCAGCTGCGAGGAAATCCCGCAGCAAATACAGAAGCCGCTCGCCGCCATCATGCCGGCGCTAACCCCGGCGCCCGGTTGGTGGAATGACGATGGCGCCCACGGCGAGCCGCGCATCGTTGTTCATCTGGCGGAGCAAAAGGCTTACTTTTACAAAGGAAAACATTTAGTCGGTGAATCGACCGTCTCCACCGGAAAACGCGGGTTTTCGACGCCGCCCGGCCATTATTCCATCGTCTCCAAAGACAAGAACCATTTCTCGAGTGAATTCGGCGATTACGTCGACAGCGAAGGCAACATCGTGAAGCAAAACATTGACGTGCGAAAAGACAGCCGGCCGCGCGGAACGCATTTCGATCCCGCGCGAATGCCGTACTGCATGCACTTCAATGGAGGCTATGCGATGCACCAGGGCTACGTGCCGCCGTTCGCTGCCTCGCACGGTTGCATTCGATTACCCGAAGGAATGGCGGAACGTTTCTATAACAACGCGCCCGTCGGTACGCCGATGACGGTAAAAGACGAATAATGAGAGGAGTCGACGCTGGCGAAGCAAAGAGCAATTCGCCGCGGCTCCGCTACAAGATTATCGCCTACATCGCGATTTGGATTCTCGCGCTCGCTCTGACTGAGCCGGGTCTCTGGCCGCTGGCCTGGATGTTTCCTCTTGGCCTCGTCGCCGTCATCGATCGTCACAGTGCCAATGCCGGCGGCTGGGGAGTGCTCATCGGTTGCTACGCGGTGTATCTCGTCCACGGCTACTTTTATTTCCGCTCAAAAACGATGGCGAGGACGGTGATCCTCTACGGCGTTCTCGTGATCTTGCTCATCGGCAATGTCGCGGGATGCCGCGATATGATGCGCTCGCATTGAGCCGATCAGCTAATCAGTTCGAAGAATTTCTGCAGGTCGATGTTGCCGCCGGAAACGATGGCGACTATCGGGCCTTGGCCCGCTTTTCCCGTCAGCGCAGCCGCGAGCGGCAACGCCCCTGCCCCTTCGGAAATGACTCGCGCTTTCTCCGCCATCATCCGCATCGCTTTCTTCGTTTCTTCCAAAGTGACGACGAGGTAATCGTCCACGAGCCCCTGCATTCGCTCCCACATTCGCGGGAACATGCTTTGGCCGCCCGCGCCGTCGACGAACGATGCTGTCCAGTTTTTGAAAACCTGCGGCGAATTTTTCTCGAACGACAGCGCCGCGGGCGCCGCGGTTTCCGGTTCGGCGCCGAAAATTTTGATCTCCGGCTTGATCGCTTTGATCGCGCTCGCCACTCCGGTGATCAATCCCCCGCCGCCGATCGAGGCAATGATCGCCTTTGTGTCAGGCGCATCTTCCAAAATCTCGAGACCCATCGTGCCGTGACCCGCGATGAAATTGTCGTCGTCGAATGGATGCACAAACGTGCCTTCGACCCCGGGGAATGCGCGTTCATCGAGCGCTTTCCAAGCCGCCTCGTACGGCACTGGAATTAATTTCGCGCCGAGCGCACGCATTCGCACGATTTTTGATTCGGGCGCCGTTTCGACGACAACAACCGTGCACGGAACACCGGCCTGCCGCGCGGCATAAGCGACCCCCTGCCCGGCGTTACCGGCGCTGATCGTCCAGACACCGCGTTCACGCTCGGAGTCGGATAACATCGCAACCGCGTTGGCGGCGCCGCGCAATTTGTAAGCGTTGATCGGCTGGAGATTCTCGAGCTTCAATCGAATATCGGGAAAATTTTGACCAAGTTCCAGGCGGATGAGCGGCGTCCGAACAATCGTTGTCGCGATCCGCTGCCGCGCTTCTTTGATTTCGTCCAGCTTGATTGGCCGGACGGGGTCGAGCGTTGCCGCCATGGAAGATGTCGATCTTAGCCGGGCGGCCAGGCGAGCGCGCGTTTGCCTAACAAATGAACGTGAAGATGCGGCACGCTCTCGCCAGCGTCCGGTCCGCTGTTGATGACAACGCGATAGCCGGTTTTTTCGATGTCGAGTTTTTTCGCGAGCTCACCGGCGACCAGCAACAACTTTCCAAGAATCGCGCGTTCGGCTTCCGTGGCGGCGGCCAAACGCGGGATCACCTTTTTCGGCACGATCAGCACATGGACCGGCGCTTGCGGATTTACGTCGTGAAAAGCAATCGCATCGTCGTCTTCCCAAATAATTTTCGCCGGAATTTCGCGTGCGATGATTTTTTCGAAGATTGTCATGGCAAATCAGAGGTCAGAAGTCAGAGATCAGGCATCAGCAATCAGCGCAGCGAACATTTCAGCCGCTCGCTGGTGGTCGATGTCAGCCGTTCACGAATGAAGCAGACAATTTCTTCCCGTAAAGCATCGCAGGCGCGGGTCCACACCCGGGTGCAACGCAAATGTTTTACGCACGGCTGCAGCGAACAAAGTTGCAAATTGTCCACGCCGGTCTCGATCAGCGAGTTGAGCCGCTTCTCGAGAAGATCGAAAAACGCGAGCTCGTAACCGCTCCCAGCCTGATGCGCGATATCGACCAACGAAATCGAGATTGGCGGCGGCGCCGGTGCGAAGTAGGGAATGATTTCCTTGTAGCCGATCGCTTTCAGGACGTACTGCACCGTTTCCTGAAGCTGATTGAACGCGACGACGTTCTCGTCGTTTCGCAGATGTAAATAAAACGCGATGCTCTCGGTGACGTGCTCGGTCAACCACCAACTCGGGTAACCGGCCTTATCCGCGGCGCGATTGATGGCAGCGTGCAGCCAATCGCGGTCGAACTCAAAGAGCTGGCCCGAGTCGCAGCGCAGATATGGAAATTCTTCCTTAAACGCGACCATGATTCACTTGATCCGGTGGAAATAATTCACGCTGCTTTGAGTCAGGCCTCGCCGTCTTTCCCAACGCGTGGATGGCGTCAACAAATTGATCGACATCTTCGAAGCGCCGATGGACCGAGGCATAACGGAGATACGCGACTTCATCGATGCCGCGCAATTTTTCGAGGACCTTAGCGCCAATGGCGGTGGATTGGACTTCGCGGCCGCCCGTTTCCAAATCGTGCACGATTTCATCAACAAGCTGCTCAAGGGTGAGTAAACTGGTGGAACGCTTCTCGAAAGCCTTGGCAATGCTGCCGGCGAGCTTGCGTCGATCGAACGGCTCGTGGGTGCGATCGCGCTTCACCACGCGCAAGTCCGAGCGCTCGATCTCCTCGTAAGTGGTAAAGCGATATCCGCATTTGAGGCATTGGCGGCGCCGGCGAATGCTCGAGCTATCGCGAGATTGACGGGAATCGATGACCTTGTCATCACGCGAGCCGCACTTGGGGCAACGCATAGTGTTAAAGGGCTAAATAACACACCACGCGTTGTGGCGTCAACGAACTTTAACGCTTGGAATTGTTGTTCTGCTTAAGCCGCGACCGCTTTGCGCGGCGCGCTCTTCTTCGGTTTTCTTTCGGCGAATTCGAAGCCGACTTTTCCGTTTTCCAATTTAAGGTGGGCGGAAAACGGGCGGCCTTTCTTAGAAACAAACTTCGGGAGAAGGTCGGTCTTTCCAGTCGCAATCAATTTTTGCACCTGCTCTTTCGGAATTTCGCGGTGCAGAATGTTCTTACTGATACGGAACGTACAGGTCTTCTCCTTCGCTACGGCGTTCTCGCACGCGTAGGCGCGATCAAGCACGTAAACCTGACCTTTCTGGCAAATGGGACAAAGCCCGAGTGCTTCGTGCTTATCGGTGTCGATCTTTACTGGTTGATCGTGACCGTTCTCTCCAAAATCGAACGCCGGTTTGAAATCTTCGCCGAGTTTGACCGTTGCGTTGAACTTGCGACCAACTTTGCTGCGAAAACCCTCGAGAGGGCCGACCTGTTTTTCAGTCAGCAGTTTTTCCAGCTCCGAACGTTCGAACAATCGTCCGGCCATCGTTTTCCAAACGATCAATCCGCAAGATCGACATTTGAAGGTGCGGTAGCTTTCATCGAACGGTCCGCCGCCGCACTTCGGACATTTCACCTCGAGCGGCTCGAAATCTCCGGTGACACTGTCGCCTTCGAAATTTTTCGCTTTCTCGACGATCTCACGCGTGAACTTTTTGATGTGGGCCATGAAATCGTTGCGCTTCATCGCGCCTTTTTCCATGCGCTTGAGTTTGGATTCCCATTCGCCGGTCATTTCCGGCGAACACAATTCGGTCGCGCCGATGCCGCGCAAAAGCGTGATCAGCGCCAAACCTTTTGCAGTCGCAATCAATTCGCGTCCCTGGCGATGAACGTAGCCGTCGTGAATCAAACCTTCGATAATTGCCGAGCGTGTCGCCGGCGTGCCGAGACCTTTCTCGCGCATCGCTTCGCGGAGTTCCTCGTCTTCAACGAGTTTGCCTGCGCCTTCCATCGCTGAGAGCAGCGTCGCTTCCGTAAAACGCGCCGGCGGTTTGGTCTCGTTTTGGACAACTTCGATGTCGAGAACCTTGGCCGGTTCGTTAGGCGAAATCGCCACAAGCGATTCTTCGCCCTGCTGTTCTGAGGCCGCCTCGCGCCCGTAAACCGCCAACCAGCCCGGGTCCTTGATGATTTTGCCTTCGGTTTTAAATGCGTCCTTGTCGACGCGGGTGATGCGTGTCGTTACTTCAAATTGCGCTGCCGGGAAAAACCCACTGATAAAGCGGCGCACAATCATGTCGTAAATTTTCTGCTGCACTTCATCGAGTCCGTGCGGCGCGGTGCCGGTCGGGATGATGGCGAAGTGATCCGAAATCTTAGCATTGTTGAAAATCCGTTTGGACGGTTTGACCCAATTTTTTTCCAGAACGGTGCGCGCGTGCGGATTCTCGATCCGGCTCAAGGTCGATTTTACGGTGGGGATGTAATCCTCCGGCAAATAGCGCGAATCGGTCCGCGGATAAGTGATGACTTTGAAGCGTTCGTAAAGTTGCTGCGCGATTTGCAAGGTGCGCTTGGCGCTAAAGCCTCGACCGTTCGCGTCCCGCTGCAAACTGGTCAGATCGTAAAGAAGTGGCGGCACCTGCGTTGTCGGCTTGCGTTCTTCGGTAGCGACGCCGGTTTTGCCGATGCATCGGTTCTTAATTTCGTCGGCGGTTGCTTTGTCCCAAATCCGTTCCGCGCGCGCATCCTCGTCGCCGTCTTTCGTAAAATCTTCCCGGAACCAACGGCCGCGATAATTGCCGGCTTTGACCTCGAAATCGCCGAACACCTCATAATAATTACGCGGCTTGAAGTGATGGATCTTGTCTTCGCGCTCGGCCAGAATAGCGAGCGTTGGAGTTTGCACGCGCCCAACCGGCGTCAGCTGGAAACCGCCGGTGCGATTGTTGAACGCGGTCATCGCGCGCGTGCCGTTGATCCCGACCAGCCAATCGCTTTCGGATCGACAAACCGCCGCCTTTGAGAGCGGCACCATATCCTCTTCGGAACGCAAATGATTGAACGCCTCGCGGATCGAGTCCGTTGTCATCGATTGCAGCCACAAACGGCGGATAGGCTTTTTGACACCGCCAAGTTTGACCAAATAACGAAAAATCAATTCCCCTTCCCGCCCGGCGTCACAAGCGTTGATCAGAAGATCGACATCGGGGCGCTGCATCAAACGCTTGAGCATGTTGAAGCGTGCTTTGGTTTTCTCGATCGGCCTGAGTTGAAATTCGTCCGGAATAATCGGGAGATTGGCGAAACTCCACTTGCCACGTTTCACATCGAGCTCGCTCGGCAAGGTCAATTCGACCAAATGTCCAAGCGCCGACGAGATGACGTAGCGCTCGCTTTCGAAATGGTCGCCTTCCTTCTTAAAACCACCGAGAGCGCGCGCGAGATCGCTCGCCACGCTCGGCTTTTCCGCGATGATCAGGGATTTAGACATTGATATTGAAGACCTTGCAAGTGGGGAGAAGAGCAGGTCGCGGACGAGTTTAAGCGAGTTTCACGAAATATTTTCCGGGCAACTGCTTCACGAGCCGCTTCAGCTCAAGGCCGAGGAGAGTAGAAGAGACTGTGGCGCTTGGCAAATTTGATTTCGTGGCGATCTCATCGATCGGCGTCTCGGTTGCCTCAATCGCATCATAAACCCGGCGCTCTTCGTCTGAGAGCGGAGGCAGCGGACGGGCCGCGGCTTGCGGCGACGGTTTCGTCTCCGGCAAAAGAATCTGGAGATCATCGAGAATATCGTTCGCGTCCATGACGAGTTTCGCACCTTGCTGAATGAGGCGATTCGATCCGATCGCGCTCGGCGCGTTGATGTGGCCCGGCACAGCGTAAACCGCGCGCCCCTGTTCCAACGCCTGCGAGGCGGTAATGAGCGCGCCGCTTTTTGCGCCCGCTTCGACGACAAGAATTCCATGGCTCCAACCGGAGATAATCCGGTTTCGCATTGGAAACGTTTGCCGGTCGGGTTCGATTTCCATGGAAAACTCAGACACCACTGTGCCGCTACCGTTACAAATTTTTTCCGCGAGCGCGCGATTTTCGGGCGGATATAACTTCGACAATCCCGAGCCGATGACCGCGATCGTCCGCCCCTTTGCTGCGAGCGCGCCCTGATGGGCAGCGGTGTCGATCCCACGCGCGAGTCCGCTGATCACCGTCAAGCCTGCATAAGCCAGCTGATACGCGAGTTTTTTTGCCGACTCGCTGCCGTAATGCGTGGTGCGACGGGCGCCGATGATCCCGAGCGCATGATGATCGCGCTCCTGAAGTTCGCCCCAAACGTAAAGGACAATCGGCGGCGCGTGGATCTCGCGCAGCGGTTTTGGATAAGATGGCGAGTCCTGGGCTATGACAGTCGCGCCGAATTCTTTAACACGTTTTAGCTCAGCTGGAAGATCCACAATCGACTCCCAATTTGAAATTTGATCGGCGACCTCGCCGCCAATTCCCTCGACTTTGCGAAGCTCAGTCCGTTTCGCGGCCAGGATTGCCGGCGGTTCCTTAAAAACTTGCAGCAGCTTTCGCAACCGGACCGGCCCCACGGTCGGCAGCATGTTCAGCGCGATGCACGCTTCGGTAGAATTCATGTTGTAGTGGCGCTTGTGACAAGCGCCTGTCTATTAAGATTCGGTGCTTGGCACAAGCACCGCTACAACGCGTCTCAGACTAAAACGGAATTTCGTCGTCGTCCGGCTCTGCTGCGGCACCGGCTTTTGGCGGGGGAGCAGGTTTACTCGGACGCGATTCCCGTGCGCCTTCGGCGCCTTCCGTTGCGCCACCGCCTGCGCCGGGAGGACGACCGCCAAGCAATTGCATCGTTTCGCCGATCACGCGCAGCTTACTCCGCTTCTGCCCGCTTTGTTTATCGTCCCATGTGTCCAATTGCAGACGGCCTTCGATAAAAATCGGCCGGCCTTTCTTCAAATACTCGCCGGCGATTTCAGCAAGACGCGACCAGAGAACAACATCGACATAGGTGACTTCTTCGCGTTTCTCGCCGCTGTCGAGGGTGTATTGACGATTAATGGCAATGCCGAGGTCGCACACGGCGCTGCCTTTGGGGGTGTAACGCACTTCGGGGTCGCGCGTCAGGTTTCCGAGGAGAATGACTTTATTGAAACTGGCCATGCGCCAGTACTACCGGATTTACTTGGAACGCGCCAACTTTTTCGCCGGCTTTTCCTTCCGCTCCTTTTTTTCGGTCTTCTCGCGCAGCCGCTGGTAATGCTGACGGTAAACTTCCGGGTCGAGTTTAAATTTGGAACGCAGCTTCGTGATCAAGTCCGGGTCGGCGTGAAAGACAAAATTGACGTAAAAACCGGCGTCGAGTGGTCCGGCCGCATAGGAAAACTGGCGTTTATCCATTTTTTGCACTTGCTCAATCTCGACGCCCTCTTTTTTGAATTCGGATTCCAAACGCTCGACAATGTCATGCACGCTGTCCTCCTTTCCCTGCGAGTTGAGGACGAGCAATGCTTCGTAACGATTCTTCATGATTCTTCTTCGATTTTGTTGAAAGTGTTCATCGCGGAAACGACGCCGTTGTCAATCGCGCATTTCACCGCGTCGGCCGCTCGGATGATTGTCGATCTTACGAGGGACTTCTCCTCTTCGAAAAAATTGCTGAGGACATAATCGGTAGCTCCTTCAGCCGGCGCGTGACCAATTCCAATTCGCAATCGTGGAATTTCTTCGGTCCCAAACTGGACAATAATCGATTCGAGGCCGTTATGACCGCCGGGACCACCGCTCTGCCGAATCCGCAATCGCCCAAGTGGCAATGAGAAATCATCCAGCACGACGAAGATTTCCTGTGCCGCAATTTTAAAGAATTGAGCGATCGCGAAAAGCGGATGGCCGCTGCGGTTCATGTAGCTCGCAGGCTTAACTAACATTATATCGCGAAATTTTGCCGTAGCTGCGTCCCATTTGCCTGATTTCTCCCAAGCCACTGCGTTTTCGTGAGCAAGAAAATCGGCGACCATGAATCCGATGTTGTGACGTGTGTGCGCATATTCGGCTCCGGGATTTCCCAACCCTGCGACCAAGCGAATCGGTTTCTCTTCCACAACCGCGAAGTCGAAAATGCAGAATAGTTGCCAGTCCGGCTCGGACCTACTTCTTCTGCTCTTTTTCTTTTGGAGCCGGAGCTGGAGCGCCGCCCTTGCCCGCAGGTGCAGGAGCGCCTTTGCCCGCAGGTCCCGGCGCGCCTTTAGCTCCCGCAGCAGCCGCGCCTTTGCCGCCCGGAGCTGGTGCGGCAGCTTCGCCTTCTTCTTTCTTGGCCGTGATCACTTCCGGACCAGCGGCAGCTTCAGCTTCAGCTACGACCGGCTCTTCTTCGATCACCGGCGCCATCACTGAAAACGCTGTCAGATCAGGTTGAACTTTTGCGGTTACGCCCGACGGAAGCTTGATGTCACGAACGTGAATCGAATCGCCAATGTTGAGCGCCGATACATCGACCGTGATTTTGTCTGGCAGATCGCGCGGTAAACATTCGATCGCGAGCGCACGCAAATTTTGGTCGAGCAAACCGCCGAAATTCTTCACGCCATTCGGAACGCCCAGCGGTTCCAGCGGAACGTCGGCCTGAATTTTTTCGTCCATCGAAATCGCGTGAAAATCGACATGGAGAACATCGCCTCCGACTGGCGAGTGCTGAACTTCCTGCAACAGGGCAGTGCGAGTTGCCTTTTGGCCGGCAATTTCTAGCTCCACTAAAATGTTTTCGCCCGAGGCGTGGCTGAGCATAGCATTAATGTCGCGCGCGGAAACCTGGAGCGGTTGCGATTTTTCTTTCCCGCCATAGACGACGGCGGGAACAATGCCGCGAGCTTTCAATCGGCGCGCAGCCGAACGTCCGGTCGCGGTCCGCGGTTCAACTTTGAGTTTAACTTGCTTTGCCATGTTGGTTATTTGTCGATCTTAAACAGCGACGAAACGGACTCATCGTTATGGATCCGTTTCATCCCCTCGCCGAGTAGCTCGGAGACGCAGAGCACGGTGGTTTTAAATCCTTCCACCGGGCGCACCGGCGTGCTGTTGGTCGTTATTAATTCCTCAATTTTGGACTTTTGCAACCGGGGGATGGCGACATCGACCAGAACTGCGTGCGATACGCCAGCGTAAATCTTTTGCGCCCCGCGCCTTTTCAAAAGCTCGGCCGCCGAGGTGAGGGTTCCGGCGGTCTCGGTCAAATCGTCCACCAGGAGCACATCGTGATCTTTAACTTCACCGATTAGATAGAGCGCTTCGGTCTCAGTGGCGCTCTTTCGTTCCTTGGCCACGATGGCCAGGTTCGCGCCCAGCGCTTCGGCATAGGCCGAGGCCATTTTCAAACCGCCGATGTCCGGTGAAACGACGACCGTTTTCCCGGTCAGCTTCTGACGCAGGTACTTAATTAGTACCGGCAACGAGTAGAGGTGGTCGACCGGGATGTCGAAGAAGCCCTGCACTTGCTGGGCATGGAGGTCCATCGTTAACACGCGATTAACCCCGGCAGCGTAAAGTAAGTTCGCAATTAATTTTGCCGTAATCGGGACGCGCGGTTTGTCTTTGCGGTCCTGCCGGGCGTAGCCAAAAAATGGAATCACCGCCGTGATGCGGTCAGCGCTGGCGCGTCGCGCCGCATCGACCATGATGAGCAGTTCCATCAAGTGTTCGTTACTCGGGGGCGAGGTCGGTTGAATGAGAAAAACGTCGCGACCGCGGACGTTCTCCTCGATCATCACATAAGTCTCGCCGTCGGGGAACGAGCTGATCGTGGCCTGGCCGAGCGGGACGCCGATGTATTTACAAATCCTTTCGGCCAGCTCGCGGTTGGCCGTTCCGCTAAAGACTTTCATTTCTGGCTGAAGCGCGAACATGAGGGGCTAAATTAGGCGTGCGAACTCAACATTGGCAATGAACAACTTGCCAGAAAGGAACTCTTTGGCGAAAGGTACCCGCCTCCATGAACGCTGACGCAATCCGGACCGAGCGACCCGCGACCAACTCGCGACTGTTCGCGCACACTCGCTGGGATGCAGTTCCAGCGGCCGCCGGACTTTTCCATCTCGCTTATTTTCTCGGCCTTTTCTTCTTGTATCCGCACGCGCCGCTCTGGGTGATGCTTATTTTGGGCTTCGTTTACTCGCTGATGGTGAACGCCAATATCAACGGCATCGGTCACAACTTCATTCACAACCCATTCTTCCGCTCTAAAATTCTGAACCGCCTTTTCGGCGTCACCCAATCCGTCGCCTGCTGTTTTTCGCAGACCTACTACGACGCCGTCCACATGCAGCATCATAAAGGCAACGCCGACAGGCCGGATGAAGACGGCGAGACCATCGATTGGATCTCCATTTACAAACACGGTCACGACGGCGAGGCGGAAAACCCGTGGGGCTACGTTTTCCTGAGCTTCTTTCGCGATAACCCGGCGGCGATTCGCAAGGAATTGCGCAAGCGCGGGCACGGCGATTTATTTTGGGGAAATATCGAGCTGGCTGCTTTCGCGACCACACTGCTGGTGATGTTTTTCTTCAACTGGCGCTACGTGATTTTTTATTTCCTGCCGTTTTTCTATCTCGGCCACTGCTTCAGTTATCTAAACGGTTACTATCGTCACTACGGCGCGAACCCCGACAAACCGATCGCCTGGGGCGTGAGCAGTTACGGAAAAATCTACAACTGGCTCTTTTTCTACAACGGCTACCACGCCGAGCACCATTTCCGGCCGAAAGTGCACTGGACGAAAATGGAAGCTTTTCGGCAAAGCATTACGGAACTGCAAAAAGAGGAAGGCGTTCGCACCATCAAACGCGCGCACATGCTCGGCTTTCTGGATCCGGATTTACCCAAACGCGGCCAGCGAGCCCCGGACGGTGTAGCGGCGTTTGTGTCAAACGCCGAAACCAAATAAACAGGCGCTTGGCACAAGCGCCTCTACAACTACTTTGCAAAACTGGCTCGCAATTTCTCTTTCTTCGCCTCGCAATCTTCCTGCAACCGCTTGATTTCACTAGCGAGCTGCTTTTCAAACGATTCCACTTCTTCGAATTTTCCAGCGTTTAGCGCCTTTTGAATTTCGCCTTTGAGAAAAAGTTCTTTCTCCGCGATCCGCGCTTTGAATGTAGAATCGACCTCCGCGAGTTGTTTCTTCTGCTCGTCGGTCAACGTCACGATCGGCTGGTCCTTCGCGAGTCGCTCCATTGCCAGCTCATAAGCCGATTTCATCGAATTCTTCCTCTTCCTCTAAATCTTAGTTCTAAATCTCAGTCCTCGCCACGCCGTAGCCTTGGCGTAGGCGGGTTACTCTTGCTCCCGCACTGAAATGAATCAATCGTAAGATCGACCTGGCTCCGCGCGCGCCAGTCCGGCTCGGACCTTCGGCGTGGCAGGCAAGGTAAAGATAACAATGAAAGTCCGCCTTCTCAGCATCGATTTCGACGGCACGCTCGTCTCGCGCGTGAGCAAACCGGTCCTGGACGACGGTTGCATGCAATTGATTGGTGATTTGCAAAACGGCGGCGTTCTTTTCTCGATCAACACCGGCCGTTCGGTCGATCTGCTCGAATCCGGTCTGACCGATTTTGAATTTCCGGTACGTCCCGATTTTATTTTAACGACCGAACGCGAAGTTTTCCGTCCGGGGAACAATGGCGAAAAATGGGAGCCGTTCGGCGATTGGAACGAGCGCTGTGCGCGCGATCACGCCGAATTATTTTCGTCGGCCCAATCAATTCTGGCTGAAGTCGTCGATTTCGTGACCCAGAAAACGAAAGCTCGCCTTCTTTACCATTCCGAAGGGCTCGAAGGTTTGGTCGCGGAGAACGATCGAGAAATGGAGCGGATCATTGAATTTATCGAGCAGGCGCGCGGCGCCGAACCGAAGTTCAATTACCAGCGCAACACCGTTTATCTGCGATTTTGTCACGCCGATTATCACAAAGGCGCGGCCCTGGCCGAGCTCGCGCGTTTGACCGACATCCCGCGCGAAAACATTTTCGCCGCAGGGGATCATCACAACGACATCTCGATGCTCGACGGCCAGGTCGCGGCCATGCCGGCCTGCCCGGCAAACGCGATTGAAGAAGTAAAAGCGACGGTGCGCGATGCCGGCGGCTATGTCGCCCAGCGCCAACACGGAGCGGGCGTTCGCGAAGCATTGCAGTTTTTTCTCAACGGAAAATCGAATTGACCTCGGCGAGCTCGGTCGCTTTCGTGACCGCTAGCGCAATCGGCGCGTCGGCCTCGACTTTTCCGGCGAAGCGATTCGTCATATAAGTCAGGAGCAAGACCCAAAACGAAAGCGCGAGACCGAAGAGAGGGAATTGCAACGCGAGCGGTAGCGAATAGATGATCGCCATCAACGGAATCCAGACCGCCCAGGTCGCGAGCAATGTCGGAAATATTTTGTCGCGATAATGCGGCCGGGTGAAGAGATCGCGAAGCGGCTGCATCGAAAATCCGCTGTTCTTCCACTCGTAAGTCAGCACACCGAAGGGCGCAGCGAATAAAACGTTGTAGCCAAACTGGTCAATGCAGATTTTTCCAAGCACCACAGGCAGCGTGGCGACGTCGCCCAACCAATGCGCTTCCGCGCGATAGAGAAGATCGACAAGTGATCCATCAAATCCCCAGACCGGAATCGTGAAAGCCAGATTGCGTAGATTGGCGACTTGCAGCCGGCCGCGCTGAAAGAACAGGATCAGAAAAACTTCGGGAACAATCGCCCCGGCAACGACTGAGGCTCCGATGACAAACAGTAATCCGTGCGTGCGCTTGAATTCAGCCAGGTTGCGCAACGCGTCAGCGACTGCGGAATTTTTGTAAAACGCGATGGCCAGCGCGAGCATGACCGCCTGAATAATGAGCGCCGGTTTCGCGTTTGCTCGCGCCGCTTCCCAACCGATCATGAACGGCGTTCGGGAATTTGGCATCGCCGCAAATCTTCAGCGCTCAGCCGAAACGGCGCTTCACCACTTCACGCTGGCGTTCGGACCCGTGCCGGCCCCCGGCTGGAGACGGCTTTCTTCGCCAGTTTTTTCGCCTGGGACTGGATCGCCACTGGCAGCGGTCGAGCTAGTCGACGCGCAACCGCTGAACCCGCAAATGGCGGCCGTGAGAATGGCTAACATCAAAAGATATTTCATTCGCCGCGAAACCTAATCAACGCCGGCTTTTTCTCCACAAAAATTGTGGGCCTCGGCAGGATTGCCGGGAACGGCCAACGCCGTAAATTTCCTGGTGGCCAGGAACGCAAAGATCGACATCAGATCGCTCCAGTCTCACGAACTCGAGGGCAAGGTTCGCGAATTCGGCGAGCCGCTTTATCGAGCGCGGCAAATCGCAGCCTGGCTCTACCAAAGGCGTGTTCAATCGTTCGATGAAATGACCGATTTACCGCAGGAATTTCGAAATCGCCTCGCCGAGCAATTCGACTTCAGCAAGATCGAGATCGTCCGCACGCTGGGTTCGCACGACACAACGCGCAAATTTCTCTTTCGCTTAAGTGACGAGAGCTTAATCGAAACCGTTCTAATCCCGGCGTCGCCGGCGCTTTATGGATCGCGCTCGGACCGGCGGACGATTTGCATTTCCACGCAAGTCGGCTGCGCTTATGGCTGTAAATTTTGCGCAAGCGGTCTGGAAGGATTCAGCCGGAATCTGAAACCGAACGAAATCGTCGATCAAATCGTCGCGGTCGAGCGCGAGACCGCAGAAAAGATCGACAACATCGTGTTCATGGGAATGGGCGAGCCGCTGGCGAACTTCGAGAACGTGATGAGTGCGATTCGGATTATCAATGCGCCCTGGGGACTGGGAATCGGCGCGCGACATATCACCGTTTCAACCAGCGGACTTGCGCCCCAGGTTCGACAAGTCGCCGATGAACCGTTGCAAATCAGGCTCGCCATTTCGTTGCACGGCGCGACTGACGCGGTGCGTAATCAGATCATGCCGATCAACCGCCGTTACAATATCGAGACGTTGCTTTCGGCCTGCGACTATTACACCACGCGAAAAAAGCAGCGCCTGACCTTCGAATACATTTTGATTGCGGGCGTGAACGACTCCGATGAACAGGCACAGCTTCTCGCCCGCCATGCCAAACGACTTTCGGCGAAGGTGAATCTGATTCCGTACAACACGGTCCACGGTCTGCCCTGGTCGCGGCCGTCGCAAGATCGACAGGAAGCGTTCCTGTCGATCTTACGCCAACGCGGAGTCGCTGCGACTTTGCGCCGCGAGAAAGGTCACGACATTGACGCGGCCTGCGGCCAACTGCGACTGCAGACCAAACGCGAGCTCGAAACCACAAGTTCGTAAATCGCGGAAAATTTTTGCGCATCAGGCCAAGCTGGCGTTTAGTCCGATCATGTCCGACTTCGAGGGCGAACGAGAAGGAATCTGGGACGAATATGATTGGGAGCGTTTCCTCCAGCAGCAGGATCAGCGGACAGAAAAATACATGGAGCTGCTGGAGAAGTACATCGACGATCCGCAGCGCGACGAAATCATCGCCCGCGAAATGGGTTGGACGCAGATTCTGGGCGACGGCGATTGGAGCGCGGAGGTCGATGCACTCCTGGACGAGGATTGGCGTTTACAAAATGACGAGACATCAGGCGGCGTCGACCAAAAGCCATCTGAAAGCTTTGAAGACAATATTCTCTATCGGGCGGCCTTCGCCTTGACGGTTTGGATCGACAAACTGTTCGACCAAAACGCCTCGCTCCAAAACGAACCGGCGGCGATCAAGCTCGCTACTCACGCGGCGTTGGCGAGCGCAAAATTGGCGGCAGCCTTGAGCGATGACGATGTGGATGAGCTGGGGATGACCATCGCCTATTTAAAACGCGCCCTCAAAGCGATCACGGTCTCGTTGGATTCAGCGGCAAAATTGCTCTCCGAGAAGCTGATCGCGGCCCGGCAGTATGCCGTTCTCCAGCAACGACTTTTTCAAGTGCGTGATGGCATTATCACGCTGATGGGGGAATATCGCGGCGAATGGCGCCGCCGCTTCGGCTCCGAAGGCTATCGGGGTTGAATGAATTAGGGGCCAGTTCCGTCGAATTATGCAAACGGAAACGACTCCGGCTCAAGCCGATGTGTCGGAACTGGACCTGGTGAGACAATGTCAGGCCGGCGAAACCGAGGCATTCGACCAGCTGGTAACCCGCTACCGGACAAGGGTATTCGCTATGATTTATAACATGGTTCATAATGAGCAGGACGCCTGGGACCTGACGCAGGAGAGCTTTGTCAAAGCCTGGAAATCGATCGGGCGTTTTCGTGGAAAGTCGTCCTTTTACACCTGGATTTATCGGATCGTGATGAACGTGACCATCGACTGGCTGCGCAAGCGCCAAATCAAAGCCGGCGGGGCCGAGTTTGACGACGCTATTCAGTTGAAAGACATCGATCCCGCATCTAAGACGGTGCCAAAGGCGGACCCGCTCCCACACCAACGCATGGAGCGGCAAGAAATCCGCGCCAGGATCGACCACGCCATCTCCCAACTCTCTCCCGAACACCGCGCAGTAATTTTAATGAAAGAAATCGAAGAAATGCAGTATCACGAAATCGCCGAAAGCCTGGGTTGCTCCATCGGCACGGTGATGTCGCGCCTGTTTTATGCCCGCAAGAAGTTGCAGAATTCCCTGAGGGACGTTTATGAAAACGTTTGAAGAAAAATGGACTGCCTGGCTCGATGGACAATTGAGCGGCAAAGAATTGACTGAATTCGAGGCGTCGCTGCCCGATTTGGCGGCAGCCGAGGCCGAAAAACGCGATGCGCTCAAGCTCGGCGCGTTTTTGAAGGAACAACTCGCAGCTCAGGCGCTGAGCAACGAGGAATTCTTTAGTCATCAACTCCACGAACGGATCGCGCGCGACACGCAAGATCGACATCGTTCAACATCGACCTGGTGGACGATTCCGCGACTGGTTTGGTGCGGGGCCACCGCGCTCGCGCTGTTCGTCATCACTACGGTTGTGCTCATGAGCCAGCATCCGGCGGGGGAGCAGTCGGAATACCTCACGCAAATTTTGAATTCGCGAGTTGATCCGGCGGCCAATCCGAACGCTACCATCTCGATTTTCGAAAGCAAAAACGACAACAAGGTCACGGTCCTGTGGACCGAAGGGTTGCAAACGCTGCCGGCCGACTACGCAGCAAAGTAAAGCGACGATGCAGCCGAGGCCTTTGCTTCTCGCCGTGTTCCTGGTGCTGGCGGTAAGCGCGATATCGGCTAACGCCGCGAACCTCGTCTGGAGTGGACTGGTGATCGCGGAGAACGTTCCGCAGCCGACTCCAATTCCACCGGAGCTGACCAAGCTCGAACAAACCCTAAAGGATCTTTTTGGTTACAATCAGTTCGAGGTAATTGGCCAATCGGACAAGACGCTCAAGACGGGTCAGGAAGACTGGCTCGCCAACAGCAAGTATTTTGGGCTGCATGTCGATGCTCGAGGCGAGAACGACGCCGGTTACACGTTGAACCTCAAGCTCTACAAAGAAAATGATGTCCTGCTCGAGACCGACGCCAACCTGAGTAAAAGCAGTCCGCTTGTGATTAAAGGCCCACAGGTCGGCAGCGGACAGTTACTTTTAGTGTTGGTCGTAAAGGATGACGAACAAGCTCATCGACGCCGTCACGCCGAACCAGCCAATCCGATCACTACTGCATGGCACCGTTTGCGGCGAGCCATTCACAACGTGCTTCCATAATTCCCCCCGCGTCCGCATCGCGGTGCGGCCAGCGGTTGAACGGCTGCTTGATTTCGGTTAAGGGCAGCAATGCGCGTTTCGGTAGCTTTGACCGTTTTGTTTGCGCTGCTGACGACAATGGATGCAGAAAAATCGTACGAATTCGCAAGCACGCCCGGTAAATTGCCGAAGCAGGTCGTTCCGCTCGAATACTCAATCCGAACCGTTCCCGACCTGAATAAGTTGACGTTCTCGGGCAGCGAAAGCGTAAAGCTGAAGGCGAGCGCGCCGGTGCATGAGCTGGTACTCAATTCGCTCGAGTTAAACATTACCAAGGCTTCAATAGACGGCACTCAATTATCGCCAGACGCGATCAAGCTCGATCCAAACAACGAGCTGCTGATGATCGCGCTGCCTAACGAGTTGGCGATTGGCGAACATTCCCTCGCGCTCGAGTTCAGCGGAACGATCACCCAAAAAGGCCGCGGCTTTTATTACATGCCCTATCAGGAGCAGGGCACAGGTGCGAAAAAAATAGCGCTCGGCACTCAATTCGAACCGAGCGATGCGCGGCGATTTTTTCCGTGCTGGGACGAGCCGAGTTTTCGCGCGCGTTTTCAACTCACTGCCGTCGTCCCGGAAAATTGGCTGGCCGTTTCCAATATGCCGGTTGAATCCGAACGCAAGATCGACATCGGCAGGGAAGTGCGTTTTCAAGCAACGCCGTCGATGTCCAGTTACTTGAACGTGTTCGTCGCGGGCGAGCTCGATCTTATCGAAACGAAAGTGGCCGAGACGCAAATCCGGGTAATTGCCACCAAGGGGAAAGCCGAATGGGGCCGATACGCGCTCGAAAGCACGGCGCAGATTCTTCAGTACTACAACGATTACTTTGGCGTTCGCTATCCGCTTCCGAAACTCGACCAGATCGCGATCCCCGGCGGATTTGGCGGCGCGATGGAAAACTGGGGCGGCATCACCTATTACGAATCGGCGCTGCTTTTCGATCCAAAGAAATCGTCCGCCGCCACTCGCCAACGCATTTACGAAGTCATCGCGCACGAAACTGCGCATCAATGGTTCGGCGATCTCGTCACGATGGCGTGGTGGGACAATCTCTGGCTGAACGAAGGCTTCGCTTCCTGGATGGGCAGCAAATGCACGGCCCATTTCAATCCCGATTGGGAAGTTTGGCTGGCGAAGAATATTCAGCGCGACCCGACTCGCCGCACCGGAATTGCCAAAGAAGTCGCGATGGAAGGCGATGCAAGATCGACAACTCACGCCATCCAACAGGCGGTCGCGAATGAATCCGACGCAAACAGCGCGTTTGACGACATCACTTATCGCAAAGGCCAAAGTTTTCTGCGCATGCTTGAAAGTTTTCTCGGCGAAGACGTTTTCCGCGGCGGCATCCGCCGCTACATCGCTGCACACAAATATTCGAATTCGACGACGGCGGACCTATGGAGCGCCCTGAGCGAAGCTTCCGGCAAGCCGGTCGACGAAATCGCAGCGGCATGGACCGAACAACCGGGATTTCCGGTCGTAATAATGAAGCGCGACGGAAAAAAGATCTCGCTTAGCCAGGAGCGGTTCGCGATCAATTTCCCGAAGGCGCCGGCGCTCGATTGGAAGATTCCCCTCACCTGGTTAGTCGTTGGCGAAAATAAAATCGAGAGCCGGTTGATGACCGGCAAGATCGACAATCTCCCGAATATCGCAGCGGATCGCGTCATCAAGTTAAACGCAAACGGTGCCGGCAACTATCGGGTCCAGTATGATGAGTCGTCTTGGAAAGCGCTTCTCGGTGCGTTGGCGAAGTTAAATGTTGAAGATCGCGTCAATTTACTGAGCGATTCTTGGGCGCTGGTGCAGGCAAGCCGGGCAGACGTTTCACTCTATCTAGGGCTGATCGGGAAACTGCCGCGCGGGCATGAGCTGGCCGAGCGCGATCAAATTGTTAACGCGTTCGATTACATTAACCGCCTGCTGCTTGGCAATCCGACTCGCGAGACGTTTCAAGGATACGCGCGCTCAATCTTGCGACCAACCTTTGACGAGCTCGGTTGGGCGCCCAAGAAAAGCGAATCACCGCGCGATTCACTCCTTCGCGCGAGCTTGATCGCGGCGCTTGGAGATTTGAACGATCAGGAAATTATCGCAGCGTGTA
>DATNKD010000095.1:0-6801 GCA_035603575.1 Chthoniobacterales bacterium
TCGGCCAAAATTTTTGAATGCCGCCCATTCTCCCGCGTATCGCCTCCGCGTCGCAACTATAGCCGGTCGCCCTCGCGCCGCCGCCGGAACTGCTTTGGCGCGCAGGAGGCGGGGCGAGGCAACGCGCGACCCTGTCCTGCATCTCTGTGCCGCGCTCGCCGCAGCGAGCGTCTACAGCAGTTGAAAATTGCGCGGATGCGGCTCAAGAGGTGCTCAAGAGGTAAGAGATGAACTGCGCACGAAGCCATTCCTTCGTTTCGCATCAAAGCCCGAGCAGGCCGCGTTTGGCATTGCCCCGTCGGGCTGAGCGGTGATTAACTCTCCGCGAAATCCGAACGGCTCAAACTCAGAAGCGCCATGTCACAGCCACTTACAACCAACGACGCCAAGTTTGTTAGGGGACTCGGCCTACTCGATTCGACGATGCTCGTCGCCGGCTCGATGATCGGCTCGGGCATATTCATCGTCTCATCAATCATTGCGCGCCAAGTCGGCTCGCCGGGTTGGTTGCTCGTCGTCTGGCTTGTCACCGGCCTGCTGACCCTAATGGCCGCGCTCTCCTACGGTGAGTTGGCGGCGATGATGCCGAAGGCTGGCGGCCAATACGTTTACCTGCGCGAAGCATTCTCGCCGCTCTGGGGCTTCCTTTATGGCTGGACGCTTTTTCTCGTGATTCAGACCGGCACGATCGCGGCGGTCGCCGTCGGCTTCGCGCGCTACACGGGCGTGCTGATTCCATGGGTGTCGGAGTCGAATTATCTGATCGCGCCGGTTCGTTTTGGCAACTACGCGCTCTCGCTCTCAACGGCCCAGGCAGTCGGCCTGGCGCTCATCGCGCTCCTGACTTTCATGAACACGCGCGGTCTAAAACTTGGCAAGCTCGTGCAGAACGTCTTCACCACAGCGAAGACCGGTGCGCTCATCGCGCTTATCCTGCTCGGCATCATCGTCGGCGTGAGATCGGGCGCGGGCGCGGCGAACTTCAGCGACTTCTGGAGCCTGCGCGGCAATTTGCAGGATGTCGGGCAAGGCTTGACCGCCGCCACCGCCTTCGGGCTCTTCGTTGGCATCTGCGTGGCGCAAACGAATTCGCTTTTCTCCGCCGACGCCTGGAACAACATCACCTTCACAGCCGGCGAAGTGATAAATCCGCGCCGGAATGTTCCGCTCTCGCTGGCGCTCGGCACGATTCTCGTCATCGGACTTTATCTGCTCGCCAACGTCGCGTATCTGGCGGCCCTGCCTTTCGCCGCAATTCAAAACGCGCCCAGCGACCGCGTTGCCTCTGAGACGGCGAACGTAATCTTTCCTGGGACGGGCGCCACCATCATGGCCGTGGCGATCATGGTTTCCACCTTCGGCTGCAATAACGGACTGATTCTCGCAGGGGCGCGCGCCTACTACGCGATGGCGCGCGACGGTCTTTTCTTTCGTCGTGTCGGCGAATTGAACAAAAATCACGTGCCGGCGTGGGGCCTCATCATTCAAGGCATTTGGGCCGGTGCCCTTGTCCTGCCACGCACCGTAAAAACCGACGCCGCCGGAAATGTGACGGGTTACGGAAATCTTTACGGTAATCTGCTCGACTACGTCATTTCGGCCGCGCTTATTTTCTACATTTTGACGATTATCGGCATCTTCTTACTGCGCCGAAAACAACCAGATGCCGAGCGGCCGTATAAAGCATTCGGTTATCCGATCGTGCCCGCGCTCTACATCGTCGGCGCGTCCGTAATTCTCTTCGTGTTGTTCATGTATCAGACCGCGACGACGTGGCCCGGTCTCATCATCGTGCTAACCGGCGTGCCGATTTATTTTATGTGGCGAAGATCGAATGCGGGCGCGCCGCTAGACGACCAACACATTTAGCGAAACCGAAATCACATCGGAAGCAAGGAGACACGAACGCATGGCAAATTTATTCGCGAGAAAGCCTCTCGATAAACTGATGGTAGAGGCGCAGGAAGTCGGCGAACACAGCCTGAAGCGCTCGCTCGGGCCGATCAATCTCATCGCGCTCGGCATTGGTGGCATCATTGGCGCGGGTTTGTTTGTTCGCACCGCGGCCGCGATTGCTGATCGCGCGGGCCCATCGGTTGTTCTCGCGTTCATCGTGGCCGGTATTGGCTGCGCGTTTGCGGGTCTTTGCTACGCGGAATTCGCCTCGATGATTCCGGTTGCCGGCAGTGCCTACACCTATTCGTACGCGACGATGGGCGAGCTCGTCGCGTGGATCATCGGCTGGGATTTGATCCTGGAATACGCGGTCGCAGCGTCCACGGTTGCGATCGCATGGAGCGAGTACGCGAATCGCGTGCTCGGATGGTTCAATCTGTCCGTTCCGTACCAATGGACGCATTCGCCTTTCGAGCATGATCCAACCGGGATTCATGGAATGATGAACATCCCGGCCGTTTTCATTTTGCTGATTCTCACCGCGCTGCTGATCCGCGGCACGAAGGAGTCGGCTTTCGTCAATGGTCTAATCGTTATCCTGAAGGTGAGCATCGTCTTGCTCTTCATCGGCATCGGATGGGGCTTCATTAATCCGGCAAACCACACGCCGCTGATTCCGGCAGCGACTACTTACGTTACGCCGCAAGGCATTACCCACGCCTACGGCGGGATCCTCGGGATTCTCGGCGCTGCCGGTGTCGTCTTCTTCGCTTACATCGGTTTCGATGCCGTCTCGACCGCCGCGCAGGAAGCCCGAAATCCAAAGCGCGATATGCCGATTGGAATTCTTGGATCGCTGGCCTTTTGCACGATCCTTTACGTGCTCTTCTCTTACGTGCTGAGCGGGGTTGCCACGGTCCAGGACTTTCGCTCGGCCGGCCGTGAAGCGTCAGTCGCATTCGCGATCACTAAGTACATGACCGGCTATGAGTGGTTATCGAAGTCGGTCACCGTCGCGATTCTCGCCGGTTTTTCGTCGGTCATCCTCGTGATGTTGCTCGGGCAATCGCGCGTCTTCTTTTCAATGAGCCGTGACGGACTTGTGCCCAGAGTTTTCTCCGACGTGCATCCTCGGTTTAGGACCCCTTACAAATCGAACATGCTCTTCTTTCTCTTCACCGGCCTGCTGGCGGCATTCGTTCCGGCGGACGTCACCGGTGAAATGACCAGCATCGGAACACTCTTCGCTTTCATTTTGGTTTGCGCAGGCGTTTGGATCATGCGGGTTCGAAGCCCTGAACTGGAACGGGGATTCCGTGTACCGGCGGCGCCTCTTGTCGCAATACTCGGAATCATCACATGCGGCGCGATGATCTATGGTCTCGGGTGGACGAACTGGATGCGGCTGATCGTCTGGCTGTTGATAGGGTTCATCTTTTATTTTAGCTACGGAAAGCACCATAGCCGCATCAACGCACCACCGCCGGAGATGCCGGAGGGAATAAAGTTTAGCCGGTAGTTGCGACCTATAGCCAACTGCTGCTACCGAAGCCGCGCGAAGGACTGCTCGCGCCAAATCCAAGCAACGCTTCAGCGCGCCGGCGTAGAGCTGCGCCCTTCCCGCGCTTTAGAAATTCGCGCCGCGCGCCGTCAATGTCATCAATCGACAGATTCATTGCCCTCAGAATCTCCCATTCCTCCGGACTCAACAATGCTCGCTCCTCAGCGCTGACCGCACGCTTTTGCAAACGAGAGACGATTTCACTCAGCGCATTTCCGTTGGATCCACGAAACGTGTCGATTAGTCGCTGAAAACTGAGATGAAACGGAATCGTGGCAACATCGACATCGACACTTTGAGCCACACTTTCCGGCGGCATCATAACCGGATCAGATTTCGTGACTGAATTCCAAACGCCTTCTGGCTGATAATAGCCAATCTCCACACGATAGTTTTCGCGCGGCTCTGAAACCGTCAGATAGCAGTTGCCCGCCATCGGCTCGACCGCTTCGCTCGTTTCTTCCGTGCCATCGCTTCGATTAACGCGGAGATGAACTTGTCGATCCACTGGCGCGGTATTTTCGAAAATTGATGACCAGTCGATAATCCAATACGCGAAGAGAGTGTGCGGGTCGCGCGCGATCGCGAACAAAAGTGGAGCCCCGTAAACCCGCGGTAGTTCGATAACTTCGGGCAAATCGTTGGGACGCTTGGGGTCGCTGCGAGCGAAACGCACGACCGGCCCGTTTGAAATGCGGTAGCCGGCGGAGGCAGCGGTGGATTCGTTATCAGTTTTGTCCGGCATGATGCTGAACAGGAATTTGCCGAAAATTAGCGAGACGAAAAGCGGAATGTTGCGCGGCGCATCCTAACATCGACAGTCGTTGTGCTGATTCGTTGTCGAAAAGTGAAACCGTACATCATTTTCAATCCCCGTGCCGGGTCCGTTACCAATCGGGAAAAAGTTCTTTCACAACTGACGCAATTAAATCCGATGGCATTGCGAATCACGCGAAAGACCGGCGACGCCGAAAAATGGGCGCGAACCGCTGTCAGGACAAAATGTGACTACGTCGTGGTCGCCGGCGGTGATGGAACCTTAAACGGAGTCGTGAATGGACTAGCCACCGACGCAAAGAACGTTCGCATCGGAATCGTACCGCTTGGAACAGGGAATGATTTTGCGCGCACACTCGGACTGCCGTTTTCGATCGAGGACAACATCGAGATTCTTCGTTCGGCCCAAATAAAGCGAATCGACCTCGTTCGGGTTAAGAGCAAGCGCGCGCGATATTTCGTGAACGTGTCAGCCGGCGGTTTTAGCGGGATGGTGGGCGAAAAAATGACACCAAAGATTAAGCGGACATGGGGACCGCTCGCTTACATCCGCGGAGCGGCCGCTGCCTTGCCGGAACTACACGCATATCACACGGAGATTTTATTAGACGACGACGAGCAATTGTCTGCCGACCTCTATAATGTGGTCATTGCAAATGGCCGCTTCGTCGCAGGCGGCCTGCCAATCGCACCTGCTGCCGATCCGAGCGACGGTTTTCTTGAAGTTGTTTTGATTCCAAAGCTCTGCGCCCCCGAAATTGCATTGCTCGCGGCCGAAATCGTTTTGGGTAAACATCTTTCGAGCAAGGCGACGGTATTTCGACGGGCCAAGAAAATCTCTGTGCGGTCGCGGCCGGGAATGTGTTTCAACGTGGATGGCGAATTTGTTGGCAACGCACCGGCAGTATTTCAAATCATGCCCCGCGCGCTAAACTTCGTTGTAAAGCGATGATCAGCGACAAAGTCGTTCCATTGGAAGAGCTTCAACAACGTGCAAAAGCTCTGCGGGGGGCCGGGAAGAAAATCGTAGCGACGAACGGATGTTTCGAATTGCTTCACGTCGGACATATTCGCTACTTGAATGCGGCTCGCGCGCTTGGCGACGCACTGATTGTGGGAATCAACGGCGACCAATCGGTCCGCGAATTGAAGGGAGCCGGTCGCCCGGTGAACGGTGAAAGTGATCGCGCGGAGATCGTTGCCGCATTGGGATGCGTTGATCTGGTCGCAATCTTTCCTGAGATGCGCGCGACACGGTTTCTCGAACTCGCCGCGCCCGATATTTACGTCAAGGGCGGCGATTACAATCAAAACACATTGAACGCCGAAGAGGGCCAGGTTCTGCAAAAAATCGGCGCCAAGATCGACATCGTACCATTCGCGCCCGGCTATTCGACATCGGATTTATTGGCGCGCTTGAGCAAAACCAAAAAATGAAGCGGCTTGGTCTTGGAATTCTTGGATCAGGAAAAGGATCAAATTGCCGCGCCATCCTCGAAAGCATTCGCTCCGGAGTGTTGCCCGCTGAAGCGCGCGTCGTGATATCCGACGTGCTTGACGCTCCGATTCTAGAAATCGCACGGGAGTTCAGCATTCCCAATGTTTATCTTCCGCCGGGTCAATTTCGCACCCGACTGGAACCGAACGTGGAGGCCGAACTCGTGCAAATGCTGCGCGATGCCGAAGTGGAGCTGGTGGTGCTCGCCGGATTCATGCGGGTTTTGAAATCGCCAATGTTGCAGGCCTTTCCGCGGCGAATCATTAACATTCATCCATCCCGCTTGCCGAAATTTCCTGGACTGGAAGCGTGGAAGCAAGCGCTCGATGCGGGCGAGACCGTTACCGGTTGCACGGTTCATTACGTCGACGAAAAAATAGATCACGGGGACATCATCGCGCAGCGTGACGTGCCGATTTTGCCTAACGACTCGGCCGAAAGCCTGCACGCCCGAATTCAGGTCGCCGAACACGAATTATATCCGGCCGTGATTGCGAAGCTTTGTCGAGAAAGCGATCGCCAGCCCTAAATCGTCTCAGCCTTTTGGTCACGGCCGAGCAATTCTTCCATCGCCTGAGCCGATGGCTTCTGTTCGTAAAGCAGCGAGTAAACCTGGTCGATGATCGGTGTCTCGACGCTGAGTTTACGCGCACACTCATGCGCGCTCTTAGCCGTTGGAATTCCTTCGGCAACCATCCCCATGGAAGCAGTAATTTCATTTAATGCGCGACCCTTGGCCAACTTCTCCCCGACGCGACGATTGCGGCTGTGTTGACTGAAGCAGGTCGCCATAAGATCTCCGGCGCCACTCAATCCATAAAACGTTCGCAATCCTCCACCCATCTTTGTGCCGAGGCGGACCATTTCAGCGAGGGCTCGGGTGACGAGAGCCGCTTTGGAATTGTCACCCAGACCAAGGCCGTCGCCTGCTCCAGCGGCGATCGCAAAAACGTTTTTTAGCGCGCCGCCTAGCTCGATACCGGCCAGCTCCTCGCCTGTGTAAATTCGAAACCGCGGCGTGCCGAGATATTTTTGAAGTCCCGCAGCGCAATCTCGTTTTGTGCATGCC
>DATNKD010000096.1:0-21087 GCA_035603575.1 Chthoniobacterales bacterium
GCGCTGCTCAACATGGAACCGGAGATCACGCTACCGGAATCGATCCGCAAGCGCGCCGAATTGCCGATCTTGCGAATGCTCGAACTCAGCAAACAGTCAGATCCGGCCACTACTAAAAACTGATAGCCAGGCCGCCGCTGACGCCGTTACTGTCGTAATTGTCGCGACCGAAGATCCCTTCGTAGTGGGCGAAGAGCGCTACCATTGGATTGAACTGGACGGTCAGACCGCCCGTAACCTGCGCGGCGTCTCCTCCGATCCTCGGTCCTCGCACGGTAAATAAGTCGTCGCATCCAATAAAGCGCGCGTTAATCGGATACGAGCGGTCGTTGTATTCATGGAGCCAGGCAACACGCGCTTCAGGCCGGAGCATGATGCCATGATCAGTCTGAATGCAGATGGCCAGTTTTCCGCCAATCGTGCTGCGCAATGAATCTTCACTTTGGCCCGGGAATTCCAACGGAATCAGCGAGCCTGTTTCATGGAAGCCGTCAATGTTGACGTTGGTGTATTGAACTGAAGCGATCGGTCCGACGGTGAGCGACCCGGGATGATTGGCCGCATTGAAGTTCATGCTCCAATCATAGCCAATGGCTCCCATCGCGTTGACTTCGCTCCCGTTGGTTGAGCTATGCGCTACGCCCAAGAACGCCGCACGCAGATTTTCATAGCTATTCCAGCCACCGCCACCGGCGGCCTGAAGATAAAAGCCGTGGCTGAAGAAAGTGGCGTATCCACCCACCGTGCCGCCATCGGTAATGATTCGGCCGTGGCCAACCAGATCGCTCTCGCTTCCGACGTATCCGCCATAAACGCCAATCGCCAAATTATGCAGCAACCGGTAATCCACGCCGGCCAGGAAACTGCCATTTGCAATCTTATAACCGTCCGCGTTCTCGTCCTGGTTATGTACCGTCACATAATCGCCGCTACCCATGGCGAACGTGCCCCAGCGATTGTCCGGAGGAGGCGCCGGCGCCGGCGACGCAACGTTCTTGCTGACGACGTTCTTGCCTTCCTGAATCGGTGGATTGTTTTCCACTATCGGTCCGCAATTCGGGTCAGCATTATCACGAATCTGGTCCATCCGTCGTTGCAAGTTTTCGCTTTGCACAACGGCCCGCGAGAAACTGATCTCGTACATCGCGGCGAACTCTTCTGGCGCAATCAAATCAAAAACTCGCGGCAAATCGGGCGCTGGAATGCTACCGAGAACCCCTAAAACATTACTGGCGAGACATTGGTCGCTAAAAGCTTGATCGATTGCGTGACCGACGGCGCGCTGATTAGGCGTTTCGCCCTGAGATTGAAAGGTGCTGGCAAGTTCAAAGACCACGTAAACGTCGGTCGGCTCATTGTACATTGGCACTGGTTGAATTAATCCCCAGTTAACCAGGTCCAGATTGGAAAACATTCCAGTGTGTCCGCCCTGATCAGTGATGATTGTTACCCGATCGCCGGGCAAGGGCCTGAAGTTGTTGATTCGAATAAGTTGCAGCGTCCCATTAAGCGAAGCGCTCCCGCCCACCGCGAGCAAATCGCTCTGTGTCCCTTGGGCAAGGCCGCCAATCTCAATCCGTAATGTCCCGGTGGAGCTTTGGATGTAAGTGCCTGTGATGTGGAAGGTGCCGGGGCCTGAATCGCCCGGGCTGACGATGCCGCCGTTGCTCACATTCGCGAAAATCGTACCCGTGCCGCCGAGGAGCCCATCAACAAAAGTGTCGCTCGTTGTCGAACCATTAATAATTAACGAGCCGACGTTGACGTTCGTGATGCCCGTATAGGTGTTCGCGTTCGTTAAGATAATCGTGCCGGTGCCAAACTTGAAGAACCCGCCGGTGCCACTAAAAATCCCGCTCAGAGTGGAGGTGAATCCTAGCGAGTCAACTCTTACACCGCCTGCCGCGAGCGTGGCGTTGTTCGTAAAAGTGGTGTTGGCGATTGTCCGCAGCGTGCCGCCGTCGAACGTCAGTGTGCCGGTGGTTAGGACCGGGTTCACGCCAATCTCGAGCGTGCCGCTGCTCCATACCGTGGTCGTGGATGCGCTAACGGTGCCGCCATTCAATATCCGCAACAGCCCGGTGCCACCCGGGCCGCCACTGCCGCCGCCTACATAAAGATTGCCGCTGTTTGTCCAGGTTGAGCCAGCGCCATTCACTATCACCGTGCCGTTGGAACCGGAGTGGTCGCCGATGAGGCCATCGACGTTACTGACGCCGCCGCCGTTGGTGATGGCGAGCGTGCCTTGATCGAGGTTGCCGACAACAAAATCGCCTGTGTTCGTCCATTTCGATCCAACGCCGTCGACGGTTGCCACACCTGAGCTGCCACTGTCAAATCCAATGAAAACGAGCATGCTGGAAACCTGGCCGCCATTCGTAATATCCAGGATTCCGTGTCCCCCGTCGCCAACGAATAAGCCACTATTTGTCCACATCGAGCCGACGCCATCAACGGTCGCATGACCCGTAGAGCCATTGGAGCGGGCGATGCGGCCGGTCACATCCATCACTAGGCCGCCGCCGGTGATCGTAAGCGTGCCATGTCCGAGATTGCCGACGAAGAGTTCGTCACCCATTAACCACTTCGACCCGCTGCCATCCACATTGACGGTACCGTTCGCGGAACCGCCAATTATACCCTTGAGAGTTGTGTTAACCACTCCGCCATTTGTGATCGCTAGGTCGCCGTCACTTCTATCGCCGATAAAAAGACTTGCGCTAGTGTTCCAAGTCGATCCTGCACCATCGACGGTGGCGTGGCCGGCAGAACCTGCGAATTCGGAAATCTCGCCTGTGACACTGGAGACGCTCCCGCCATTTTGAATGTGGAGCGTGCCAGCGCCGCTGCTACCAACGGAGAGTGTTCCGCTGTTGGTCAATGTCGATCCTGCGCCACTAATTGTTAGCGTGCCGGCGGAGCCGAGGTTTTGGCCGAGCGACACATTTTTTGCCGTGGCGCCAGCCGCCGCGATTTGTGCTGTGCCGCCGTTGTTGATCTCCGCGTCGGTCGCGGCATTGGGTAGACCGTTGTCCCAGTTGCCCGCGGTGAACCAATTACCGGTCGCGTCCGTCCAAATCGTCGTTTGGGCAAAAATCGTTACACTAGAAAATGCGAGCGCAGCAGCGCAGATTGCGATCGCGTTTCTCAGCGGATTTGATTTCATTACTTTTTCCTTTGTCGTTCTTTCAGCCTCGGGTTCGCGCAAGGCTGGCTATCAGTGACAAAAATGTCGAGCGGCAACGGCGTGAGACATCGCCTTACACACGTTTGCCGGTCCGAATAGACCAGTTCATTTCACGCGTCGCATAAAGTTCTTTCGCGAGACATGCCGCGATCGCGCCTGCTTTTCGCTTGTCACTGGTCACATGGCACTCTTCACTTTTCGCCGATGGAGCGGCCGTCGATCTGGGTCATCATTGTTGTGTTGTTGCTTGGCGTTTTGTTTCTGCGCGAACCGCGGTTCCAGCGTTCCGAGGAATATTTTTTGCGTTGGCTGATTCGACATTCACAACCGGCGGCCAAGGCGGTGCCGATCACGATCATTGAAACCGGACGACAAAATCCGCCGCCACCGCTCGAGACCGCTTTGCTTTTGCAGGGCATTCTCGAATTCAAGCCGACGGTGATTGCGATCGAACCAATTTTGCAATGGGGCGGACGCAATAAAGATCAGGAACAGATCTTCATCGACCAGGCGATGCGTGTTCCGAAGCTGGTGCTCGGTGCAGAATTAACTTCAACCCCTGACCCGGATGCGCCGGTCGCGGAAATTGCCGGTTTCACCCGAGTCAGCGGTCGCCGGGGAGATCTTCCGGAATTTTCCGGGATCGAACATCAGCCCGACGAAGATATCCGGATCCTTTCCACCCTTGGCTTCATCAATCTGCCTGAAGAAAGCGCGGACGATCTCCACGTCCCGTTATTGTTTCAGTGTCGCGGTGAAGTGATTCCGTCGTTTGCACTCCAAGCCGCGCTTCTTTGGATGCGCCTTACGCCGGGCGAAGTAAAGATCGACATCGGCACTGCGATTACGCTTCCGAACGGAACCAAAATTCCCATTCGATCCGACGGCACGCTCCTGATCAATCCGCGCGTGGTCCAGCGCGCGCGTCACGTCACGCTGAACGAACTTTTGCTCGCGGCCCAACAACACGAAAGTGGCGCGGCGAGCGCGATTCGGCTTGAAGATGTTCGGACCCAGCTGGTGTTGGCTCGGCCGGAGACAAATGCGCCGGATCTTTTCGCGGCCGCGATTGGCGCGATCCAAACCAATTCATTCGTCCGGCGCGTCAGCTGGATTTTCGATTGTATCATTGTCGTGATCGCCGCCGCCTTGAGCGGCGCGCTTCGAAGATTCTCGCGGATCGATCTGATTATCGGGGCGGTCGCATTTTCGGCTGCTTATTGTTTGATTGCGCTCGCGATGATCTCGCGGTTTTCGATCTGGATCCCGGCCTGGCTGCCGCTCGGAGCGACTTGGATTTCGGTATTGTTTGCGATCGTTCTCCCGAAACCGAAAGACTCCGTCCGCACAGTTGCGATCGCCGCGCCGCCTCCGGCTCCATGACAAACTCGAAACGATCGATCGAAGATCGCGTCGAGCAGCTGCACGCCGGCGGCATCATCGACATGCATTTCGATTTGCCGATGGATCTGTACGAAAAGCGGGCTCAGCCAAATGTCCTCGCGAATGAATTTTTGGCCGAGTTCGAAACCGGCGGGATGGGAATCATTGGCGCTGCGATCTACATTGAAGATCGATATCTTCCCGAGCGCGGCCTGCAAGTGGCGCTCGATCAAATCGCCCGGCTTTACACTGAAGCTGAGCAATCAAAGCGCTGCATGATCTGTCGCAGCCAGGATGGCATTGCGCGCGCGCTCGATTCCAAAAGGATCGGCTTTCTCATCACCATGGAAGGCGTCGAGCCACTCGGGAACGATTTGGATTTGTTGCGCGCGTTTTATGAACTCGGCGTTCGCGCAATTGGATTGACTCACGCGCGCACGAACGCCGCTGGTCACGGCGGCATCTTTGCTGCGAGCGGCTCATCGCCCGAAGGACTAACACCATTTGGTCGCGATCTTGTCCGCGAATGCGAAAATCTCGGTCTGATTATCGATCTTGCCCACATCAATCCGGTCGGCTTCGAAGAGATTGTCAATCTTACGACGAAACCGCTGGTTGTTTCGCACACGAACGCCCGAAAATTTTATGATGTCGAGCGCAACATCAGCGATGAGCAGATCAAATTAATCAGCGAACGCCGCGGAGTGATTGGTATCAATTCGGTCCTCGTCAGCCCCGAGCAAAAGGGGAGCACGCTGGATTGCTATGTCGATCACATCGAGCATGTCGCGAGTCTGATCGGCATCGATTGCGTCGGGATCGGGTTCGACTTTTTCGAATTCATTTACCGGCAATGGCCAGAATCAAAGAAGAAATGGATGGCCGAAAAATTGACGACGCCACATTTTATTCCGGATCTGACCAATCATTCGCACGCCCGGAATCTCACTCGCAAATTGATCGAGCGAGGGTTCAGGGACCAAGACATCGACAAAATCTTGCGCGGAAACTGGCTGCGGGTTTTTGAGCAACTGCTCTAGATAATCGCGAGCGCGGGGAACTTGCGGCCAAGCACGGTTTGGCTCGGCGCTTTGAGCCAACGGTCGAGCACCGTCCCGTACACGCCGCGGAAGTCGGTGTTGAATTTCAAATCGCCGTGATCGAGATCGGTCAGGCTCGGACACTTTCCAAATAGACCGGGCTTGATCGCGCCGCCGAGAACAAACATCGGGGCGGCGGCGCCGTGGTCGGTCCCGCCGTTGGCGTTTTCCTGAACCCGCCGGCCAAATTCGCTGAACGTCATTAACAGTACGCGCTGAAAATTTCCCTGCTGCTTGAGATCAGACACAAACGCCGCCACCGCATCGTTGAACTCCGTCATTAGGCGCTGGTGAGCGTTGATTTGCCCGGCGTGTGTGTCGAACCCTCCCTGGCTCGCATAATAAACGCGCGTCGGTAAACCGCCGCCGATCATTCGTGCGATGATGTTCAAACTGGCGGCCAGCTGACCCTGCGGATACGTGACCGTGGATTTTGATTTGCGCGCGATCGCCAGAATCTTATCCGAGCTCAGTTGCGCATCGAGCGCGGTGCGTTGCAAAAAGTCCAATGTGCTCAAATCGCTTTTTGTTTTTCCATTGATCGCGCCAACCGATGCGCCGTCGGGTGCGGCAACAGCTTCTTCGCCGCTCGCGGTTTCGTTCAGTTGGCGAAAGAGCATCTCTTCAGCGCTCATGCGTCCGCCGTCTGGTTCGGATGGTCGAAACCGAAATTGTTCCGGGCGCGAAAACGTGACGCCAGTCGGATTTTTAGCGGCGAAGGCTTGCGGCGTTTCTTCGCCGATTGCAACTCCAACCGTTGGGTCCGCTCCTGCGCAGCAATTGTCGAAGTAACGACCGATCCAGCCGTCGCTCAATGGTCGATCGGCATCGGAAGCGGTCTGCCAGATTTCGGTCGACCGAAAATGCGAACGGTTGGGGTTCGGATAGCCGACGCCCTGCACAATCGCGACGTGGCCTTCGTCATAGAGCGATTTCAAACCGGCGAGTTTCGGATTGAGGCCAACGTAATTGTCGATCTTAAGAATCTGATCGGCCGGCAGAGATAATCGGGGACGCGCGCGATGATAAGCGTCATCCGCGAACGGCACGATCATGTTGAGTCCATCGTTTCCGCCAGCCATCTGCAAAACAACAAGGATCGTTCCGTCCTTGCCGGTAACAGTTTGAGTGAACGCGTCCGCGGCGAGCGCGTCGAGCGCGAAGAAAGTTTTCTCGAGGAAAACAGGCAGCGTCCAGGTCGCCGCCGCACCAAGCATCGACGTTCGCAAAAATTTTCGACGTGTTTGCAGAGTCGGTTTCATAATCGTTAGGCCAATTGAAATTGCGGTGTGCTCATCATCAAATGGACGAGGCCGCGCATCGTTTGATCGCTCATGTCCGGTTTTCGCGCCTCGAGGTATTGCACAAAAGTTTCAGTTTCTTTCTTGGACGCCGGGCTTTGGAAAAGCCGCGCGCTCAAACGATCGACAAGTTCGCGCGGTTTATCGCGCAGCTCGGTTGGCGCGAGCTTGCTAACGTCGATCGGCTCTCGTCGGATTTGCTCGGCCAATTGCGCCGGACGAATGAATCCCAAATCGCCGCCTTGCCGTCGCTGCGGCGCGCCCGGAGGGAGAATCGCGTCGCCGTTGATCAGATAATTCGCGAAGTTATAGCGAAACAACAAAGTCGATGTGCTGATCCAGGTCTTGCCTCCGTCCCAGCCTTTCACGTTGGGCGGCGCAAAAAGAATCTGTCCCATCTGTCGCATGGCATTCTGAGCAACGACTGGCGACGGCAAGGGCGCGTCGAGCAGCTTCACCGTTTGGACGATGTACTGCACCGGGCTTTTGATTTGCGTGCGCATCGCGCGCTCTGAATAGAATTGTGTCGAGCTGAGAATTTCTCGCAGGACGGGACGCATTTCGAAGTTGTGTGCTTGCAGACTGGCCGCGACAAGATCGACAATTGCATTTGACGGTTCGTCCTCGACAAAAAAGCGCCAGAGCTTTCGACCGATGAATTGGGCGCAGGCCGGCTTCTTGACCAAAAGATCAATGATATCGTCGCCGTTTAGCGGACCGCTGTGGTCCATGAAATTTTTTGGGCCGCGGTCCTGCTGAAACGGCGCAAACCGAAATTGCTGCGTAGTCATGTCGATCCGGTAACCGGTGAACGCGCGCGCCGATTCGCGAATGTCTTGCTCGCTGTAATTGCCGATGCCGACAGTGAAGAGTTCCATTAGCTCGCGCGCCCAATTTTCGTTGGGGTGCTCTTTCCGGCTCTGCTGCAGATCGAGATAGATCATCATCGCCGGGTCGCGGGACATTTTTTTCACCAGCGTGGCGAAATTGCCGAAAGCGTTTTGGCGTAAAGTGTCGTTTTGCCGCCACATCCAATAAGCGTCCCTGACTTTCTGAACACTGGTCGCGAAGTGTCCGTGCCAGAACAGCGTCATCTTCTCCAGTAACGGCGCAGGTCCTTTCGCCATCCGCTCGAGCCACCATCTTCGAAGATCGACAATATCTTCGCCTTCCATCATCCGGACTTGACGCTCCTTCTGCTGAAAATTTCCGCCGCGTTCTTTGGCCGCCTTAATTTCCATCCGCGTCGATTGAATGTTGCGCGGATGCGCCCACGTGGGTGCCGGTATGTCTGCGGACTTGGCGCGTTGATCAATGAGTTCCCCAACAGCGGTCGCGAGACCCTTTTTCCGGGTCGCTTCAATCTCTGCCGGCGTCCCGCCGAAAGCGGCCCGATTCAAGAGATGGGTCGCCGTCGCTTCGTTCCATTTCGCAGCGGGCAACGGCGTCAGCATATTCATGAAACCAGTTTCTCAGACGACAGTTGCGCGTTCATTCCTTGCGTCTTCCCTTCTCTTTCTCTAGACCGTTTGACCAATCTTCTGGTTACATGAAACCGAGGAGCAGAAGGAAGGGTCTTTGAAATTCATCAATCTGACGCGCCGAACTGAGATTGGCGCTAATTCGTACTATTTAGAGGCCGCTGGCCATCGGCTCGTGCTCGATTCCGGAATGCATCCGAAATTCGAAGGGGAAGAAGCGCTGCCGAATTGGAAAGGGCTCGGCGACCGCCGGCTCGACGCGATTATTGTTTCGCACTCGCATCAGGATCACATCGGGACGTTGCCGGTTTTGATGCGGCGCCAACCGCAGGCGCGCGTGTTCATGACTGAACCGACGACCGAAATCGGCAGCGTGTTGCTGCACAACTCGGTTAACGTGATGACGCGGCAACGCGAAGAGTTCGGGACGACGCTGTGTCCGCTTTTCACCCATCGCGAGACCGATCGCGCCGCCGACCGTTGGCAATCGTGCACGTTGCGGCACGCCTACACGCTTTCGGGCGAACGCACACCGGCTGCGAACGGTGACGCAGTTACATTCGAATTTTTCGATGCCGGACATGTTCTCGGTTCAACTGGAATTCTTATTCGTGGCGAAGGCCGTACGCTGTTTTATACCGGCGACGTCAATTTTGATGATCAAACGATCGCGCAGGCGGCGGTTTTCCCCGAGGAGAAGATCGACATCCTGGTGATGGAATGCACCCGTGGCGACACGCCCGTCCCGGCGACGTGGTCGCGTGCGAGCGAAGAGCAACGGCTGGCCCAAGCGATCGAGACCGCGTTCGCGCGCGGCGGTTGCGTCCTGATTCCGGTGTTCGCGCTCGGAAAAACCCAGGAAGTTCTGGCGATGCTTTACAAGCTTCGCCGGGAAAAAATTCTCGATTTCCCGATCTACATCGGCGGACTCAGCTCAAAGATCAGCGACATTTACGATCGGCGGGCACAAATGGGCCGGCGTCAGTTCCCGCGCCTGCAATTGCTCGATGAACTTCGCCCATTTGTCTTGAACGCCGAGACAATTAACGAAGCACGGACTCGCGCCGGCCGCGTTTACGCACTTTCCAGCGGAATGATGACGCCGAAAACACTCTCCAACACTTTCGCGCAGCGAATCGTCGATCAGCCGCGCCATTCCATTTTCTTCGTCGGGTACGCCGATCCGGAATCGCCCGCTGGAATTTTGCGAAACGCGCTGGCGAACGAACAGGTGACGCTTGATCCAGGCGAATCGCCGCGGCCCGTGCGTTGTCACATCGAACAGTTTCAATTCAGCGCGCACGCATCGCGGGAATCGCTTATTGCATTCGCGGAAAAGCTCGCGCCGAAAAAAATCCTGCTCGTCCATGGAGATCCGCAGGCGGTGGAATGGATGCGCGCTCGCCTCGCTTCGGATTTGCCCAATTCAGAGATCATTGTGCCGACGCCGGGCGTGGAAATTGAGCTATGAAATTGAATTCCGATGTTTTCGCGCGGGTCATCCCGAGCGGATGCGAGGGATCTCTCATTTTGCCGACGGTCACACTCGTTAAATTAGTGTGATCCATCATCGACTGTGAGATTCTTTGCTTCGCTCAGAATGACAGCATGAGAGTCGTCTCCTGGAACATCAATTCGCTCCGCAAGCGACAGGACCGGTTGTTTGAGTGGCTGGAAAGTTCGAAACCCGACGTTGTGTGCTTGCAGGAAACGAAATGCACCGATGAACAATTTCCGGCACTGGCGCTGCAATCTACCGGCTACGACTCCGCTTATCACGGCGAAAAATCTTACAACGGTGTCGCGATTCTTTCGAAAGTGAAACTCGCGCAAGTTCGCGCGTCGCTTTGTGATGAAGTTGTCGATCCGCAGGCGCGCGTGATTTCGGCGACGATTGGAAATGTGCGGGTCTATTCCGTTTACGCGCCTAACGGACAGGCCGTTGGTTCGCCGGCTTACAAATACAAATTGGAATGGTACGCGCGACTGCGCGATTGCCTGAAGAAAGAAAAAGATGTCGATCTTGTCGTCTGCGGCGATTTCAATGTCGCGCCGGAAGATGTCGATGTTCACGATCCACAACTCTGGCGCGGCGCGATCATGTGCTCCGATGGTGAGCGCGCCGCTTTTCAGCAACTCTGTGAAATCGGCTTGCGTGACACGCTGCGACTGCATCCGCAGGAGCCCGGCGTCTTTACCTGGTGGGATTATCGGATGCTTTCGTTCCCGAAAAATCGCGGGCTACGGATCGACGCGGTCTTGGCGAGCGAAGGGCTCGCCAAAAAATGTACGGCGTCGGAAGTCGATCGCGAGATGCGCAAAGGCAAGGATCCTTCCGATCACGCGCCAATCTGGGCAGACTTTAAGTAAGGTGGATCGAGCAGTCCCTTGCTCGATGTTAAAAATGGCGGCGAAGCCGCAAAACTAATAGCATCGCCGACGGAGCGGCCGATCCACCTGTGCCCTCGAAATTCAGTCATGCAAATACGCGTTTCTAACCCGCCTCCGAAGCCGATCATCATCTGGGACGGCGAGTGCCATTTCTGCCGGCGTTGGATCGAGCGCTGGCGCGAAATCACGTGCGGTGAAGTCGATTACGAGTCTTCCCAGCAGATTGGCGACAAATTTCCAGAAATTCCGCGCGAACAATTTGAGCGTTCGGTGATTTATATCGAGACCAACGGCGGCGTTTTTTTCGGCGCGGAAGCGGTCTTTCGATCATTACGAGGGCGATCTTCTCGAAAATGGTTGTCTTGGAGTTACGATCATGTTCCTGGATTCGCGACTGTCTCGGATAGCGTATACAAAATCATATCGTGTAATCGCAGGTTCGCTTCGGCGATCACGCAACTTCTCTGGGGCGACGACGTGCAGCCGCCGACTTATTTTGTCGCGCGCCGCTGGTTTCTTCGCGCGGTCGGTTTGATTTTTCTGATCGCCTTCGTTTCGCTCTGGGTCCAGATCGACGGACTCATCGGGTCGGATGGAATCACGCCGGTCGGTGGATTTCTTCCCGCCGTCCGCGCCCAACTTGGCAGCCGCGCGTTGTCGATCTTGCCAACGCTGTGCTGGTTCAATTCGAGCGATGCGTTTCTCCATTTTCTCTGTGGCGGCGGAATTGCGTTGTCGCTGCTTCTGATTTCTGGAATCGCGCCAGCGTTATGCCTGCTCGGGCTCGATGTTTTTTATCTCTCGCTGGCAGCTGTCGGCGAGCCGTTCCTTAATTTTCAGTGGGATATTCTCTTAATTGAAACTGGATTCCTGTCCATTTTCCTCGCGCCATGGCGGCTTTGGCCAAAGCGCGGCGTCGATCCCCCCGTTTCGCGCGCCGCGTTTTTTCTGCTCAAACTGCTGCTCTTCAAACTCATGCTCATGTCAGGCGTGGTGAAGCTGACCAGCGGCGACGATTCGTGGTGGGACCTGAGCGCGCTCGATTACCATTATTGGTCGCAACCGTTACCGACCGTGATCGGGTGGTGGGCCGATCAAGGTCCCGAATGGTTCAAGAAATTTTCGGTCGCGTTCTGTCTCGTCGTCGAAATCATCGTCCCGTTTTTCATTTGGGCGCCGCGACGGTTGCGGTTGCTTGCCTGTGCGCTCCTCATTTTTCTACAGATCATGATCGCGGCGACGGGCAATTATTGCTTTTTCAACTTACTGGCAGTCGCGCTCTGTTTGTTGTTAATCGATGATTCAATCTGGCGCCGACAGCGCGGTGCCCTCCAGGCAGATGGACGGACACGCGCCGTCGTCTCCCATTATTTTGCTCATAGATTGTCGAGTTATGCGGCGGCGGCGGTAATTATCCTAACTTTGCCACTGAATGGTTGGCTGATTTACAGCGCGTTCAAACCGGAAACGGAATGGCCGCGCTTGCTCGGATCGGTTTATGCGCGAGCGGAAGCATTTCGAATCGTAAACGGCTACGGTCTCTTTCGCGTGATGACGAAAGATCGCCGTGAAATCGTGATTGAAGGCAGCGCGGATGGAATTGATTGGAAGCCTTACGAATTCAAATGGAAACCGGGCGACGTGATGCGGGCGCCGGGCTGGTGTGCGCCGCATCAGCCGCGTCTCGACTGGCAAATGTGGTTCGCCGCGCTCGGCTCATACCGACAGAACCCGTGGTTTGTTCAAACGGTCGTTTCTTTATTGCAGGGCAAACCGGAAGTCGCGGCCCTGTTCGAGCGGAATCCGTTTCCGCAAAGTCCGCCGCGATATGTCCGAGCGACATTTTATCGCTACCGTTTCACGACCGTGCAGGAACATCGACAAACCGGCGCGTGGTGGAAACGGGAGGAGCTTGGCGAATATCTGGCGAGCGTCTCGCTCGAAGATGTTCGCTAAGCTCGATTGTAGCCGCGTCGCTCTGCGACGCGTACTGCCACTCCGACTCGGAGCGTTTCGCAGAGCGAAACGGCTACAGGCAGGTTGAGCGATGCAGTGTTCGTGAATATATTTCGCGGCCATGCCGAAGGAAGAACAGATCGTGATGGAGGGGACGGTGACCCAGGTTTTGCCGGGGACGATGTTCCGGGTCGATCTCGCCGGCCAGCGGAACGTGCTCGCACATATTTCCGGCAAGATGCGCAAGCACTTCATCCGCATCGTTCCGGGCGACAAAGTCTCGGTGGAGCTTTCGCCTTACGATCTGACCAAGGCGCGGATCATTTTCCGCGAGCAATAAGCGAAAGATCGACAATCGGTGCGCGATTTGCTCAAGATCGCAAGCGCGCGGATAGTTCCGGTAACGAAATTTAAATGGAGACCACCATGGCTGAAGAAAACAAATCACATCGCACGTCCGCTCCGGCGGACGCGCAGAACAAATTCGAGAGCAGCAAAATGCACGCACGCAAAGCGGCCGAGGATCTACGGGACGCGGCCGGTGCGGTTGCCGGCGAATATCGCGGCAAAGCCGAGCAGGCTTGGAACGACGCCCGCGGGAAAGCTGAGCACGCTTGGACGGACGCCCGCGGCAAAGCCGAGCAGGCCTTGGGCGATGCCCGGACGCGTGTGCGGACGTTTCAAGACGATGCGGAAGAGTACGTTCGCGAAAATCCGACCAAGGCAATCTTTACCGCGCTCGGCGTGGGATTTGTGCTTGGACTGATTTTCCGGCGCTGATCGCGGTTTGCTGAATGTCTGGCGAAGATTCGCCGTCGCGGAGTCGACCGCGCCAGGCGGGTTTCATTGGAAGTTTGGTCGCGCTCGCGAGCGCGCTGGCCGATTTTTTCGAGAGCCGCGCTGCGCTGTTTGCGACGGAATCAAAAGCGGCGCTCGTTCAATTTGTTTTGGTCGCAGTTTGCCTGGTCGCGGCGCTTTTGTTCTTCGCGTTCGGCTACGTATTTCTGCTCGCGACTGCGGTTGTAGCCGTCGCGCACCTGGCAAATGTCTCATGGCTGTGGACAGCATTGGCTGCAGCCGGTCTGCATATTTTGATCGCGCTGATCTTTCTGCTAATCGCTCGCAGTGGAATTAAACGGCCGATCTTTCGCGCGACCACGGCGGAATTAAAAAAGGATCGAGAATGGCTAAAGAATCTGGAAACAGATCAGACGCGGAGCTGAAGGAGCAGATCGGTCGATCGCGCGAAGATCTCGCGCTCAGACTGAACCGCGTTCGCGAGGAAGTTGATTTGCCGCGTAAAATTCGGCGCTCGATCCGGCGCGAACCGGTGCCGTGGATCATTGGTGCAATTGCGGTTGGTTTGCTGGTGACGGCGGTGGTGACGCGGAAGAAAAAAGTCATTGTCGATGCAAAAGGCGGGACCAAATCCAGGCACGCGCTTTTGGAGGCGGGATTCGTTTTGGGCGCGCTGCGGATTGCCGCGAGTTTGCTCAAACCCGTGGTCATGAATTTTGTCGAAAAGAAACTGGGAAGTTACAGTTCGCGCGACCGTCCCGGACCGAAAGGCTTTTGAGTTTACGCGCGCGGTCGCGCTGCATAAGAATCGCGGCGCGCCATGCCCCCAGACCCGACGCAAGATTCTCCTCGTTCGCATCCGCTGTCGCATGTCGATGAATATCTGGTCATCGGACAAAGTGCCGGCGCGTCGGATATTCATCTTGGTATAAACGCGCCGCCGATCTGGCGGTTACACGGAACTCTGCAGCCGATCTGGCCCGACGCGCCGCGTTTGACCTCGGACCAAACGCTCGCACTAGCCAAAGGGTTTCTCTCGAATCCCCAAAAAACGCAATTGTACGAGCGCGGCGACGCCGATTTTGCTTACGCCAATGATTTCGGCCGGTATCGCACGAGCGTCGTGCGCCAGCGGCTCGGGGTCGATCTCGTCTTTCGCATCATTAACACAAAAGTGCGCACGATGGACGAGCTTGGTTTGCCCGAGTATCTCAAGCTTCTGACGCGTTATCAAAACGGACTGATTCTTGTCACCGGCTCAGTCGGCAGTGGAAAATCGACCACTCTCGCGGCTTTGGTTGAGCAGGTAAACATCGAGCGGCGCGAGCACATCATCACGCTCGAAGATCCGATCGAGTATCTGTTGGAGCCGAAGGGCTGCCACATCACCCAGCGCGAAGTACATACCCACACCCGCTCGTTCGCGGCGGCGTTGCGCGGCGCGCTCCGCGAAGATCCGGACGTCATCATGGTCGGTGAGATGCGGGATTTGGAAACAATCTCGCTCGCGATCACGGCGGCGGAGACCGGGCATTTGGTTTTGGGAACACTGCATACCGGCAACGCTTCGCGCACACTCGATCGATTGCTCGACGTCTTTCCTCCCGATCAGCAGGAACAAATCCGCATCATGGTGAGCGAATCGCTCCGCGGCGTAATTAGTCAGCAACTCATCCCGCGGGCGGATGGGAAAGGACGCGTGCTAGCTTTGGAAATACTGACCAACACCCCGGCTGTCGCCAATGTGATCCGCGAAGCAAAGACCTTCATGCTCCCGGGGATCATTCAGACCGGAAAAAAACAAGGCATGCAACTGATGGACGACGCTCTGGTCGAACTTCAGAGCCGCGGTCTGATCACGGCCGACGAAGCCTACGCCCGCGCCGATCAAAAACAGGAAATGAAACAGCGATTGAAAATCTAACCGCGGATTACGCGGATTTAAACGGATGAGAAAATTTACTCACCAAACCCTGAAACAGGTTTGACCACGGATTACACAGATAAGACGGATGCGGAAAATAATTCGTGAAGAACTGAAAGAGACTTAACCGCGGATTACGCGGATTTAAACGGATGAAGAACGAGCTGATTCACGAAGAGTTGAGCGGGAAAATCATCGGCGCTGCTATGGATGTTCTTAATGAACTAAAGCCCGGATTGGATGAAAAACTTTACGAACGCGCGCTGGTCCTTGAGCTTCAGCGACGCGGTCACGTGGTTGATGTGCAACGGCGCTTTCCTGTTTTCTACCACAGTGAACTTATTGGCGATCTCGTACCAGATTTGATCGTAGATAATCTTGTCGTTGTTGATCCGAAAGTCGTCGCCGCCTTCAACGAAGCGCATATTGCACAGATGGTTGGCTATCTTACGATCAGTGGGCTCGAATTGGCGCTCCTGTTGAATTTCAAAAGTGCGCGATTGGATTGGAAACGAGTGGTCCGCCAACACAAAGCGGAATCTGAAACCGCAGATCTCAATGTTTAATAATCTGTATCCGCGACATCCGCGTAATCCGCGGTTCTTCTGATGGCTTCCCTGGATCAATTTCTGAAAGTAATTGTAAAAGAGGGCGGCTCGGACCTTCACATTGGCGAAGGCCAGCCACCAAAAATGCGCAAACACGGTGACGTCGCACCGATTCGGGAGAAGCCGCTTACGCGCGATGAGACGATGTCGATGTTGGGCGAGGTTTGCGGCGAGCGGAACTGGAAAATTTTCGAGGAGCGCGGCGATCTCGATTTCGCCTACGAAATGGACACGGCTTCCCGGTTCCGCTGCAATTATTTGAAGCAGACGCACGGCTACGGCGCAGTGTTTCGATTGATTCCAACGAAGATCGCGACGCTGGAGCAACTCGGCATCCCAATCGTCGCCAAAGAATTCGGGCATCTGCGCGGCGGATTGGTCCTCGTCACCGGGCCGACCGGCTCCGGCAAATCGACTACGCTGGCGGCGCTGATCGATTACATTAACGGGAATTTCTCGCGGCACATCGTCACGATTGAGGAACCGGTCGAGTTCGTGCACGACAACAAACGCAGCATCATCACCCAGCGCGAAGTTCCCGGCGATTCCGAATCGTTCCCGGTCGCGCTGAAAGCGGCTCTTCGTGAAGACGCCGACATTGTACTGGTCGGCGAGATGCGCGATTTGGAAACGGTTTCACTGGCGCTGACCGCGGCGGAGACCGGACTGCTCGTTTTCGGAACGCTCCACACCAACAACGCGCGGAAAACGGTCGACCGAATGGTTGACGTTTTTCCCGCGGCGCGGCAGCCGCAAGCGCGCGCGATGCTGGCCAATTCGTTGCGCGGCGTTCTCGCGCAATTGCTTTTGAAAAAAGCGGACGCCTCGGGTCGCGTCGCAGTCAATGAAATCCTGGTCGCGAACGCCGCGGTCTCCGCGATCATCCGTGAAGGCGCGACCCAAAAACTTCAGGACGTGATTGTTTCCGGCAAAGCGCAGGGGATGCAATTTATGGACGACGCGATTTTTGCGCTGTTGCAAAACGGAACGGTCACGGCGCACGAAGCGTTCATGAAAGCGATCGATAAGAACCGGTTTAAGCAATTTCTTCCCGCGGAGGATGAACACCTTGGCGACGCCGCCGGCGCCGTTCCCAACGACGAAAAACGGCTGCCCGGCAATTTCATGAAGCGGGCCGCGACCCGTAGCTCAGCCAGGCCGACGCGACGATAATTGTCGTTAGCTGCGCGCGCTCTCGGCAGAACCGGTTGTGCGCGGTCTGGTAAACGCAGCCAACAGCAACGTCACCGACGCGGCGACCACCAGGAGGAAACCGGCAACGAAGAGCGGCGCGTCGAAGTAGCGCACGCCCATAAGCGCAAGCAGCGTCAGAGGGAGTGTCGCAACCGTGAGAGCCGTTGTCCGAACGGTCACTTGGGCCCAACGATCCGAATGCGGCGCGGCATAAAAGGTCAGAAATCCGAGAGGAAGCAGCAACAGACCGACCAAAATATGATTCAGAAGCATCGGCGGAATGAGATTGTCGGCCGCACTCTGAGAAACGCTGTGTCGGATGAGGGCCGCGATGTGGGGCGTCGCCACCAAATGCACAATCCCGAGCAACAAAAGCAGCAACCCGCTTCCTCTAAGTAATCGAACGCGAGTAGACATGGACATTTGTAGAGCTTCGCAAAGTGCTGATCACGTAACCTAAACGCGATAGTTATAGAAGGAGCGCCAATTGTGAAGCGGCCTCTTTCTCGGAGAGCTTTCGCGCGGCTCTCAGGACTTCGTTCGGCAGCCACTTGGGAAATGGCGTGACCAGCAGTTTGTGCTTGCCCGCAGACGTGTGCACTTCCTTAACAGCGGCCAGCCTGTGCTTGGAAAAGCGGCCGGCCAATCTAACGAGGGCGGGCCACAGACGCCGATGGATGTAGGTAATTTTTCCATCTACCAGTCGGCACACCAAAACGTCGGGAGAACTGCGAATCGCTCGCGAGAGAACGAATATCTCGTCTCCCTTCGGATGTGCCCACCAACTACTCTTCAATGGTTTTCCTGCTACCACCTGAGCGAGACTCGGAGCGCTGGCGCGCGCCGACTCCACGGCGATCCCACATTTCTTGACCCACGCTAGAGCTTGCTTCGCGTTCATTGGATCGCCAACAGACCGGCCACCTAACGAGAGCAAGATTAGCTGCCACCGGCAAGAGCGAGTGTCGCAAAACCGTTATGCTCTGATTATCCGCGAAATTTGCTCGCGGCACGTCGTACGGGGGCCTTGTGAGCATGTTGCTTGCGCTGCTTCGCAGATGCGTCTTCCAGTCGCGATGTATCACGCTTCGGCTTTCCAGTCCGGGGACTGCCACCAAAGTCATGTTTGCGTGGTTTGTGCATAGCTGAACGTCGGTGAGTTGCCGCGATTTGACAATCAGCCGCAACATTTAGCCGCGTTGTCCCTCATTTATTTGATCACGTGCGCTGGGGAACTTCGTAAAAAAAATCGGATCTCGCCCGACCCGACGGTAGTTTTCAAACTACTTTCGGGCTGGGATAGTTCGTAACAGCCGCGAGTTGGGCCGCTCTTCAATTCATTTGACGTTGACAGCAATTGCGATCGTGGGACCGGGCATCGCATGTGCGTGATGCGGGTCTAGCTGCCCCTTTGGAAGGAAATACCACAAGCCAGGAGTCATTCGGCCTAGTTCGGGTAGCTGTTTCATGCGCGTTGGGTCCAGGCCTGCCGCGATCAGGCCAGAGGCGTCGAACTCGTAGAGAACGCCCTCCGACGTGCGCTCCGGCTGGGTAGCGAAGTGAACCATGATACCGAGGTCGCTCTTGAAGCAATATTCGCCACTCGCCGCCGTACGGTCGATGGCCATCTCGGGATTCGCTCGCAGAATCCGGGCGATGGCTAGAATTTCGCCCTTCGACGTGCCCTGAAGCGCGAGAACGTTGGCGTACTCGCGTTTGAGCGTGGTGAGTTCGTCTCCGGTTACCGGCTTGTCTTCTGGAGCGCGCGCGCGAGACCATCCGGTCAGGAGAAGGATTGAAGTAATGGTGAGGACGATGGTGATGTTGGAGAGCTTCGTTTTCATATTTCGTTGTTGGTGTGATCTTTAGGCCTAACGAGACCAAGCTCAGCCACCGCTGGCGAGCGCGATCTTAATCTGCGATGGAAGTGTTGAAGTTGTCATGTGCAAATTTTCTATCCGGTCAGCGGTTGGCTGCAGCGCTTTGTTAGACCTCATTGGTTTAAACTCATTTGCCGGCACGGACGAGTAGAAAACGTCGACCGGATATTCTGGAAGGGACTTCAGGTGTTTTCTGGCATTCCATGGAACGAATTCCTCACTTTCGAATTTAGCAATTTGTTGGCCTTCGGCTCGCTGCACCACGGACCAGGAGAAACGAAACCCTGCCGCTGTTTTCTGAATGAGTGTTGCGCGCATCGAAACAAAATCACGACGATCAGGGCTGCCAACCCAATAGCGGAAATCTGTATGATCCGACAACGTCCCTAACGTCTGACCGTAGTACGAGTGGGCGACGTGAAAAATCAGGAATCGCGGTGGAGCTGGCGATTCATTTCCTCGAACCGCGCAAACGCTCAAGGCGTACACAGCGAAGCTAAAAGCTGTGCGCATGTAGTAGGCCTAACGAGAAGTAGACGTCAAAAAGGCGTAGAATATTACGCCTTTTTGCGGCCTAATCCGGAACTTTACTGGAAGGGTGGGGGGAAAACACCGCATTCGATCACGATCATGTCAGGTTCCTGGGGTTTCTGCAAGCAGGCGGCGAGATGTCCGCCCTCGTTGACAAGGGAAAACGCGGGTGATACTTTCGCCGCACTTTCGCGATAATTTCGCTGAAAGCGTAGTAACCGAGGCTCTTGATTTGCACTCGTTGTTAAATAGTCAGGTTTTGGTGCTGAACCGCCTCTGGCAGGCGGTCAACATCTGCACAGCGCGACGCGCGTTCTCGCTCGTCTATGCCGGACACGCCCATGTCGTTTCGGCGGACGACGCGAACAATTTCCTGACCCATGATTTTGAAGGCTGGCGCGATTTTTCAACCGACGCGCCCGATCACGAGCTCGTCCAGACGATTTCGTGGAAGATCCGGGTGCCGCGCGTGATCGTGCTGCTCTTCTTTGATCGGCTGCCGAAAAAGGAAGTGAAATTTACCCGGCACAACGTTTTCGAGCGGGACAAGAACACCTGCCAGTACTGCGGCGACGCTTTCGATCGCAATGATTTGAATCTTGATCACGTGGTGCCGCGGGATCGCGGCGGGACAACGACTTGGGAGAACGTTGTTTGCTCGTGCATTCCGTGTAACACCCGTAAAGGCAACCGCCTCCCGCAGGAAGCGCAGATGACGCTGATTCGAAAGCCGAAGCGGCCGAAATGGCGGCCGTTCTTGCACGTCACCTTCACCGCGCCCCAGCACGAAAGCTGGCGACACTTTGTCGATCTTGCTTACTGGAACGTCGAGCTGAGCGACTGAGCTTCGCTCGCGTAATTCGTTGAAGCGTTAAATCGTTACATCGATTCACGAATCTCGATTCACGGTTCACGCCTCATCTCATCCGTGGTTAATGCTTTAACGCATTTAAGATCGGTTGCGGATAAACACCGAGCCAGATGGTGGCGATGATCAGCAGAATCATGATCGCTCGTGAGAGAACGCCGACCGGAATCGTGTTGTTGTTCGTGCCCGGCTGCCAATACATCGCGCGGATGACTTTCAGGTAGTAATAAAAGCCGCACGCCACGGTCACGATTCCAACTGCGACGAGCGCGGTTTGTTTTTGTGCGACCGCGCTTACGAAAATGAAGAACTTGCCGAAAAAGCCGGCGGTAAATGGAAGACCAGCGAGCGACGCCATTGCCACCAACATCGCGAACGCGAGAAAGGGCGCGCGTTTTGCCAAACCATCGAAACTGGAAATTTCTTCGCCGGTTTGTTGCGCGACAATGATCAAGATCGCAAAGCTCAAAAGTGTCATCAGCAGG
>DATNKD010000097.1:0-10822 GCA_035603575.1 Chthoniobacterales bacterium
CGGTTGGACGAAGGAGGAAATTCTCCATGCGACTTCAAATTGGCCGCGGTCGCACTTGCCGCACTACTTGATGTTGATCGGCGTCATCCTGACCGCGCTCTACATGACGCGGCAGATCATCTACGTCTTTTTCGGCAACCGGCACGCTGCGTCGGAGCACGGTCGTGAGAGTGCGCGCGTAATGACGCTCCCACTAATCGTCCTCGCGGTTTGCGCAATTCTTTTCAGCGTCGTCCTCACGCCCGCCTGGCCCTGGCTTGAGAGTTATTTAACGGGACATTCGGCGCGCTTCGACCCACATCTTTTGATTCAGCCGATGATTATCGTCTCGCTCGCGCTCGTTGGCGCGGGTGTATCGCTTGGGATCTGGATCTATCGACGCGCTGGTGAAACCGATCCACTTCAACACGCGCAGCCGGCGCTCTTTCGTTTTCTCGAAAACAAAATGTGGTTCGACGAAATTTACGAGCGCACCGTCGTCGCCCTCTCTGCGATTTTAGCGCGACTTTCCGATTGGATGGATCGCCATGTCTGGGACGGTCTCGTTCAAGACATCGGAAGGATTGGACAATTTTTTGGCCGCGTCACAACCAGTGCCGACGAGCGTGTAATCAACGCCGGTGTCGATGAAAGTACGAGCGGCGCGCACGGATTGGGGCGCCTGATGTCGCGGTGGCACTCGGGACAGATTCAAACTTATCTCGGCGCGGTCGCCCTCGGCATGCTCGCGCTCGTTCTTCTTTACGCATGGTTGGGTTAATCAGCGCCCTCATTCTGATTCCGCTCGCCGGCGCGCTCGCGCTTTACATCGGCCAGCCAAAAAACGCGCGCACCGTTGCGCTCATCTTTAATGCGCTCTCCGCATTCTACGCGTTGATGCTTTGGCAAAAATTCGATGCCACAGCGTCAGGCTTGCAGGCAGTAGAACGCCACCCTTGGATCCCTTCGATCGGCGCCGAATATCTCGTCGGCGTCGATGGGCTGAGTCTGCTTCTCGTTTTATTGACGTCGCTCGTTTTTCCATTCGCCTTTTCCGCGCAACGCCTGGAACGCGGCGCCTGCGCGCTCATGCTCGTGATGCAGGCGGCTCTCTACGGCACGTTCACCGCCCAAAATTTTGTTCTCTGGTTTTTGTTTTACGAGATGACCCTCGTTCCGGCGTTTCTCCTCATCAAGATTTACGGCGGCGAAAACCGCGATTACGCAGCGGTTAAATTTTTTGTTTACACATTTCTCGGCAGCGTCGCCATCCTCCTCGCCTTTCTCGGAATTTATTTTGCCAAGGGAACATTTGATTTCGCGACGCTCGCCGGTCTCGGGAAAACCGGATTGCTCGCAGGCAAACTTCAATGGCTCGCCTTCGCCGGAATTTTTTTCGGGCTCGCCGTCAAAGTGCCGCTCTTTCCGTTTCACACCTGGTTGCCCGATGCATATCAAACGGCGCCGACTGGCGTGTCGATGGTGTTGACCGGCGCGCTTTCGAAAATGGGCGTCTACGGTTTCATCCGCCTGCTCCTTCCGCTTTTCCCTAACGAAATCAAAATCGCAAGGCCATGGTTGCTCGCGCTGGTCGTTTGCTCGATCGTCTTCGCGCCGCTCGCCGCCTGGGCGCAACGCGACCTCAAACGGATGGTCGCTTACTTGTCGATCAATCACCTCGGTTATTGCCTGCTCGGTCTTTTCGCCATCACCGCAAGGCCTGTCCTGAGCGGAGTCGAAGGATCGACATCTTCCTTGATCGACAGGCACGCGGCGTTGAGCGGCGTGTTTTTGCAAATCTTCAATCACGGCCTCACCGCCGCGGCGCTTTTCTATTTCGTCGGTTTGCTGGAAAAGCGGCGCAGTCTGCGCGGCATCGACGATTTCGGCGGTCTGATGCAGCGAACTCCATTGCTTTGCGGCTGGATGAGCGTCGCGATGTTCTCGTCACTCGGGTTGCCGGGTCTCAACGGATTCGTCGGCGAATTTCTCATCTTCAAAGGTTCATTTGCGACTGCCGCCTCCTTCACCGCCATCGCCGTGCTCGGTTTGCTTTTCACGGCCGTGACTTTCATGCGCGCGATGCAAGCGCTCTTTAGTGGCCCGCTTGCCCAAAGTTGCACCGGTTTCTCCGATCTCATCCGCGGCGAAAAATTCGTCATCGTCCCGGTCACGCTGTTGATGTTCGCAATTGGGATTTCTCCTCAGTTCATTTTCAACGTTTTCAACGCAACCGTCGTTCAAATGGCCCGGCTGTTCAGCTGAACCTTTGCCATAATGAGCAAATCAATTGTGCCCGTTGGCCGAATCGCGCGCACAATATTTGTGCTGCGCGGGAAAAAGGTGTTGCTCGACGCCGATCTCGCCCGGCTTTACGGAGTCACAACCGGTAATCTCAATAGAGCGGTTCAACGCAATCGCGATCGATTCCCCCAGGATTTCATGTTCCAGCTCACACCCGCGGACGCGGAACGTTTGATATTCCAATTTGGAAGATCAAAAGGCCGAGGTGGTCGGCGCCACCGTCCGTACGCTTTTACTGAGCAAGGTGTGGCGATGCTTTCGAGCGTGTTGAACAGCGAGCGCGCGGTCAAAGTAAACATCGCAATCATGCGTGCGTTCGTAAAGCTGCGTGAAACTCTTGAGACCAATCGTGAGTTGGCGCGGAAATTTGAAGAACTCGAGAGGCGCGTTGGCAAACACGACGAAGAAATTGGCGCGATTCTCGAAGCGATTCGCCAGTTAATGACACCGTCGAAACAGTCGCGTCGCGAAATTGGATTTCATGTTCGGGAAAAATCGGCGCGATATCGGACGCGCAACGGCCGATGATAGCCTGGACGATTTACATCACGTTCGTCGGCGCAATTGTTCTGCTCGTTCTACCGCGTGTTTTTGCACGGTGGATTGCGCTTGTCACCGCCACCGCTGGGTTCGCGGTCAGTCTTGCGACATTTTTCTGCGACGATGTCGATCTTGCCCACTTCACAACCATCGTGCGCGTCCCGTGGTTTCCGGCACTCGGCATGAATTATCATCTCGCGCTCGATGGGATCAGCTTGACTCTCGTTTTGGTAACGGGGATCGCCGCGATCAGCGCGGTTTTGTTTTCCTGGGATGTCACTGATCGCGCGAACGAGTTTTTCTTTTGGCTCCTGCTCGTAGTTGGCGGCTCCTATGGCGTATTCCTCAGCGCCGATCTTTTCCTCCTCTTTCTTTTCTACGAGCTGGTCATCGTCCCGAAATATTTCCTGATCGCGATCTTTGGTTCGACCAACAAGGAATACGGCGCGATGAAATTGACGCTCTATTCGTTTTTTGGCGGTGCGCTCGTTTTTCTTGGGATCATCGCCGCTTATGTCAGCGGCGGATCGCTCGACCTGAATCAGCTCGCGCAATTTCAGTTCGCGCCCCAACTGCAATCGTGGGCTTTCCCGGTTTTGTTTCTCGGCTTCGCCGTGCTTGCCGGTATCTGGCCGTTGCACACGTGGGCGCCGACCGGTCACGTCGCCGCGCCTACGGCAGGTTCGATGTTGCTCGCCGGTATCGTGATGAAACTTGGCGCATACGCCGCTTTGCGCGTGGCGATGAATCTTTTTCCGCAAGGCTTCCAAATGTGGCGGACCTGGATCGCGGTTCTTGCCGTGATCGGGATCGTTTATGCCGCCGCGGTCGCGCTGCGCCAACGAGATCTGAAATTTGTTATCGGTTATTCCAGCGTGAGTCACATGGGTTTCGTGTTGCTCGGCCTGGCCACCGCCAACGTCTTCGGCGTTTCCGGCGCGGTCCTGCAAATGTTCTCCCACGGCGTGATTGGCGCCCTCCTCTTCGCCGTTGCCGGCCGGATGATTTATCGGCGCACGCACACGCGTGAGCTCGACGCGCTCGCGGGAATGAATCTGCGTCAAACGCTCCCTTTCGCGGCGTTCACATTCGTAATCGCATCCGCCGCCTCGATGGGCATCCCCGGCTTTAGCGGGTTCGCCGCTGAAATCACAATTTTGATCGGTGCGTGGAAAAGTTATCCGGTCGCAGTCTGGATCACTGGCGCCGGAATGGTGCTCGTCGCTGCGTTCACGCTTCGCGCGCTGAAGCGTGCATTCTTCGATGTCGATGGTGAATCGGCCGCTCCGTCGGACGATGTTAAACAAATACCGGCTCCGTCGGCTCAAGTGACATCGAGCGCGGAGCGCTCGATCCACCTCGAACCGATCACGGTTCCCGAAAAACTTGGCGCCGGTCTGCTTATGTTCGCCACGCTCGCGGTCGGACTGTATCCGAAATTTTTGCTCGATCGCATTCAGCCTGCGGTTGAAGCGATGCGTTTCTTGAAATGAGTTACCTCGAATTACTCAAGCTCGCCGCGCCCGAAGCGATTGTGGTTGTCACAGCGCTCGTAGTTCTGACCATCGGGTTAACGACCGCGCGCGCTCTGGTGTTGGGTCCAATTGTTGCCGTGCTCGGCGTCGCACTCGCGATCGGCGCAATCCTCATCTTGCCGGCGCACGCAAATTTATTTGGCGGCATGCTGGTGATTTCGCCGCTCAATTCGCTCTTCAAAATTATCTGCCTCGCGCTCGCGATCGCTACCGTCCCTCTCGTATCCTCGGAAAAATCTTTGCGTAATCCTGGCGAGTATATCGCCGTGCTTCTGCTCGGCTCGGTCGGACTGATGCTGCTCGTCGGGAGCGAAGAGCTGCTCATGATTTTTATCGGACTCGAGCTGCTGGGGTTGTCGCTCTACGTCCTGGCTGCTTTCGATAAAACCGACGTCGGCTCGGCCGAAGCCGGACTGAAATATTTTCTCTTCGGCAGCACCGCCAGCGCGTTCACGCTTTTTGGCATCAGTCTGATTTACGGTATGTCCGGGACCACCGCTCTCGCCGCGATTGGTCAGAAGTTGACCACGCTTCCCCTTCAACCACTGCTCGCCGTTGGCATCGTCATGACGCTGATCGGCTTTGCGTTCAAGATCGCCGCCGCGCCGTTTCATCTTTGGGCGCCGGATGCTTATCAAGGTGCGCCAATTCCAAGCGCTGCTTTCATTGCGTCCGGTTCAAAAGTCGCGTCGTTCGTTGTGCTCGGGAAAATCGTGCTCGTCGGTTTCGGCCCGGTCCATGGCAGCGCTGACTGGCACGCGATGGTCGCCGGTTGGTCGCCGGTGCTCGCCGCGCTGGCTGCGTTGTCGATCTTGCTCGGTAATTTCGTGGCGCTCGCGCAAACAAACGTTCGCCGGTTGCTCGCTTACTCCGCCGTCGCGCATGGCGGATACACTTTGCTCGGCCTCGTTGCTGGAGGTCGCGAAGGATTTTCCGCGACACTCTTTTACACCAGCATCTACGCAGTCACACTCATCGGCGCGTTCGCGGTCGTCGGCGCTGTCCGGCGGGAAACTGGGGGCGACAACCTGCAAAATTTCTCCGGACTGGGTGCGTGGTCGCCGCTCCTCGCCGCCTGTATGTCGATCTTTTTCTTGTCGCTCGCTGGTCTGCCGCCATTGGCGGGGTTTTTTGGAAAATTTTATTTGTTCAGCGCAGCCTTTCGCGCTGGCGGAAATCACGGTCTCCTTTGGCTGGTCGTGGTTGCGCTCTTTGGCAGCTTCGTGTCGCTCTACTATTACCTGATCGTCCTTAAAGTGATCTTCGTCGATCGACAATCCCCCTCAACGCCTCAACGAGGCCAGTCCAATGCCCGTGCGGCTCGCACTTCGGACCTCAACGTCTCAACTTCTTCGGACGTCTTTTCGCGAATCACCGTAACCCTTCTCGCCGCCGTCGTTCTCTTTCTCGGCGTCATGCCGCAAACATTGGCCGCTAAGATCATCGCTTCCCTGCCTTAAAAAAATCTTGCTCCAACCGAAAAAAATGCGTGCTCATTTGTTGAAAATCGCGTTATAGATTTTTCTGTGCAGCGACAGCGGACAGGTGAAGCCGCGAACGTTCACCGCGTAAAGGCGGGCCCGATCAGCGAATTCATTGATCGGCATTACCGGCACTTCAACGCCGCCGTCGTCAAGGACGCTGCCGACGCTTACATCGCGCACATTAACGGCGGCGGCAAAATGATGATCACTCTCGCCGGCGCGATGAGCACGGCCGAGCTCGGCGTCTCTCTGGCCGAGATGATTCGTCAGGACAAAGTCCACGCCATCACCTGCACCGGGGCGAATTTGGAGGAGGACCTGTTCAATCTCGTCGCCCGGACCCATTACGAGCGTCTGCCGAATTATCGGGAGCTTAGTCCTGAGCAGGAGGAACAGCTCCTGAAACGTCATCTCAATCGCGTCACCGACACTTGCATTCCTGAAGAGGAAGCTATCCGCCGGATCGAAGGTCTCGTCATCGACGAATGGATTTCGGCCGCGAAAAAGAAGGAGAGAAAATTTCCACACGAGTTTCTGTTCAAGATTTTGCGGGAATGCCGGCTCAAACAATTCTATGAGATCGACCCGGCTGACAGTTGGATGATGGCTGCGGCCCAAGAAAATCTGCCAATGGTCGTGCCGGGTTGGGAAGATTCCACCCTTGGAAATATTTATGCCGCGCGCTGCATCACCGGACACATCAGCGATGTCCACACCGTTCGCTCCGGCATCGAATACATGATGGAGCTGGTGGACTGGTACCGGCGCGCGTCGAAGGATTCAGCCATCGGCTTCTTTCAAATCGGCGGCGGCATCGCGGGCGATTTTCCGATTTGCGTCGTGCCGCTGCTCAATCAGGACCTCGTCACCGACCAAGTGCCGGAGTGGGGTTATTTCTGCCAGATCAGTGATTCAACGACCAGCTTCGGATCATATTCGGGCGCGGTGCCGAACGAAAAAATCACCTGGGGAAAACTCCGGGCGAGCACGCCGCGATTCATTATCGAATCCGACGCCACCATCGTCGCTCCCCTGGTGTTTGCTAAAGTCCTGGGTTGGTAACGCGCGCGAGGCGCGCAGGTTATTTGTTATAGGTTATTCGTTCTTGGTGCGTTCCCTAGTAACCATTAACCAATAACTAATAACTCGCCCCAGATGTCACTTGTCACACGTCACTTGTCACTGGCAGAATGCCGTCATGAAAACTTCTCTGATTGTAACCGCGTTTCTTGCAACGACATCGCTCGCTGTCTCATCATTCGCCCAGCAGACCACGACTTCGCCGGCCCCGGGCAGTAAATCCTCCAACACCGGCCAAGTTGCCGTGCCGGCGAACCCAGCCGGCGGCACCGGAGCGAGCGCTCCAACTGGACAACCGAACGCTGCCGACATGATGAAGCAGATGATGGAGATGTCGAAGCTGAACGAGAACCACAAGCTCCTCTCCAGCCTCGATGGCAACTGGGATTACGCCATCAAGTTCTGGATGAATCCGGATCCCAACGCCAAGCCGCAGGAATCGAAAGGCACCGCCACCCGCAAATCGATCATGGGCGGCCGTTACGTGATGATGGATGTGAGCGGGAAAATGCAGATGCCCGGCGAAGACGGCAAAATGAAGGACATAATATTCAAGGGCATGGGCATGGAAGGCTACGACAACGTGAAGAAGAAGTTCGTTGCGTCCTGGATCGACAACATGGGCACCGGCATCGAGTTCTCCGAAGGCACTTACGACCCGGCGACAAAATCTTTCACCTACACTTCCGAGATGGAACCGGTCCCGGGAATGAAAACAGCGGTTCGCGAAGTGATCAAAATTGCCGACAACAAACACATGAGTCTCGAGTGGTACGAGAACCAGGGCGGTCAGGAAAAGAAGACCATGGAAATTAATTACACGAAAAAGAAATAGGACGAACGACTAGTAATATTTAACGAAGCGCTCGCGAGAATTTCTCGCGGGCGCTTTTTTTGTCTCAGTGCGGCGCGAAACAGACGCCTTTAATCTGTTACTTTGTAACTTTTCCTTCCTACATTCCGACGTGGATAGAATCTCGGTTGTCTTTCTCGCTCAAGGCGAACAATCCGCTGACTCTGTCATGGAGCGCCTGACCACGTTCATCCGCGCAGCGAAGCAAACTCTCGATCTTGCCGTTTACGACATGCGGTTCGGCGATGCGCTGAAGGCTGCGCTCAGTTCCGCTTTGCGCGAGCGCGCTGCGGGCGGCGTGCAAATTCGGTTCTGCTATGACGGCGACAAACCGCTTCGGCCAAATGTCGCTGCCGGTCAGGATCCCGCGCCAGCTGGCACCGGCGCATTCGTTCAATCGCTCGGCTATCCCTGGCGCCGGATCGCCGGAATGAAACTGATGCACAACAAATTCATCGTCCGCGATGGCGAATCGGTCTGGACCGGTTCGACCAATATGACGGATGACGCATTTACATTGATGGAAAACAATATTCTCGAGATCGATTCGCCCGCGTCGGCCGATTACTACGCGCAGGATTTCGAACAGCTCTGGGAGAAAGAAAACTTCGAGAACACCGGCAACATTCACACTGAGCCGGTGCCCTTGGTTTTTTCCGGTCAACCGGCCACAGCGCGCGTCATGTTTTCGCCCGGTCTCGGACACGAAATCGATGCTGAGGTTGCCCGGCGCGTCCGCGAAGCGAAACGACGCGTCCGGATTTGCAGTTTGTTAATTAATTCCGGCACGCTCATTTCCGAGCTCGGCAATTTGTTGCACCGAGGAACTGTCGCGGTCGACGGCATTTATGATCGCACCCAAATGGCCGACGTTTACCGCCAGTGGCAGGAAGTGCCATCTAATCGATGGAAAATCGGCGCCCTCGGGGAAATTGTCGCACGCGCCCATCTCGTCGGGAAAAATTCAACGCCCTACACACCAACCAGCACGCATGATTTCATGCACAACAAAGTCCTGGTCGTCGACGACACGGTGATCACCGGTTCCTACAATTTCTCGCGCAGCGCCGAGTTTAACGCTGAGAACATCCTTTTCATCGAAAGCGCGCCCCTCGCCGAAAGCTACAGCCACTACATCGATCATCTGATCCAGAAATATCGATCATGATCTTGCTGTAGCGGCGGCGGTGTCGGCCGCGACTCAAAATAAATCGAAAGATTTCGGCCCCAATCGCCGAATTATGATTTATGACCTGTCTCAATCCCGCTCAAATCGCGTTCAATCTTTGGCGCTTTCTCCTTTCTAATTTTTACTTCCTACTTCTTTTGTAGCCTGTGCCTGAAGCTGTAACGCCACTGCGGCTCGCAGTTGATCCGCGCTTTCAAGATCGCGAGCGTCAGCCGGGTCTCGATCTTCTCCGCGCGCTCGCGATTATCGTGGTCGTCATTTACCACGCCGCGCTATTCGGATTCAAATTGCCCGGCCGGGTCGATCGCTTCGGTTGGATCGGTGTCGATCTTTTCTTTGTCCTCAGCGGCTACCTGATCGGCGGCCAACTGCTCGCCCCGCTCGCGCGCGATCAGCGCATTAGCCTCGGTCGTTTTTTTGCTCGCCGCGCGTTGCGAATCATGCCGGCTTACTTCGTTACTCTCGCGGTTTACTTTTTGTTGCCGTCGTGGCGCGAGTATCCCGAAATGTCGCAGCCGCTCTGGAAATTTCTTCTCTCGGTCCAAAACATCGCTCTCCACGGCGGCACCGCGTTCTCACACGCGTGGTCGCTCGCGGTCGAAGACCAATTTTATCTTTGTCTTCCGTTCATCCTGCTCTTGGCAAATCGCCGGCCGCGCGCGGCCCTCATCATCCCATGTGTCATCCTGTTCGGTGGAATCTTGTTGCGGACATTTCTTGCCTGGCAGAATCCGGCCGCAGACGGCGGCGTCAGCTTCCGCGGCTTTCAAGCCTGGATCTACTATCCAACCTGGACCCGGCTCGATCCGCTTGTCTTCGGAGTTGTTTTGGCTGCGATCGAAAAATTCCGGGCGCAATGGTGGCAGCGGTTGATGAATCTCGCGATCTGGCTTTGGCTGCCCGGATTAGCCGCGATCGCTTTTGGCCTTTATCTCGGCGAAAGCGAAAACCTCACCGTCGCCGCCTGTGTCTGGCAATTCCCGCTTATCGCGCTCGGGATGGCAACGCTCCTGATCTGCGCAGTCAGTCCGCGGCTGCCGTTTCGTCGAGTTGCCATTCTGGGCGCCGCGTTCGTGGCCAGCATCGCTTACAGCGCATACTTGATTCAGAAACTCGTCATCCATTTCGTCGCGCAATTTTGCACGACTCACAACATCCCGCTCACGTCCGCTCCAGCTCTTGTTCTCGTGGAAATCTGCGTCTACATCGCCGGTTTCCTGCTCTTCCTGTTAATCGAGCGTCCTTTCCTCCAATTGCGTCACCGAATTGCGCCGCGAAAGTATAATTTAACCGCAGATCACGCGGATCACGCTAATAGGTTGATCTAGGGCTTTCCGACGATCCGTTTAAATCAGCGTAATCCGCGGCCGCCCGGTCAATTCTGTTAATCCTGTCTGTCTCTTTCAGAGCCAGCGGCGCACTTCGCGTTTCAATTCCAGATAAGGCTCGCCGAATTTTGCAGTGAGATATCTCTCTTCGCGCAGGATCACTCCGTACTGCAGGATCAAAGCGAGCGGAACGACGAACAGCAGCGTGATCCAGTCGTTTAGAAAAAAACCAAGCGCGATCTGAAGTAAACAAAGCGCGAGATACATCGGATTCCGAGTGAAACGAAACGGCCCGCCACGCACAATAGTTAGCGCAGGCTTGGCCGGATTAACGTTTGTTCCGGCCGTTTTCATCGCCGCTAGGGCCGACAACGCGAGCGTCGGCGCCAAAACGACGAGAACAATTCCGCAAACCAGACAGGCGCTGTAACTCATGATCGGTAGCTGGATCAAAAAGAAGTGCACCAAGGCACTGATCACCGCGCCCACCAGCCAGATGAACGGCGGGAAAGCAATGATGCCGGGGTTAT